>JBKJNF010000229.1:0-2819 GCA_046596155.1 Flavobacteriales bacterium | reverse complement strand
CACTTGATCGACCGGCGCGAACGGGAATACACAGTCCGGGGTGATGTCGGGTGTGTTGGTCTTTTGGGGGATCACCAGTTCCTCTTTTGCGCAGGATGTTAAGAGCGCGAGACAGGTGGCGAGAGCGAGGGAGGTGAGGTGCTTCATAGCCGTGGGGATCAGAGGTGGGTGTAATTCCGTGGTATGCAAGGTGGGCTCATCCCGTCCCCCGGAACCATACCCGATCGGGGTGAATTATTCGGCACTGTGAAGGCCTCAAGGTGATGTTCGCACGCGACCTTTGCCGAACATGAACGTTTACCTGTTGCCGGGTGTCGGCTGCGATGCGCGGCTCTTTGACCGGCTCCAATTGGACGGCCTGCCAACGAAGAAGCTTGAATGGCCGCGGTTCGGGCCGAGCGACACGCTCACCTCCATCGCAGAGGCGTTGGCTGCACAAGTGAACTCTGCCGATCCCCACGTGCTGGTGGGTGTAAGCATGGGCGGCATGGTGGCCCAAGAGCTGGCGATGTACACCAACCCGAAGAAGGTCATCTTGATCTCCTCCTGGACCGGGCCCCATGAATGGAACGCTTTGACACGGATCAATGCCCGGCTGGGCCTTCACCGAGTGATCCGCGATTGGAGCTTACGTGCGGCTTGGCCTGTGAAGCGGCTCATCGATCGGCGCGAACGGAGCATCGATGTGCTTTTGTTCGACATGGCGTGCAAACAAGGGGCTTCACAACTGCGGCGCGGCACAGCGGCCATTATGCGTTGGCAGGGTTCACGCTGGCAGGGGCCGCTGGTGCGCATCCACGGTGACAAGGACATCATTACGCCGCTGCGCTTTCCCGTGGATCACCTCGTGAAAGGTGGCCAACATGTGATGGTGCTCACCCGGCCCGGTGAGGTGTCGCGCCTCTTGCGTGAGGCGATCAGTGCTTGAGGAAGCGGGCAGCGCCTGCGCCATCCTCAGTAACGACCCGCACCACATATTCGCCACTGGAAAGTGTGCTGATGTTCACATGCTCGGTGGTGGAGTTTCCATCGCGGTCCAGCAACGTTCGGCCCCGCAGATCGATGACCTGGATCGAAACGATGCGGTTGTTCGAACCCACATGCAGCACATCGCCGGTGGCGTCGGGAAAGAGCGAAACGTGCAGCGGAACCCGTTCCGGAACGCCCTCGGCAATGTCCAGCGACACCTGATCGAACCCTGCAGGCAATGGGTCGATCGGTCCGCCGATGAAACCTGAGTTCAGCACCACGATGGCCGTGTCACCCACCCCGGGATCGAAGACGTGTTCAACGGTGAGGTAGGTCCAAGCGGTGTCCGTGCTGGTGGCGTTCTGAGCAAAGGTGAATTGTCCATTGCTGATGGTGCCGAAGAGTAATGATCCACCGAGGCACACGGAGAATTCGCCAACGGGGCATTTCACCCAGCCGCTCAATTGGTAAGGGATGCCGTACTGCACATTCGGAAGTCGCTGGTAGAGTTCGTTCGGAAAGCAGCCTTTGGCATGGCCGGATCGTTTCCAGGCCGACCACACACCGCCGCCCGCTGGCACATCCATCATGGGCTGTGGGTCTTCACAGGTCCATTCCCAGCCTTGCAGGCTGAACGCACCGTTCTGTTCGAAGCTGCCATTCGTGATCTGCGCACTGGCGGTGCTTGCAAGCGCCAGCGCGAACAAGGTGGAGAGGTGTTTCATCGTTCTACTCGTTGATGAAGCGCAACGTCAGGTTACCGGAGTTGGCCTTCAAGAGCAGGACGCACAAGCCGGGTGGAACGCTGCTCACATCCACTTCCAATATACGGCCAGTGTGCCGGAACGTTTGCAAGTGCATCGTTCGTCCGGTCGCATCGATGGCGGTGATGGCGATCGGTGCTTCCGGTCGATCCAGCCGGAGTTTGTCGGTCGCGGGGTTGGGGAGGGATCGCGCCAACGATACAGCGGCGGTTCTCAGGGCGATAGATGAAAGAACGCTCGCGGTGATCTGGAATTCCGAAGGTGATCGCACTCTTCGCATCTTCGCAGCCGCCAAGATCGACCATGGAAGACTTGTTCACCATCAGTTCCCTTATCAGCCTGCTCACACTCGCCGCACTTGAAGTGGTGCTGGGTATCGATAACGTGATCTTCGTTTCCATCATTCTGGGGCGCATTCCTGCGGAAAAACGCTTGCGTGCGCGACGTGCCTGGATGATCGGTGGCATCCTCGTACGCTCGTTGCTCTTGATCAGCCTCGGTTGGTTGTTGAGGAACGGGGAGACGGAGCTGCTCAGGGTCTTCGGTATTGGCTTCAACCTCCACAACATCATCATGCTGGCGGGTGGCTTGTTCCTGCTGTACAAGTCGGTGAAGGAGGTACACGAGAAGCTGGAGAGCGGGGAGGAGAGCGTGCATGCGGCCAAGCCGTCGGCGAGCTTTGCCGCGGTCGTGTTGCAGATCTTATTGGTTGACATGGTATTCTCCTTCGACAGCATCGTAACGGCCATCGATATGGCGAAGCACGTGGAGATCATGATCACCGCCGTGGTCATCGCCATGATCGTCATGTTCTTCTTCGCCAACGGCATCAGTACGTTCATCGAAAAGCATCCGGCCTTGAAGATGCTCGCGCTCTCCTTCCTGACGCTTGTGGGCTTTATGCTTTTCTTCGAAGGCTTGGAGCCGGTGCACCACAGCCACATCGATAAAGGCTACGCCTACTTCGCGATGGCCTTCAGCTTCGGGGTGGAACTGCTGAACATGCGAGCGCGCTCGAAACGCGTGGTGAAACTCAATCGGCCGAAAGAGGTGGCCTGAACGATCAGTTCTGCTGTCCAGTGAACA
>JBKJNF010000164.1:0-3993 GCA_046596155.1 Flavobacteriales bacterium | reverse complement strand
CGCGCACCCAACCACCACACTCAACTTCCAAACCCAACTAAAAAACCAAACCGCCTCCCGGGAGCGCAGCGCGTGCCGCAGCGAAGCGAAGGCACACGCAGCGTTCCCCGGGACCTCGCGCGCCAAAACGATCCGCGACATCTAGCGCGCGCACCCTACCTCCACACCCAACTTCCAAACCCAACTAAAAAAACCAGACCGCGTCCCGGGAGCGCAGCGCGTGCCGCAGCGAAGCGAAGGCACACGCAGCGATACCCGGGACCTCGCGCGCAAAAACCTTCTGCGACAACCAGCGCGCGCACCCACCTACCACCCCTACCTAAAAAAACCCAACTCCGCCGTTCCCGGCGAGCAGATCCAACATTTCCACCCATTATTCCCCGAAAACCACGCTCCGTAAGGCATAATGTTTTCAACACGGCTTGACGTTCCACGCCGTTCATCTACATTAACCACTTCTTCATCGACAAAACCCAACCCTTTCCAAACCCAAACCCATGATAAAAACCATACGGACCCTGTGGAAAGCAGGGCTGCTGGCGGGCGCGCTGCTTACGCTACCAGGAAATACAACTGCCCAGTACACCGTATCGATAACGGGTAATGCGGGCACCACAGGCAACGGCCCAATGGGTTCAGGCGCCAACCATGTAAGCGAGCACATCTATCTATCTACCGAGATCGGCACTGATCTGAACATATCCAAGATCGGCTTCTCGATGAACGCCTTGACAGGCTTACCGAGGACGTACAACAGTGTAAGCATCTACTTGCAGACAACAGCGAACAGCACGTTCGTTTCGGGCACCTACAACACCACAGGTTATACGTTGGTGTATAGCGGACCGATCACATTTTCGGCCATCGGATTCACGGATGTTACGCTCACAACGGCGTTCAACTACACCACGGCTGCAGGCAACCTGCAAATGATGGTGGTGCGCACCGATAATACGGCAGCGGCCGGTCCGGTAATGAACTCCGCGAATGGCAACAGTGCGGGGGCTGCCTTGACCACCTGCCGCCGATTCAACGGTGTCACACCTGTGCTGGGTAGTACCGCCTTGGCAGTAACGGCTTTCCGCGCGGCTGTCAAATTCTCCTCTACAGCGGGTGCATGCCCGGCCTTCCCGAAGGATTTCAACCAGATCGCCTTCCACTGCTACGAGCCGACCCCATCCTACGGTCTCGTAGCGCGCAGTGCCGTGAACGGTTTCGCTGCTGCGGGCGCAGGCTCTGTTCTGCTGAACTATTTCAACATCGCTGCGGCAACGAACGGAGCGATCCTCACACCTGTGTTCGCGCCATTCGGCGTGCTCAAGCAACTCAACTTTGATGTGGCCGGCGCAACATACCCGTCCAACCAGGTGGACCAGCTCTTCGTGGAAGGTTCCACGGACGGAGGTACTACATGGACCGTTCCCATTGCCACATTGGATAATGGCGTTGGCGGTGCGTTGAACCCCACTGGCCTTTCTCAGACCGGGGGTTACACGCCTACCACCGCTGCTGAGTGGGCTACCCGCTCGTACAATTTCCCGGGTACGGTCAATCGTATTCGTTGGCGTGCTGTCAGCCAATTCGGCAACCAGGTATACCTCGATAATTTCACAGTGACCACCCCCCCCGCATGCACAGCGCCTATTAATCCGGCCGTTAGCAACGTCACGGGTTTCAATGCGAGCGTGAGTTGGACCTGTGCTAGCTGCACAGGATCGTTCATCGTGGAATATGGCGCCCCAGGCTTCACCCCCGGAACGGGTGCTACGGCCGGAGCAGGTGGCACAGTTGTTACCGCCGCTTCCTCACCAGCCACCATCACTGTGCCGCTGGCACGAACGAATTACACCGTGTACGTGCGCCAGAATTGTGGCGGCGGCAACATCAGCGCGAACACCGCAGCGGTGAACTTCCTCTCCGGTTGCGGTGCCGCATTGGCCTGCAATTACAATTTCCACCTCACGGACAATTATGGCGATAGCTGGAACGGTGCCTTGGTGGAAGTTCGCGAGAATGGACTGCTGGTCGGTACGCTGGGATCGCAGATCGCCACGTGCGAAGCCAACGTGGCCTTGGAACTGTGTGATGCCGGTGCCATCGCGTTGATCTGCACCAACACGGGTGCCTTCCCTGATGAACCGGGCCTCACCATGAGCGACCCTTTCGGCGGCGTGGTCTATGAATTCCGCGGTCCGTCCACCTATCCCGGCAACTGCCCAATCTTCTACCCCACACCGGGAGCACTTGCCAACCTGACAGCGGGCACATTGCATGCGGGCGTGGTGGACTGCGTACAGGACCCCTGTATCGATCCACCAGTAGCCGGTACGCTTCAGGCCAATGCCACGGACATTTGCGCCGCCGGTGGAACCGTAGGACTGCACTATGCAGGCGGTTCCAATGGGACAGGCCAGACGTTGACCTGGGAAGCTTCGCTCAACGGTACCACTTGGGCAACGATCCCTGGTTCCACGCCTACCATTACCCCAAGCCCGACCGACACCACTTACTATCGTGTGATCGTTAGCTGCGGTGGTGGTACGGATACATCGAACGTCGTTGTTGTGAATGCCAACACCTTCCTGTGCTACTGCGCCGCCACACATTCGGTGGGTTGCGGCAACGGTAACATTGTGAACGTGTCCTTGAATACACTGAACAACACCACCACCTGCTCAGCCCCTGCCTACACGGCCTACGGCCCGAGCGGCACTACCACCACAACGGTGCAACAGGGTGTTGGATATAACTTGGGGGTGACCACGGACCAAGGGTGCATCATTTCCGTTTGGGTGGACTGGAACCACGATAATGTGTACAGCACAACGGAGTGGACCCAGGTGTCCATCGGTAGCGTTGCCAACGTGGCCAGCACCATCAACCTGGCAGTGCCCTTGACGGCTACGCTCGGCGCCACGAACATGCGCGTCCGTTCACGCTTTACTGGGAATGCCAACGGCCCCACGAACGCCTGCGGCAACTTCGGTTCCGGCGAAGCGGAGGATTACATCATCAACGTGGATCCGGCCCCACCCTGCCTGCCAGCAACAGCGGTGGTCTTCAGCAATGTGAACACCAACGGATTCAGCGTGAACTGGACCAATGGTGTGAACAGCTGTGGAAGTGCGATCTACACCGTGGAATACGGCCTTACCGGCTTTACCCCGGGCACAGGCACATCCCTAGCACCTGTATCCGCCGGTCCTGTCACCATTACGAGCCTCAGCGCTGTGACCAAGTATGACGTGTACGTCACCCGCAACTGCACCCCCTGCGGTGATGGTCCTGGTGTTAGCTCGTTCGGCTCGGTGGTCACCTACCCCGACTGTGCAGCCGCACCTGCGATCGTGTGCCCCTCGGGCATTGGATCCTTCGGACCCAACGGTCCCGGTGGCTGGAACTTCGTGGAGCCCACATTCGGCTTCACCACCTCCGGTAAAGAGCAACTGTTCTTCCTGAACGCGAGCGTGCTGGGCACCTACAGCATGAGCCTGACCGCAGCTGCGGGCAGCAGCCGCGTGGCCGTGTACTTCAAAGCAGTTGGCGCATGCGACCCGTCGGGCTGGATCCATGTGGGCACGAACCAGTTCACCGTTCAGTCCTTCACCTTCCCCGTGGCCACCACCGGCCAATATTGGGTACTGGTGGACCCCGTGAGCGCGAGCCTGCCGATCAACACGTATGGTGTCACCTTCGTGTGCCCCGTGCAGAACATCGATTGCGCCTCGGCGGAACCGCTCACTTGCGGAGCTCAGGTACAAAGCAGCACCTCGGGGCTGGTCAATTCGCTGCCTCCTACGGCCTGCGCCTACGCTGAAGCACCCAGCACAGGTGGTTCGGTGTGGTACAGCTACACCAACACCGTGGCTCAGGAAGTAACAGCAACAACATGCGGAACGGCTCAGTTCGATTCCCGCATCAGCGTCTTCCAAGCCGCGCCCGATTGCAGCAACCTCCTCTGCGTAGCCCAGAACGACGACGGCACGGGCTGTC
>JBKJNF010000321.1:0-3938 GCA_046596155.1 Flavobacteriales bacterium | reverse complement strand
AATCAAGCGTGGCATGTGCGGCCTTGATCACCTCCGGATGCGATGACAGACCGAGGTAGTTGTTGGCGCAGAAGTTCAACACCTGCTTTCCATTTACGGTGATCTCCGCGCCCTGTTCGCTGGTGATCACCCGCTCGCGCTTGAAGAGGCCTGCCTCGGCGATCGAATCAAGTTCCTTCTGGAGGTGCTGTTGGAAGCTGCCGTACATGGTGTGAGGTATGGATCCGCGAACCTACCCACCAGCGACCGTTCAACCTACGGCAACTGCTCCAACCGTTCCTTCGTCGGCGCCGTCCCAAGAGACGCGAACGGAGCATCGTGCCGGGCCGGTAGGCCTGCATGGTGCGCGCTACCTAGCTAGGAACGACCGGGCTATTCCAAAATGCGCTAGATCCGGTTCGGTCAGCGGAACTATCGCCGGTCCTTTCCTGCCCCATCCACGTAAATGGATTTAAGCGCTGCTGCGCTCTAGCTCTTGTCCACCACCCGCGGCACCTTGAAATAGTCGCTGTCCTTTACCGGGGAGTTCATCAGCACCTCCTTCTTAGAGAGGCCGGGCGTGGCCACATCCGCACGGAGCACATTCGTCTCCTCACTCAAGTGGATGAGCGGCTCTACGCCGTTGGTGTCGATCTCGTTGAGCTTCTCCACAAAGTCGAGCACGCGCTGCATGTCGCCCAGCAATTGGGTGCGAACAGCTGGATCGCTTACATCCAGGCGGGCAAGTTCCGCGATGCGGTCGAGTGTGGCTTCGTCGATCTTCATGGCTTCTTCCCGAATGCTTCGATGAGGGGGGCTTGGATCACCTCGTAGACCCGGTCGCGCAAGTTATTAAGGTCCGCTTCGGTCATGCCCTTTGTTTCGATGTAGGGATGGCGAAGGGCACGCGAAATACCCGGATGCCCACGGCTTAGCAGGTCGGCCGGATCACCGAACAGGCGCCAGTGGTCGAGGAAGGTGACCGGCACAATGGGCACCTGCTTCTCGATGGCCAGTTTAAAGGCCCCGTCCTTGAAAGGTTTCATGCGTGGCGCGGTGTGGGGGATCGTGCCTTCCGGGAACAAGGAGACACAAATCCCCTTGTCGATCGATCGCCCTGCACGCAACAACGACTTCGCGGCTTCCGTGCGGTTGCCCCTGTTCACCGCAATGTTCATGCGCTTGAAGAACATGCCCACTAACGGCCACTTCAACAGTTCGTATTTCCCCATGAACAGGAAGAAGTCCAGGCCGATGCTGTACATGTGCACGATGTCCAAATAGCTGCCATGGTTGGCGCAGATCACGTACGGTGGCTTCGGTAGAGGTGCCATCTTCAGGCGCTTCACCGGCACAAGCAGGAACATATTCAGCACCACGCCCCAGGCGTTCATCAGGCGGAAGGCCTTCGGAAAGCCGTCCTCCGTGCGCATCATCCTGCGGAACGGCACGTAAAGCACCAATAGCGTTCCAAAGAAGATGATGCCGAAGTACAACTTGAAGATGAACCGCAGTAACGCGAACAGCCACTTGAGCATCACACTGCGCGTGGCCTCCCCATCAGGGACCAACGGCGTATCGTGATGTTCGTGGGGTGCGGCGGACATGGTTCCAGGGAAAACGGAGCGCGAATGTAAATGCAGCCGCACCGCAGGCCCTAAGCTACCGGCTTCGCTCGGATGAGTGCCTGCCTGAACGCCTGATCCTATCTTCGGCCACCTTACGCCCATGCCCCGCATCCTCACTGGCATCCAAAGCACCGGCATCCCCCACCTCGGCAACCTGCTGGGCGCCATCCACCCGGCCATCCGCATGAGCACGGCGCCCGGCAACGATGCCTTCCTCTTCATCGCCGACCTGCATTCGCTCACCGCTGTCCGCGACCCGCAGGTCCTACGCGAACACACCTACGCCGTGGCTGCGGCATGGCTCGCCTGCGGACTGAGTGTGAACGCCGTGACCTTCTACCGCCAGAGCGATGTGCCCGAAGTGACGGAGCTTACCTGGTACCTGGGCTGCCTTACGCCCTACCCGATGCTCGCCAACGCGCATTCGTTCAAGGACAAGAGCGATCGCCTCAGCGACGTCAACGCCGGACTGTTCTACTACCCGGTACTGATGACGGCCGACATTGTGTTGTACGATGCGCATTACGTGCCGGTGGGTAAGGACCAAAAACAGCACCTCGAAATGGCGCGCGACATCGCCAGTGCGTTCAACCGCGCATATGGCGAGGACACCTTCGTTGTGCCGGCCCCCAAGATCGATCAGCAGGTGATGGTGGTGCCCGGCACCGATGGCCAGAAGATGAGCAAGAGCTACGGCAACACCATCAATGTGTTCGCCGACGAGAAGGAGCTGAAGAAGCAGGTGATGGGCATCGTGAGCGACAGCAGTACGCTTGAGGAACCCAAGGACCCGGAGAACGATAACACCTTCAAACTGTTCGCGCTCGTTGCTTTGCCGGAACAGGTGGCGGCGATGCGGGAGAACTACCTGCGCGGCAACTACGGCTACGGCCATGCGAAGAAGGAACTGCTCGCCGTGCTCACCGAACGCTACGCCAAAGAGCGCGCGACCTTCCAAGCGCTCATGAACGACAAGGGTGAACTCGACAAGCAGCTGCGAATCGGTGCTGAGAAGGCGCGGGTGGTGGCGAGCGCTACGTTGAAGAGGGTGAGGGAGCGAGTGGGGTATCTGGCGAAACGCTGACTTTACTCCACGATCACCTTAACCCACAGCCAACCACCGCTTCCCATCAATGCAGGTAGTACGTGCCCGCCGGTAGCTTGCTCACGTCCATGGCGGCGCGTAGCCGGTTCAAGTTGCGCTGCACGTTCTGTTGTCGAACAAATTTGCCTGTGGCGTCGAGCAAAAGAACCGCGACGTATTTTGTCCAGAACGTACCCCCCTGTTCGTTGAACTTGTACAAAAACAAACTGTCCCGGAGCCAAGCAGTCCGAACTGGTCCACGCTTACATAGTGACTCTATCACTGGTGTATCTGGCTTACTCGAGGACCACCGTATACGCATCAGCCCGCACCATCGTCTGCCCATCGATCCGGAAGAAACTGTCCACGAGCGGTGCATCCTCAATGCGCTTGTACTTGTCCGGCACCCAGAACGATTGGGTAAGGGTCTTTCCGGATGAACCGGGAAAGACAGCCGTACCTCGTGATACTGGGATGGTGCAACTGCCAACCGCGGGCGCACGGCCGCTATCCCGCTCATTTTAGTGCCGCTACCATCCACAAGCGAGAGTTGTTCGTTCCTTACCACAGCCTCCCATTCTGCAGGCAGCACCCACACCTTCACCTCACCCCGTAATGTGATGATCAGGAACTCGCGCCGGTCCTGGGCCCAACCCTTGGCTACGCCGAGCGAGGTCAGGAGCGTGAGCAACAGGATCGATCGGATGTTCTTCATGGTCGTCAGGTCAGGATCCTTCCTCTTTCATACGATCCGTGCTTGGGTTGGCAATGGCCGTTATCAGGCGGTGATAGGGGATGTAGCAGCCACCGACAACAGTGGAAGCAGAGCCGGAGGACGAGCGCGAGGTGTTCATGGTTCAGAGGACCGCATCCTGAAGGAGAAAGACGAGTGCCCCGGTAACGTAGCCAAGTAGCGCGTATGCGGTGATCTTTTTCACGTACCAGAAGAAGGTGATCGATTCGATGCCCATGGCAGCAACACCGGCTGCGGATCCGAAGATCAATGCACTGCCACCAGTGCCCGCGCAATAGGCCAGGAATTTCCAGAAGGAATGGTCCATGGGGAACTGGGTCAAGCTGAACATGCTCTGAACCGAGGCGACCAAGGGCACGTTGTCGACCACCGCGGAGAGCAGGCCGAACAGGAACACGATCACGGATCGATCGGCGATCTGCTGGGTGAGCCAAGAGGCGCTCGACGCCAACACGCCTGTTCTTCCTGGGCATCCTATTGAGTGTGGCGGCCA
>JBKJNF010000065.1:0-9634 GCA_046596155.1 Flavobacteriales bacterium | reverse complement strand
TCCCCGCTCCGTACCCCTATCCGGACGCTCCTCCTCACGGCGGGGCGGACGGTCTTTGGAGGACTTGTTCCTGGGGGGGGGCGCACCTCCTGATTTGGCAGAGGAGGAGCGGCCGGGGGGGCGGTCGCCTCGCGGCGAGCGGTCATTGCGCTTGTTCATCGAGCGTGGGGTAGAAGGCGTCCGGTATATGCAGGATCTGCGGGCCGCCCGGTGTAAAGGTCACGCTTATTACGTCGAAGCGGAGTTCCAGATCCCCGGGGGTCTGTTGAACGAGCTCCGCGGCCGCCCGCATCAGCTTGCGCTGTTTGGCCGGGTTCACAGCATCCTCGGGCCTTGCCCAACGGTCGCTGGACAGGGTCTTCACCTCTACCACCACCAAAAAGGAGCCATCCAACGCTACAATATCCAGTTCATCCCGTTTGTGGCGCCAGTTCCGATGCAGGATCTGAAAGCCGCGCGCTTCCAGCCACTGGCACGCCAATTGCTCCCCTTCGGCGCCGGTCCGCAGATGATCGTTCATGATAGCAACGTAGCCCTGTGTGTAACCCCTGTGATCTGTCTGCGTTATAGGGGAACAAATTTGCGGATCTTTCGACCGACAACTATTTCGGCAACGACCTCAAGCCATGCGTAAAGCCCTCATCTCCTCCGTCGCCTTCCTCAGCCTCCTGGCCACCTCACAGAATGTGACGGCCCAAGCGTTTGAAGGGACCATCGAGTTCACCAAGACCACCGGTCCTGTGGTGACAAATTACAAGTATTACATCAAGGGTGATCATGTGCGGATCGAGGAGATCAGCGCCCGTGGCGATGCCCAGGGTATCATGCTCGTAGATACACACGACAAGACCGTTACGGCCTTGAGCCCCGACCGGAAGCTCTACATGGATGTGCCCAACATGCGCCTTCCCAAGGATGTGAAGGCCGAAGTGAAAAAGACCGGCGAAATGAAGGAAATGGCCGGCTACAAATGTGAAAAATGGGTGGTGAAAAGCGCCGCCGAGGACCGTACTATCAGTTACTGGGTGGCCCAGGACCAGTTCGGCTTCTTCATCCCCCTGCTCGAAACTTTGAACCGCAAAGATGAACAAGCGGTGTTCTTCCTCGAGATCGAAGCTGCCAAGGGCGTGTTCCCCATGCTTGGTATCGAACAAAAGCTCGATGGCGCTGAGGTGAGCAAGCTGCAGGTGACCAAGGTGGTGAAGGCCGTGCAGAAACCAGCCCTCTTCGAGATCCCGGCTGGGTACAACAAGTTCGAGCGGAACTGATATCCCGCAAAGGCGCTGGGGTGCAGATAACAGCTTTAAACAAGTCCATTTCCGAAGCTCAGCGTTGCACCGTTCGCGGTTACGCTGAGCTTCGCTTTTTGCCCTAGGACCAAGGCCCGGTTATCCGGAATGTGTCCAGACGGGAAGTGATAGCAGACAGGATATTCGAAAGGCGCGACCGTGCGAGCAATGATCTGCTCGGCGCTCTCCCCGAAGGGATCCTGCTCCTTCAGGTCGTGCATGTCGGCCATGCCACCCACGATCAGCCCGGCCAGGTCGTTGAACCATCCGGCCAGGTGCAGGTTCATCACCATGCGATCCATGTGGTAAAGGAGTTCATCCAGGTCCTCCAGGAACAGGATCTTGCCGCGCGGGTCAACGTCGTACGGAGTGCCCCGCAGGGCATACAACAAGCTGAGATTGCCGCCGATCAGCTCCCCTACGCATTCTCCCATTCGGTCTGCCAAGGCCCTCGTTGGAGAGGCGATCGTGTACGCCTCACCTTTCAACGCGGAACGCAGTGTTGAGACGGTCTCCGGGCCTTTTGCGGCAATGTTGTACGGCATCTGGGCATGCAACGAGGCCACGCCGAGGCGATGCAGCGCATTGTGCAGCACGGTGATGTCACTGAAACCCGCGATCCACTTGGGATGCTGCTGTAGGCCGCTCAGGTCGATGTGGTCGAGCAGCTGTGCCGTTCCATAACCGCCGCGAGCACACCAAATGGCATGCACCGCAGGGTCATCGATGGCTGACTGCAGATCAGTAGCTCGCTCCCGGGCCGTGCCCGCATGCTGGAAATGCTTGCGCCCGACACCGGCGCCCAACTTCACCCGCAGTCCCCAGCTTTGCATGAGGGCGATACCGTCCTTCAACTCGTGCAACGTGATGGCGCGTGCGGTGGGCACAATGGCCACGGTGTCGCCAATGCGTAAGGAGGGGGGCACGATCTTTCCGGACATAGTGGGCGCATCAGCACGTGTGAACGCTGCGGGGCTTGGTGCGAAGTTGCACGGCTATCTTGCGCATCCTTCGCGCAACCAGCGCGAGTTTTCAGCCATCGTGAAGGAGATCAAGCGAACCACGGTAACGGCCGCGTTGCCCTACGCCAACGGCCCCCTGCATCTGGGGCATATCGCAGGGGCCTACCTGCCCTCGGACATTTACGTGCGCAATTTGCGTCAACGCGGAAAGGAGGTGCTGTTCATCTGTGGCAGCGATGAGCATGGCGCGGCCATCACCATCCGCGCCATGAAGGAGGGCACCACACCGCGTGCCATCGTGGACAAGTACCACGCGCTGATGGGCCAGGCCTTCCAGGACTTCGGCATCCACTTTGATATTTACCACCGCACCAGTTCGGAGCTGCATCGCGAGACGAGCCAGCAGTTCTTTCTGAAGTTGCACGCGAACGGCGCCTTCACACAGCAGGAGGAACAGCAGTATTATGATCAGGAGGCGAAGCAATTCCTCGCGGACCGCTACATCATGGGGACTTGCCCCACCTGCGGAAATCCGGATGCGTATGGAGATCAGTGTGAGAAGTGTGGCAGCGCGCTGAGCCCGAAGGACCTGATCGAACCGCGCAGCACGTTGAGTGGCGCGAAACCCGTGCTGAAGCCGACCACGCATTGGTACCTACCGATGGAGCGCAGCCAGCAATGGGTGGAGGAATGGATCAATACCGGCCTGCTTGATGGCGCACAGCACCATGATCCGAAGGAGTGGAAGAGCTCGGTGCTAGGTCAGTGCAACAGCTGGTTGAAGGATGGCCTACGTCCGCGTGCCATGACGCGTGACCTCGAATGGGGTGTCCCTGTGCCCTTGCCCGGTGCGGAGGGCAAGGCGCTATATGTGTGGCTCGATGCGCCCATCGGGTATATCAGCGCCACCAAGCAATGGGCGAAGGACAAGGGACAGGATTGGCAGAAGTGGTGGCAGAGCGATGACACGCGGTTGATCCACTTCATCGGCAAGGACAACATCGTTTTCCACTGTATCATCTTCCCGATCCTGCTGAAGTTGCACGGCGGATATAACCTGCCGCAGAACGTGCCTGCCAACGAATTCCTCAACCTCGAAGGACGCAAGATCAGCACCAGTCGTAATTGGGCTGTGTGGTTGCATGAGTACATCGAACGTTGGCCCAACCGACAGGACGAGTTGCGATACGCACTGGCCACCATCCTGCCCGAGTTCAAGGACAGCGAGTTCACCTGGAAGGACTTCCAGGACAAGAACAACAATGAGCTGGTGGCCATCTTGGGCAACTTCGTTCAGCGTGTGTTCGTGCTGTGCCACAAATACTACGGCGGCAAAGCGCCGTCGATCGGCGAGCGCACAGAACAGGAAATGGGTCTGTGGAGCGCGGTGCATAGCAGTACGGAGGATGTGGCGGAGCAAGTGGACCACTTCCGCTTCCGCGATGCCTTGGCCAGCGCGATGAACGTGGCGCGTGCTGGCAACAAATACCTGACCGATACCGAGCCGTGGAAGCTGGAGAAGACCGATCCAGAGCGCACGCGCAGCGTGCTCGCCAATAGCCTCAACATCGCGGCGGTGCTCAGCATCGTGCTCGAGCCGTTCCTTCCGTTCACGGCACACAAGCTGCGGCGCATGTTGGGCATCGGTGTGCTTCCCTGGGGTGATGCCTTCCGTACGGACCTCATCGGAGCCGGACAGGAGCTGGGCGCTGCGGAGCATCTCTTCAAGCCGATCGCCGATGAGGAGATCGCCGCAGAAGTGGAGCGCCTGCATGCCATGGCCCCGCCCGAAGCCCAGGCTGCTGCACCTGTCGCTGTACCTGCATCAGCACCCAAGGCGAACATCGTGTTCGATGATTTTGCGAAGCTGGATCTGCGCGTGGGTACCATAACTGCCGCAGAACGTGTGCCGAAGGCGGACAAGTTGATGAAGCTGGCCATCGATATCGGAGAGGTATCGCCGCGAACTGTGGTCAGCGGCATCGCCCAGCACTATACCCCCGAGCAGCTACCCGGTCAGCAGGTCGTGCTCGTTGCCAACCTCGAGCCCCGTAAAATGCGCGGCGTCGAAAGTCAGGGCATGGTATTAATGGCCGAGGACAGCAGCGGGAAACTGGTATTCGTGCAGCCCGCACAGGTGATGCCTCCCGGCGGCGAGGTGCGGTAAGTCATTACGGCAACCACTTGATCTTCCCGAAGTCGGGCTTGCGCTTGTCGAGGAAGGCGTTGCGGCCTTCCTTCGCCTCCTCGGTCATGTACGCCAGTCGGGTGGCCTCACCGGCAAACACCTGCTGGCCCACCATGCCATCGTCCGTAAGGTTGAAGGCGAACTTCAGCATGCGGATCGATGTGGGCGACTTGGCGAGGATCTCCTGTGCCCACTGCCACGCAGTGGCCTCCAGCTCGGCATGTGGCACGGCTGCGTTCACCATGCCCATGTCCATCGCATCCTGTGCGTTGTAATCGCGACCGAGGAAGAAGATCTCCCGTGCGCGTTTCTGCCCTATCATCTTCGCCAGATAGGCCGAGCCATAGCCGCCATCGAAGCTGGTGACATCGGCATCGGTCTGCTTGAACACCGCGTGCTCCTTGCTGGCTAGCGTCAGGTCGCACACCACATGGAGGCTGTGCCCACCGCCCACGCACCAGCCTGGCACCACTGCGATCACCACCTTTGGCATGAAGCGGATCAGCCGCTGCACTTCCAGGATGTTCAGGCGCGGCATGCCCTGTTCATCCACATAGCCCTGCTGCCCTCGTGCCCGTTGGTCGCCCCCGCTACAAAAAGACCACACGCCGTCCTTCGCGCTCGGCCCCTCCGCACTGAAGAGCACCACGCCGATCGACGTGTCCTGGTGCGCGTCGTGAAAGGCCTCCAGCAATTCGCTAACCGTATGCGGACGAAAAGCATTGCGCACCTCCGGACGGTTGAAGGCAATGCGGGCCACGCCCCCGCTCTTGCGGTAGGTGATGTCCTCATACTCCTTCATGGTGGTCCACGAGGGGGACGCCACCTGTGACTTCATGCGGGCCTTGGTCATGCGGGATGAGCTTCGGCCTCAAATATCGGCAGCTCCGGCATGGTCGAGGCCACGTTGCAGTGCGACGCTCACAAAGCGAGCGCGCAGTTCACGGCAGCGGCGGCGTTGATGTTGCCATAGCCCTTGCTGCCGCTGGGGCTCGTGGCGAACTGCGCCGTGCTCGTGAGGCATTGCAACACCTGAGCACGGGTGCGCGCGGGGTTCACGCTCCAGACCAATGCGGCGATGCCTGCCGCGGTGGAGGTGGCACTGCTGCTGCCGCCGATGTATGTGGGGGAGGTCCCGCTGGAGGGCAGGCTCAAGCTGTTGCGGTTGCTGTCACTGCTGCGCTCCATGCAGATCGTGAGGTCCACCTGTGAACCGTCATGACAGCTGCTGCACTTGCTTCCATTCTCCTTCACGCCCGTTACCGCGACGCACTTGGTGAGCGCTGCTGGATAGATCACGCCCCACCAACTTGTCCAGCCGAAGCTCGTTCCCGCCGCTGCCATCAGCATTTTGCCTTGGCCGTAGGCGTAGTTGACACCATCGCTTAACACGCTGCTGCTGAACGGTGTGCCGATGCTCATACTGATAACGCGGATCGCCGGATTGTTGCCCATGGCCACCAGCGCGTTCTTCACTCCCGTGCGCTCGCTGCTGCCGTCCAGCACAACATCCTCACATCCACGGATGAAGTTCAGGCTGCTCTTGTACGCCACGCCGGTTGTGGCCGCATTGCCATTGCGGGGTCCAACAGCCTGTCCGGACATGCTGGTGCCGTGCGTGCAGCTGCTGTATGCGCTGCCACCGTAAGTGTAGCCGGTGGTGACCGTACGGCCCACGTTGCTTTCGCCATTGTTGAAGTCGCTGCCGATCAATGGCTGCGCGCTGCTGATGCCGGCGTCGATCACGCCCACTGTGATGCCAGCACCCTGCGCACTGCCCCAGGCCGCCGGCACCGAGTGGTTGTTGAAGTTCCAAGGCAGCAGGGCGTTCGGGGAAATGGTCGTGAAATCAGCGGCGTTGAGCGCTGTGCTGGAACCGTCGCAGCCGCTGCTGCTGCGCTCGGCATCATTCGTACCGGCCTCCGGCCAGTAATCCAGCGGCTCGATGTAGCGTACGTTTTCTAGGTTGATCAGGCTAGTAAGTACCTTCTTGTCGGAGATGCGGAAGGTGATGATGGGCAGCACGCGGTCATCCTCCACGATGACATCCACCGCCGTAAGCGGTTTTGCACGTTCGACATTCATTTCGCGAAGCACCAGCGCGATCAGTTGGTCGTGCACCGCCCGCCATTCACTCTTATTGATGTCGATGGTGTTAATGATGTCGTCGATGTTGCCCACGTTGGCCGGCTTATAGCCAACAGCCACGCTGTGATCGTTGTACAGCGTTGCGCTCCACAGCGTGCGCAGGTCCACCCACTCCCAGCGGAAGTCGTTGCGTTGCTCCAGCATGCCGATGACAGCGCGATCGAGCTCAGGACGCGTGAGCGGATCACCATCGGGAATGGGTGATAATGCGGCGCGTTCCAACAGGACCTCACCGGGCGAGGTTGCATCGCCGCTCGGGGACAGCGTTTCCCTGCGGCAGCTAGAGACCAAAAGTGCAACGGTGGCGAGGAGGATCGGCAACGAACGGTTCATGGCAATTGGTTTTGGTGTAGGTGCTAGTGCAAGTGAAAGTAGTCGCCTGCACGATACCTGCAAGGGAATTTTCCACAGCGGCCTTCTGCCCAGCTTATTCAAAGGCCTTCACGTAGCACTGTTCAGTGCCCTCCAACCTTTCCCGGAAAGATAACAGCAGCCCAGCCTACAGCCAACGGTCTTGCGAAGTCCGTTCACGCCTCGCCGTTCTTTAGCCGGATGATCTCTGCCGCAATGCTCACGGCGATCTCCTCCGGGGTTTGGCTGTGGATCGCCAGTCCGATGGGTGCGTGAACGTGCGCTAGCTCGTCGTCCGTAAAGCCATCTTTTCGCATCGCGTCGAACATTACGCGCACCTTTTCAGCGCTACCCAACATGCCGATGTATTTGTATCGATGACGGATAAGCTGGCGTATTACTTGGTCGTCGGTACGATAGCCGAACGAAGCAAGGACCACGTACAATTCGTGATCACCGGGTAGGTGCTCGCCGATGTAAGCGTACTCCACCAAGGTGCGTTGCTGTGCGTAGGTGTTCGCGTCCCACGTGTTCAAGCCCTGCCGATCATCATAGATCTCCACGCGGAAGCCGAGCTGGTCCATCACCCGCGACAAAGCCAACGAGACATGTCCTCCGCCGATGATTGCGATGCGCGGCTGGGCCTGCAGCGCTTCGCGATAGCACCACGCTTCTGCTGAACGCTCCGTATGGCTTCCCCCAGGAACGAGCCGTATGCCCGATGTGCTAAGTTCCAACTCGAGCGTTGGAGCCTCATCATACAAGGTCTCCAAAATGCGCTCGACCAAGTGCTGATCCTCCGGGCCGTGCAGGCGGAAGAACGCCACGGTCTGCTCACCCGAGCAGATCATGCCTGAACGATCTTGGCCAATATCCGCCTGATGGACCTGCCGTTTCAAGAAAGGGAAGCCATCCGTTCGATCGAACAGAGTACGGACAAGTTCCACGAGCTTGTGCTCCATGCTACCCCCGCCAATGGAGCCTATCAGGCCACCGCCGTGCGCAACACACATCTTGAACCCCTTGCGGCCAGGGCTGCTGCCGATGCTTTCCACCACGCACATCACCACGCAGGGATCTCCCACCCGCATGCGGATGAGTACCTCTTGCCAGAAGTCGCGCTGGTTGTTCACGGCGTGGTTGTTCAAACTGGCAGGGCTGCGCCTGGTGGTGCGAAGGAACGGAAAGGGCCATCTTCGCCGTTGATGCATTTCCGCCTATTCCGCGTCGTTGGCCTTTTGGCGGTCGTACTCGGCTATGTCATGTCGGCCCTCGCCGGAAGCGCGGCGACCGATACCGCGCGCGTCATCACCACGGCACCGATCACCGCCGCCTTGCCGGAGCCAGTCCCGCCGACCTTCCTGATGAAGCTGTTCGAAGCTCCCACACTTCCCTACACTGCAGTGGTCTGTGGTCTGCTCGGCTTCCTCTTCCTTTGGTTCCGCAGCCTGACGAGGAAAGTGAATGAGCAACTTGCGAACGATCGACTTTCCGCAGGTACTCGTTTCGATCTTGAACAAGCGCGTTCCACCGCCATTGCTTCCCGCCAATCGGCCAAGTTCTTTTTCCTCGCATTCCTCTTCGGATACTTGGCGTACATCGCCGCGGACGGCACACCGATGTACGGCTATGCGATGGAGTGGCTCAACCTCGCGGTGCGCTGGACCCACGTTATCGCGGGGATCATGTGGATCGGCGCGTCGTTCTACTTCATCTTTCTGGAGAACAACCTGAACCGCACCGAAGGCTTGCGCGATGAGCTTGCCGGTAACTTATGGGCGATCCACGGCGGCGGTTTCTACTACGTGGAGAAGTACAAGGTGGCGCCGAAGGTGATCCCCGCGCACCTGCACTGGTTCAAGTACGAAGCCTACTTCACTTGGCTAAGTGGGTTCGCGTTGCTCTTCATTGTCTACTACGCCGATGCGCGGTCGTTCATGATCGATCCCACTGTGGAAGACCTTGCGACACCTGCAGCGATAGCGATCGGTGTTGGATCGATGGTATTGGGATATTGGATCTACGACCGCATGTGCTCCTCGAAGTTGATCCTGCGCCAGAACTGGTTCGCGTTTATCGGCATCGTGATCCTTGGTGCCATGACCTACACGCTCACACACCTGCTCAGCGGCCGCGCGGCATACATCCACGTGGGTGCGGTGATCGGGACGATCATGGTGGGTAATGTGTTCTTCACCATCATCCCCAGCCAGAAGGCCTTGGTGCGTGCCGCAAAGACCGGCCAGCCGCTGGACGAAACGCTTGGTAAGAAGGCCGGCCAACGCTCGCTGCACAACAATTACCTCACGTTGCCGGTGGTCTTCATCATGCTCAGTAACCACTTCCCCAGCACCTTCGGACACAGCTGGAATTGGCTGATCCTGATGGTGATCATGGTGGCCAGCATGGGCATCAAGCACTACTGGAACCTCCTGGACCGTGGCATCAAGAGCACATGGGTGTTGGTGGTGAGCGTGCTGGCCTTGGTGCTGCTCAGCTTCGTGATATCGCCGGCGATGGAGGATACCTTGGATGCCACGATACCGGCTAGCTTCGAGCAAGCCAACACCGTGATCCACGCACGCTGCATCCAATGTCACAGTGCGAACCCCACGGACGATGTCTATCGCGTAGCACCCAACGGTGTTATGTACGATACGCCGCAACAGATCAAGGCCATGGCCGATAAGATCATG
>JBKJNF010000308.1:0-3040 GCA_046596155.1 Flavobacteriales bacterium | reverse complement strand
CTGATCCCTACGGGCTCGGCGAAACCATGAACCCAGCGGTGAAGTCCTTCGTGGGGCTGTCGGCGCCGGTGGATTGGGCGAAGGTGGAGCTAAGGAGTAATGTGAACCCTGCTACCGTTGTGGCATCACGCGCAGTGCTTGTCCAGCGCTCGGGCAACTTGATGCAAGCAACAGGCGAACAGACCATCACGTTCCCAGGCACATCTGCGGGCAACTACCATGTGGTGGTGAGGCACCGCAACCACTTCGGTTTGATGAGCTTTTCGCCTTACCTCCTACGGGACGCGGGAACCGTGGTGGACTTCACCAACCTGAGCACGGCCACTTATGGTAGTGAGGCACGGAAGGCCGTGGGCACAAGTCAGGTGATGTGGATGGGTAATGTGACAGGGGATGGAGTGATCAAGTACACCGGCAGCGGGAACGACCGGGACCCCATTCTGGTGCGGATAGGAAGCACCACACCCAACAACACGATCATTGGTTACTACTTGGAGGATGCTAACTTGGATGGAACCGTGAAGTACACGGGCGGAGCGAATGACCGAGATCCGATATTGGTGAACGTGGGAAGCACGGTGCCTACCAATTCGCGAATGGAACAGCTCCCCTAACCATCCTTTTTGTCAGGATCATGCCTGCGGTAGGACATTGCCGGGTGTTCCGAGGACGTAGGGCCCGTGTGCGGTCGCCTATGCCTTAAATGACCGCCGCCGGTATTCCGTCCCACCCTTCAACCTCTTCATGCGTAAACCTAAGGTCAGTTGTAGGCCCCTGTTCTTGGGATATATATCGTGATCATTCGCCAAGACCGTGCTCAATCCATAGAGGTATCGAACTGAAAGATCTGAACGGGTGCCAATACGCGCGCTCATGCCGCAGATGAAGTCCAGGTCAAAGGTTCTGACTTCTTCGCTGACCATCATGGTCGTGTCCTTGTTCTCTCGTGAAGCAGTGAGCAGGAACGAGGGTTGAAGACCGGCCGCTACCTGGAATCGAGGATATATCTTCAGCCGGAGCGTTAGTGGGGAACAGATATATGAGGTCCTGAGGACTTCAGGTGATTCGCCGTCCCGAGCATGCGAGGCACCCATGGTTGCGAACTGTAGTTCGGGTTGGAAGACCAAGCGCGGGTTGATCGGAATGGGCGCGTATATGCCTGCCACGATCGAGGGAATGCCCCGGTAGCGCACAGCCCCGGAGGCCATGTCCGAAAGCCCCACCCCCCCCTTGATCCCGATCTCAGTGGGTTGTGCCAAGCCGGGCATCGCTGTCAACGCGAATAGGGAACAAGCGGCCAATGAGGCGATGATATTGTCACGCATGATCGAGAGTAGGGCGGTACTACGTTGTCTGATCCGGATGGTTACGATCGTGAATAAGAATGTGGACATAAGCGCTGGCCCAACAACTATTCTTTGTTCGGCCCTGGTTCAACTTTGGCTCCTGCCGAAATGCGCGCTTTCTCTACTCGCATGGAAGCCATTCCCGCTAGTGCGGTGATGGTACGTACACGATAACGTGACCTTCACATGATGCGACATCTACTGTCCGACTTCAGCGGAATACAGTTGGTCATTCAGTTCCTGGGTCAGCGAACCGATAAGCGCTTGTGTAGGGTCCTGGATATCAACACGCGGCCTAAAGCCCCTTTCAAAGGCATTGAATGAAGAAGGTATTGATCCTCTTTTTAGCAGGCGCACTCCTTGCTGTAGGCCAAGTCTCGGCGACATCGATCACCCGCACCTCCACGCCGGTCTTCTACATCGACCTAGGTGATAACCTCAATTCGGCTTATGCTTCTTATCAGATCACGAACAACGATGGGCTTAACTATTCGGATGTATGGGTGACCATAGGAACCTTTACAGGTGGGGTGGTGAGTTTAAATCCCAGTGATGATGGCATCACCCATTTGGGTGCGTTGAACAACCTGGCGACTGCGCCGGCGTTTTTCTTTCTTTCCGCCACAGGTACAACGAGTACGGCTCAGGGCCATACCATCACCGTGTACAACGGGTATCCGAGCGGGGGTGTGGTCATCAGCAGCAGCGTCTTCTCCTTCAGTAGTGTCGTTTCAACTATAACGGCGAATGCGAACCAGGTGAACACCGTGGTAACGGGCCCCAACCCATCCGCCATAGGCGGTCTTGTGACCATCACGGTGAGTGGGCAGACCGGCACGATCGGAGGGGCTAGTGTAATGTCCTTCACACCTGCAGCATTTGGTAGTTGGCCCGCGAACGCATACGACCTGATCGGTACCGTGATCACCTTGCAGGCGCCCAATGCGGGCACCCATATCAACTCATTGCTCATTCCTGCCGCCGCCCTCCCCAGTGCGGCCAATACACCATATACCTGTACGTACAACTTCAAGACGACCAGCACAACAACAGCACCCGTGTATGTTAGCCCGGTCGGGTATATCAGCAGTGGGACTCAGATCAAGCATACAGGCCCCGGTAATTTCCTGGATGGCACCTTTCTGCCTGTACAACCCGCGTCCAATACCACGACCGTTAGCAAGCTCGCAAGCCCCGCCTTCCTCACGACCGCCGGCACTTTCACCTTTACGCTTCGCCTTAGCAATACCGGTTCAATAGCCATTGTATTGGACCAACTGGTGGACGTTCTACCAGCCGGGTTCACATACAACCCCACAACAAGCACCTATAATGGTTCGGCAATTGGCAATCCGCTTATCAGTGGTCAGACGGTCACTTGGTCGGGAACATTCGCAGTTCCGGCAAACAGTATGCGCGACATGGTCTTCACGGCCAACGTGCCTAATTCGCCGGGCACCTACACCAACAGTAGCTACGGTTGGATAGCGAATTCCAGGATCGATGCCACCTTGCTCCTTACGGACAACAGCCCGGCCACGGTCACGGTGTTCGTCCAGAACCCGCCGGTGGCCAACGATGATCTTGGTGCGGTACTCACTGAGGATGGCGCGAACGGCACAGTCGGCATCCTGGCCAATGACACAGATGTGGACGGCAACCCCACCGCCCCCACCAACGGCGCTGGCCAGTTC
>JBKJNF010000236.1:0-2921 GCA_046596155.1 Flavobacteriales bacterium | reverse complement strand
GCAATTGGCTCAGCATCCCGTCGATGTCCTTGTCGTTCACCGCGCCCAGCACCACGTGCAGCTTTTCATGCGGCGTTGTGCGGAGCATTTCGCTCACGACACGCAAGCCATCCTCGTTGTGGCCTACGTCCACAATGGTCAGCGGGTCGGTTGCAATGGTTTGCCATCTACCTGCAAAGCCTGTGTTGGCGCACGTATTCGCCAGCCCACGGGCCACCTGCGCATCGGAAATGCCCCAGCCGCGTGTGCGGAGTTCATCCACGGCGGCCAATACCGCGCGGGCGTTACGCTGCTGGTGGTCTCCGGCCAGATCCAGGGTATAGGATTGTGGGGCCTGTTGGTCCACGAAGTGGATCGATGTGCGCACGGCCTCGGCATGCTCGCGGAAAATGGAGGCGATGTAAGCAGGGGCTTCACCCACCACCACAGGTCCGTAGGGCTTGATGATGCCGGCCTTTTCGTGCGCAATGGCCTCCAAGCTTCCGCCCAGCAGGTCGGCGTGGTCCCAGCCAATGTTGGTGATCACGCTCACCTCGGGCATCACCACGTTGGTGCTATCGAGCCGGCCACCCAGGCCGGTTTCGATCACGGCGATGTGTGTGCGCTCTTCGCGGAACCACTGAAAGGCCAGGGCCACGCTCCATTCGAAGAACGAAGGCTGGATCACTTCGAAGCGGTCGCGGTAGAGTTCAACGAAGCCCGTCACGGCGCCCTTGGGGATCATGGCGCCGTTGATGCGGATGCGCTCGCGGAAGTCCTTCAGGTGTGGCGATGTGTACAGCCCGGTCCTGTAGCCTGCTTCCTGCAGGACGCTGGCGAGCATGTGGCTGGTGCTGCCCTTGCCGTTGGTACCCGCGATGTGCACGCATTTCAGACCTTCTTCCGGATGCCCCAGCATGCGCATAAGCGCATGCGTGTTGTCGAGGTCGGCCTTGTATGCCGCCTGGCCAATGCGTGAGAACATGGGCAGCTGCGTGTACAGGTACGCGAGCGTGCGCTCGTAGTCCATCGTCACTGTAGTACGAACACGAAGGTCATGGTGCCCTTCTTCTCGCCCGCGGCCTTGGGATCAGGGTAGAAGCTGCTTTCCAGCGCAGCGCGCTTGGCGATGGTCACTAGCGATTGATCAAGTGTAGTGCTCTTGGCCGTGTTCTGGCTCACCCGCACCACTTTTCCATCGGGATCCACCCAGATGTCCATGACGACTTTACCCTCCACATCAGGCTTGTCGTTGATCACCGGCTTGCGCTTGATGGTGCGGCCCGCCAGATCCACGGCCCAGCCATCGCCTTTGTAGGAGCCTGTGCCGTTGCCGATGCCCGTGCCTTTATCGGTGCCAGTGGGTCCGCCTGCGGTGCCGGGCACGTCCGAGTTGCCCTTGCCTTCGCTGCCGGTGCCTGTGGTGTTCCAGACATTGTTCAGCTTGTCCTTGAAGGCTTGCTCCGTCTGCTCTTTGGTGGGCTTGGGCTTTTCGGTCTTCGGCGTATCGGTCTTCGGCTTGTCGGGCCTAGGCGGCGTAGTCACGTTGTTGTCGTCCACTTCGCTGGTGAGCACTTCCGCCTCGGCGGCGGTTGGCGGTGTGCTTTCCTGCTGGGCCGCGGGTGTGCTCGGGTCCGTGGCGTTGCTGTTGTCGCCCATGCCCAGCTCGCTGAATCCGAGCGCAAGTTCATAGCCCGATCCGCCACCTTCCTTTTCCGGGAAAGGTGGAATGGGTGTGATGATCTTGTAGAAAATGAAGAACAGGAGAATGAGCGCGTGCACCATCAACGTAGCGGTGAGTGCAATACTGCGGCGTTGCACCTGGTTGTCCTGCACGGCGACGGTCATGACCTAGCTCTGTTTCTGCGTGGCGAGCACCATCTTCACCTTGATCTTGGTGCCGATCTGCATCACGTCCACGAGGTCCTGTACACTCAGCTCCCGGTCGAAGTTCAATACGATGGTCGGTTGGTCCAACCCTGCGATCTCCGCGCGGATGGCCGATTCCAACTGGTCGTAAGGCACCGGCTTCTTGTTGATGGAGTACTGCTTGTCCTTGGTAACGCCCAGGTTCACCTGTTGTTTCTGAAGTTGTTCGTTATTGGCGCTCTTCGGCAACATCAGCTTGATCACGTTCGGGTTGGCCATCGTGCTGATGATCAAGAAGAACAACAGTAGAAAGAACATGATGTCGTTGAGGCTTTCGGTGCTCAACTCGGCGTCCTCCTGTTGTTTGCGGCGCAGGTTCATGTGGCAGGGTTATTTGGTGGGTTCCTGCAGAAGGTCCATGAAAGCCAGGCTGGTGCGCTCCATCTTATCGGTTGCGCGCTCGACCATGTTATGCACCAAGTGATAGCCGGCGAACGCAACAATACCCACGATCAAACCGCCGGCGCTGGTCACCATTTTCTGGTAAAGTCCCGAGCTGATCACTGCGATGCTAATGTTGTCCGTGAGCGAGATGTCGTAGAAGATCTTGATCACGCCCATGATCGTTCCGATGAAGCCGAACATCGGTGCCAGACGCGCGACCAGGCGCAGCACCGAAGACCCTTTCTCCAAGCGCGTGAGCTCGATGCGGCCCGCGCTTTCCATCGCGCTTTCGATCTCTTTGGCCGGCTTGCCCATGCGCTGCAGGCCTTTCTCCACCATGCGTGCGCTCGGTGCCGCGCTTTGTGCGCAGAGGTTCTTCGCGCTGTCGATCTTGCCCTCATGCACGTAGTCGCGGATCTTGCTCATGAAGTCCTTGTCCTCGCGGTTGGCCTTTCCCAGGGCCATCATGCGTTCGATCACGATGTAGATCGTGGCCAAGCTCATCAACGCCAGCGGGCCCATGATGTACCAACTGCCCAAGCTGATCAGGTCCCATACCGTGAGCTGATCGACAACCGGTGCAACAGCTGCACCAGCGGTGCTGAGCTGGGCAGCCGCCTCTTTGATCT
>JBKJNF010000151.1:0-4641 GCA_046596155.1 Flavobacteriales bacterium | reverse complement strand
CTGCCATCGCCGAAGGTCACGTGCAGGGTCAGCGACTTGTAGTGCCAATTGCCGATGGCCACGGTCTTCTCGAACTCCGTGGCGTTATTCTCACTCAGGTCTCCGAAACAACGCTGTGCACTCAAGCGGATCCGGGACCCAGAGGCATCCAAGAAACTCAGGGGTCCCGAAGCGGAGACCCTGAGCGAGATCAAAACTTTCACTCCGCTGATCATGCGGAAGATGTAGGCCTTGAAGATGTACGCTTCGCCAAGCGTGTATTGCCGTTGGTGTTCACGTACACGTTGTAGGTCTTGGGTTCTACCGTGCCTTTCTCGGCGTATCTTTCCAAGCATGGAACCCCGTTTTCCACCAGCCGTGAAAGGGGCGCTCTGGTACTTGGATGTGGATCGATTGGATCTGCAACGGGACAAAGAGCGCATCATCACGAAGTACTGAACCTCGGCACCCATGAAGCGCTGCTTTGGCTCTTCAGTTCCTACGCACGTGCCGATATCGCAAGCATAGTGCGGCACCCGCGTCCCGGCGAATGGGACAAGCGCTCGTTGAACCACTGGGCCTTGGTGTTCGACCTTGAACCCCGAAGTACCAGTCGATTCTGAAGCGATGCGCTTGACCGCACTTGAGGAGGGTGTTGATCTTGCCGACATCGGATGCATGAAGCTATCGGCCATCACCGGACGGGGGACGACCAAGGACTATGTGGATCTGTACTTCATTCTACAGCACATCCCGCTAAAGGAGCTACTCGCCTCGTGTTCCGTGAAGCTGACGACATTGGACCGTGCCTTGGTCCTGAAAGCCATGGTCTATTTCGATGACTTGGACGATGAGCCCATTCTGTACATGAAGGATCGTGCCGTTCCCTTCGAAGAGGTGAAGAAGTTCTTGAGGGTGCAGGCCCGTAAGGCGTATTGAGCGTTTGTTCATTGGGATAGTGAGTTCCAACGTTGTAAGTGAATGATGGATGGTTCCCGGCGTCCCCAAGCGCTTGAAGTACAAGAAGCTGGTGCGGGGGTGAGCTGATGGCCATAACTTGGGGCTATGGTTATCACCAAAGTGCTAGGCCTGACATTCCGCGAGGGGCCGCTCGTACTAACTGGTATGCACAACGGCGGTTCCATTTTCGGTGTGATATACTCGGAGGTCCTCACCTTCGGAAGGAACGGCGATGTGACCCTGCATAAGGAGGTAGAGACGGACCGGTCGGCTGGCATGGGATGGAAGGAGTCCTTAGAGCAGGAGCGTTGGATAGGCACCTGCCAGTTCGATCCGGATGGAAAGCATGTGAAATGCACCTTGTTGAACGCACGGACCGAACGAGCTAAGGTCATCTACGCTGATCTTGCTGGAGCCGATCGCCTGATAGCCGAGGTGTATGACGAGGGAAGCGACCGTGGCAGAGGCCAGGTCTTCACGCGTATCCAGTGAGTTCCAAACAGCGACTTGGTGGGTGCATCAACCTGCAGCGCCTGAGGTACAAGAGGAAGGCAGGGCTGATACGGACACGTTCTCAATAGCACAAAAGCCGGTTCATTTCCGGGCTTTTGTGTTGGATGGTGCGTTTTCTATTTATGAGTATTCTAAAGTACAACTTTAAAATACTCAAAACATGGATCGCCTGGTATCAGCCCAGCCAGCGCTCTAGGGATAGGGCCGTAACGCCCGGTAACAGCGCTCGGGAAGTGTCCTTGGTCCCTTTGCGGTGAAGGAGCACGGCATCTACTTTCGTGCGTGTCTTCTGCTTCTTGCCGAGGTCGGTCTTCAGCTTGATCAGGTTCGCCGCCATGGCTGGGAATGGCGAACGCGTGGCCTTGCATTCGATCAAGGTGATGGCACCGTTGCGACCAGGCACCATGAAGTCCACCTCGAGCCCTTGTTCATCGCGGAAGTGGTACAGTTCGCGACGCTCTCCGGCGTTCACTTGCCGTTTTACGATCGCGGCCGCTACGAAGCCTTCGAACAACGCGCCCAGGAAGGGTGATCGTTCCAACTCGCTTTTGCTGGTGATCCCGAGCAGGTGGCAAGCCAGACCACTGTCCGTGAAGTAGATCTTCGGTGACTTGGTGAGGCGCTTGCCGAGGTTGTCGTAGAACGGCGGCACGATGATGAGTTGTTGCGTGGTCTCCAGCACACCGAGCCACTGGTTGATGGTGGGTACGCTCACCCCCAAGGGTCCGGCGAATTCGCTGCGGTTCAGGATCTGGCCGTGCCGGGTGGCCAGCAGCGCCATGAAGCGGCGGAAGGTGGCCAGGTCGCGAACGTTGGTCACGGCGCGCACATCGCGTTCCAGATAGGTCTGCACGTAGGAACTGAACCAAAGCGATGCGCTCTTCGGCCGCGCTACAGCTTCCGGATAGCCGCCGTGGAGCAGGTCCACCTTGTCCGATTCCGTGGTGGCCAAGGGATACAGGTGCAGGATGGCCGCCCGGCCCGCCATGCTTTCCGTGACACCCCTCATCAAAGGAGCTTCCTGGGAACCGGTGATGAACCATTGCCCGGTGCGTCGCGGCTTCGCATCGATGCGCGAGCGGATGTACGAAAGCAGTTCCGGCACGTTCTGCACTTCGTCCAGGATCGCTGGCAGGGCCAGTCCGTCGAGAAAACCTTGTGGGTCCGATCGCAGCCGCGCGATCACATCGGGATCCTCCAGCAGGGTGTACGAGGCATTCGGGAACAGCTTGCGCAATAGCACCGTCTTGCCCGCCCGCCGTGGCCCGGTGAGCACCACGGCAGGGAAACCACGCGCCGCTTTCAGCAGTACGGGAGCAAGTTCGCGGTCGATGTGGCGCATGGGTGTGATTTGAGAATTCTAAAGTACGACTTTAAAATACTCAGAATTGAAACCCTGTAAAGGCATGTGTTCAGGTGGGCTATGGGATGTGTGCAGACCAGGTCGCCGGACAGGCTCTCGTCCACCGGTCTTCAAGGGTGCCAGTAGGATGCGTACAGCGTGGAGCTTTGTTAGCCCGTCGTATGCGGTCCGCGCAATTCGAATTGGGCGAGCGCCAACTGTTGATCCTGCGTGGCCTTAAGGATGGCCTCACCTGCAAGATGATCGCGCGGTGGCTCTGCATCGCGCCAGAGTATGTGGTTATTCCCACTCAGGGTCTCCGCAACAACGCTGTGCGATCAAGCGGATCCGGGACCTTGGGGCATCCAAGAAACTCAGGGGCCCGAAGCGGAGACCCTGAGTGAGATCAAAACCTTCACTCCGCTGATCATGCTCAAGATATTGGCCCCCGCTCCCGCCGGTCTTCCCGCCGCCACTAGATGCTGCGCCAACAACGGCGGGGTGACTGGTGGCTCACGTTATTCTTCCCAACGCCTTTGCGATCCGTTGTTCACGCTCACGCCGGATCCACCGCTTTCGGCCCGCTGATCTTGCGGAACGTATAGCTCTCGAAGATGTGGCGCTTCGCGAAGCGCGTGTTGCCGTTGGTGTTCACGAACTTGTTGTACACGTTCACCGGCACGCCGAAGAACTCGTACACGCTGCCATCGCCGAAGGTCACGTGCAGGGTCAGCGACTTGTAGTGCCAGTTGCCGATGTTGCTGGCCACGGTCTTCTCGAACTCCGGGGAGTTCACCACATGGGTCTCGGGGTGGATGCTCTCGAGGAACTTGTACGCCTCGATGATATGCTGGCTCATGGTCTCGGCCTCCAGACGCTCCTTCTCATCCTGGAAGCGGTCCGGATGGTGCTTCTTCATCAATCCCTTGTACAGGGTATTGAGCTCCTTCAGCGGTTGGCCAGGGACCGAGCCAAGCACCTTGCGGCTTTCTGAGATCTTTTTCATGAGGCCGCGAAGATGGCGAAGTGCGGTGGACCTGTGGTCGTGGCTGCGTGATCGATCGGGCATTCTGCGTGTGCGACCGGTCGAAGCTCATCATTTCAGTATGTCCGGAAAGGATGGCCTGGAAGCAGCGCCGGATCCTCGGTAGCTTCGGACAGTTCTGGTCGGCAGGCCGTCCGCTCAAGTGGCGGGCCGTAACGCAGGGTGATGACTGGCAGGTGCAAGTGCCAGCAACGGTTGTGAAAGGCCAGAAGCTGTTGGTGTACAAGGCCACGGGCAGCCTGCTCGGCCGCAAGCGCATCACCGGCACCCGGACAACGCTGGACTTGAGCGATCTGGGCACGGTCGTGTACACCCTACATCTGCCCAATAGCCCGATGAAGCCCCTGCGCTTCGTGAGGGACAAGTAGCTCTTTCGAGCAGCGTGCGGATGCTCTGATCTGCTAGGGCTACTTTCGCGGCCATGGCCAACAAGCCCAGCATCCCCAAAGGCACGCGCGACTTCTCCCCGGTGGAGATGCTGCGCCGCAAGTACATCTTCGGCATCATCGAGAAGGTCTTCCAGAAGTATGGCTTCCTACCGCTGGAGACCCCCGCCATGGAGAACTTGGATACGCTCACCGGCAAATACGGCGAGGAAGGCGATCGGCTGATCTTCAAGATCCTGAACAGCGGAGATGCATGGCATGGGATGGATGCCAACGTGAGGTCGAAATTGATCGCGGGTGATCCCGTTCCTCCGGGGCGCCTGGCTTCGGAGCTTTGCGAAAAAGCCCTGCGCTACGACCTTACCGTGCCCTTTGCACGCTACGTGGTCCAGCATCAGAACGAGTTGGCCTTCCCC
>JBKJNF010000137.1:0-3650 GCA_046596155.1 Flavobacteriales bacterium | reverse complement strand
GCAACCGTTGGCATCCGTGATGGTGAAGGAGTACGTTCCTGCAGCACGCGTGAAGTTGCCGGTGCCGGTGTAGGGCGCTGTGCCACCCGAGGCGGAAACAGCGACCGTGGCGTTACCGCCGTTGCAGCCGACAGGTGCGCTCACGGCGGCTGATCCCATCGGTGAGCCATTTACCCTGATGAGGGCAGTAGTGGAATAGGCTGGACAAGTGCCAGCCGGGATGGAATAGTTAACAATGTGCGACCCTGGTGTGCTGGTCGAAACGTTCACAGTGCCAGTTGAATTATTGATGGAGAGCCCGGCTGTGGATGAGTAGCTGCCGCCGGCCGTTCCAGTGCGTATCACATTCACAGCGCCATCGTTGGTGCAATAGGGAGTTCCGATGTAGCTGATCGAGGCTGTAGGGGCGGCAACGATGGTGATCGGGGCCGTGGTGCTGAACGCAGGACATGTCCCGTTCGCCGGGAGCGAATAGGTCACTGTGTAGCTCCCGGGCGTGCTGCTCGAAGGGGTAACCGTGCCGGTCGAACCATTGATCGTAAGACCAGCTGAGGAGGAGAATGTGCCGCCCGTAATACCAGCGAAGGTTACGCTCGCGGTCGCAGATGAACGACAGTAAGGCGATCCTGCATACGTGATCGTGGCAGTGGAGGCGGACATCACCTTCAGTGCAAAGGCGCTGTGCGTGGCTTGAACATAGAGTCGTTTTGCTGTGCCAACACATGGGTCACCGAAGTTGGCGCTCGTGGCCGCAACAGAGAATGTGCTGTTGCCGATCGCTGCGTTCCGGACAACGCCCACTGAAGTGGAGGAATGACAAGCACTTGTCGCAAAGTTCCCGCACGTACCGGTGGGCGTACCATAACTGGCAAAATTCACTTCGCTGAACCGGCTACTCGCCGGCGCATTCAGGGTGAGCGTCTGGTTCTCGTTCACCGTGCCGCAAACTGTGCCGGTGGATGTGGAACCGATGCATCCCAAGCTCGAGTTCCGAATGAGGATCGCGCCGGAATACGTGCCAGCGGCGCTGATGGGCACCGAGGTCGTGATGCTCCCTGGCGTCAACGAGGTCCAGCTTACATCTGGTAGACCCGCGGAGTTCGCTGCAGTGCTCCAGTCGATCGCAAATTGGTTCGGAGATCCGGTCGAGCCGGTGTAGGGTACTATAACAGTGCTCGTGCCTGAGCATATGGTGGAAAGCGGAGAGCTGAGCGCGATGGAGGGCGTGGGCGATACCGACATGGTGACGCTGCTGGTCACGGCGACCGGATAGGCGCATGCCGCGCTACTTGTCAGCGTTACTGAGACCACATCTCCATTGCTCGGTGTGACGAGTGTGTACGAATTGCTGACGCCAGCAGGCGAACCGTTCAATTGCCACACATAGGTCGGAGCCGTGCCGCCGTTGGTAGGTAATGCCGTGAATGTCACACTGGAACCCGGACAAACGGTGAGGCCGGGGTTCGCAGCGATGCTCACCGTGGGCGGGCAAAGGGGAACAGGAGTGAAGGTGTAGGTTTCTCCGGGCAATGGGGACTTGGACGGGTTGGTCGCCGAGAACCGTAGGGTGCTCGCGTTGGAGGTGCCGGGTAGCGAGGTGGCCCAGGTCTCCAAGCCTAGATCCACGAGGCGGTTGTTAACGAATGTGGGAAAGGTGTTCGATGAGCCACGCAAGCCTACTTCTGGCTGTTGCCGTGTATTCGGGCTCAGATCGTTGATCGGGCCATAGACGAACCGGATCACATGGGTGATCATGTTCAATCGGGCCTGAAAGCTGAACGTCTCGGTGTTGCCCCCGATCTTGCGGCGGCAATTTTGCCATTGCACCACGACATCATTCCCAACCTGACCCCATCGTACCTCGCTCGTGGTCTGGTTCGCGTCCTCGAGGTTTGCCCCAAATGGGGCGATGGCCCCAGCGTAACTGGCATTATCGCTGAGGGGTTTCGTTGTACCGTTGGGCATCGTAGAGCCGAACGTGATGAAGCCATCGCAGCTTACGTACATCACTGTATAGGACAGACCGTCGAAGATGAATGCCGAAGGCAGGTTCACGGTGAAGCGCTGGCCGTTCCAGTTAGTGCCTGATATCAATACGGTACCCCCCGTGATCGGCGTGTAGGTGCCAGCACTTCGGCTGAACGAATAACTGAGGCCTGGCTGAGCAGTTGAGCTGATGGACAAGAGAGCCAATTGAACACCTAGGAATAGAATACGGGCCCTCTGTCGAAGGGCTGTGGGCACGCATACCGCGCGGGTCGGGTCGGATAGGAACATGAAAAGGCTCTTTGGGTCGTCCGGGGGTTCAAACGACGTCTTGTATCCTTTGGTTTCGTACGGTCGGCTGGATCCATGTGGTTGTTGCGCTGTTCACCAAGCATATATGAACGGCAAAGCCCCCCGACAATTCCCGGTCGATTACCGGGATGTCGGGGGGCTTTGCCTTGAGGTGTTGTCCGCTTAGTGCTGGATCACTAGGCGCTCTGTGCGGGTCACATCACCCGCCTGCCCCGTTGGGTCGGCTGCAGTGATGTTCACCAAGTAGAGGCCCGAGGCCATGCGGTCGTCGAGGTCGATCACGGTGTTCATCGTGCCGTCCTGTGCAGCGAATGTGCGGCTCATCACCTTCTGTCCGAAGATGTCGAACAGGTCCATGCTCACCGTGCTCACATGGTCTCCCAGTTCGCTCATGTTGATGAAGAGCTGGTCGCCGTTGTTCGGGTTGGGGTACATGGCGAACTCCATTCCACTTGTGGTGGCCGTGCGATCGGTGCCGCCGCCAGCGAAGGGGACTGTGCATGGGTTGGGTGCATTGTTGGTGATCTCCACTGCACACACTGCACCGAAGGGGCAGAACGTGGCACCGGCGTTGAAGCTGGCCTGCACGCGCACATCATAGATGTAGGTGCCGCAAAGGAGCGGGCTCGTGGCCCATGGTGAAAGCAACAGGGCCGCGCTGGTGGTGGTGATGTAGCGCAGGTAACCCTCGCCCACTTCGGAGAACTCGAAGCGGTATCGGTTGGCCGGGCTGCCGCCGCTGTACACCACTTTGGCGTAGATCTTACCCGCCTGTCCGCTGGCACCAACCTGCTTGCCGGTAACACCGCAGCTCAGGTTCGGATCGCCGGGCGTGTCGTTCAGCTTGGTGAGCGTGCACGCGTTCGGATCGATCTTGAAGCGGCACACAGGACCCCATGCGCTGTTGGTACCGTTCACCCGGTTGCGTACACGTACGTTCAGCAGGGTGTTGGAAGGAAGCGGCAGAGTGACCATGGCGCTGAGCTTCAGCTTGGTGGCGCGGATGGAATTGGCCGGTCCGTTACCGCCGCTGGTAGCGTGGTCGCGGATGATGCGGCGGCTGTAGCCACCCAGTGGGTTCTCGAACCAGAACTGGTATCCGTCGTCGGTCTGGTCGCCGATGCCCCACTGTGCACTTACCGCGCTATTGGCGCTGGCAATGATGACCTCCGTGATCAACCAGTTCTCCCGGTCGCAATTGGAGGCGATCAAGGTCTGTGAGCTAGCAGGCTCGTTGCAGAAGGCCAGACCCGTGGTGCTGGTGCTGGTGAAGTTGCCACCGTTGCCCACCTTGTCCACGATACGCTTGCCCGTGTTGTCCGTCAACAACCATCCACCACCCGAGATGCCGT
>JBKJNF010000265.1:0-3187 GCA_046596155.1 Flavobacteriales bacterium | reverse complement strand
CAACCACCAGAGGGACCACCCCACCCTTCGGGCACCCCTCCTATCCCCTACGTTCCTCCGGGGCAGGAGGGGGAAACAACTAGGTTTCCCCCCTCCTCTTTGAGGAGGGGGGAAACTTGCTTCTTTCCCCCTCCTGCCCCGGACGAACGGAGGGGATAGGAGGGGTGCCCGAAGGGTGGGGTGGTCAGTGCCGCAGGTCACCACCCCATCGCTGGCCGGACTTGCCAGCAACTTCCCCTCATCAAGGAGGAGGGGTAAAACCACAGTTATGGTAGTTGTTCCAGCCTGGTGTTCGTAGGCACCGTGGCGCCGATATTCACCAAGATCAGGTCGCGGTCATTACCCGTACCGGTATACTTCACGGTCCCATCCAGCGTAACATCCTCGGGGTAATAGCCGCTCACCGTATTGGTAGGCACGGTGCTGCCGATGCGTGTGAGGATCGGGTCGCGGTCATTGCCTGTGCCAGTGTATCGCAGTTCGGTGTTCGGCACGACGTTCCCAGCCCACAAGGCGCGCACCGTGCCGATGGTATTCAACGCGGCCGTTCCGTAAGTGCTCAGTGTCGTTGCCTTCAGATCCACCGTGGTGCTGCTGCCGCTCAACGAGAGCGCGTTGGCCGTCATAGCTCCCAAGTGATTGCGGTGGCGTACGGCCACGTAATAGCTGCCCGTGCCCACCCCGAAGCTCAGGGCCGAAGTGCCGTCCGTGCTCACCACATCGCCATCGCGTTGCAGTAACGCCTGGCGTGTGGCCACCACCGTCGCCGGTGCACCGCTGCTGCGCAATTCCACGCGCACCCAATCCACAATGGCGTTGTTGCCGGTGACGTTCAGCACGGTCTGCGTGGTGCTTTCACCACCACCACCCGCCGCTTGCGCAAAGCCAAGGGCCGTGTACGGCTCGTTCAACGGAATGAGCCCGGCGGTACGCAGTCCATCGGTCATCAGCCCTGTGCCACTGTTGTAAGGGCCTTCCAATAGCACGCGCGGTGCCACTACCACGTTGCTGGTGACCTGTGCCGTGGCCAACGCGCCCAAACTCAGGTTGGTGAAACTGCCGCTGGCCGGGTTCTGCACTTTTACGGCGCGTACCATGTATTGGGTGCCGGACACGAAGGTCTGGGTGCTCGTGTAACTGGTGCCGGTGATCAGGTTGGTGTTCACGCGGGTGGGCACACCGGTGGCGTTCAGTTTGTACACGTGGTATCCATCCGGTGCATCTTCCGATGCGCCCCAAGAGAAGGCCGCGTTACCGCCGCTGTTGCTCACCACCAACCCGATGGGTGGCGCCAGGTTGAACGCGTGTAGTGAGGGGTCGCCCAGCAAGCCCATCGCAATGTTCGGACCGGTGGACACGCTTCCGCCGTTCTGCGGCAAGTACAGCGTGCTATTGTTCATGCTCAGTCGCACGCTGCTGCCGATATTCTCGCCCATGCTCATGGTGTGGAAGAACCAATTGGGCTGGCCGGCATATACGTTGGTGAGGGCCTTGCCATTGGCCAGCATGGCCCGCATCACGTCATCGCGCCCGTTCCAATCGCCCACGTAGCTGCCGAACATCATGTTGAACACGCCGCCCCACTGCTGACTTCCGGCCATGGCCGGGGTGGTGGCGATCTTGTCCGTGTAGTAGAAGGTGAGCGTACCGTTGTCGTTGCCGAGCAGCCCGCCCCCGCTGCCATAGGTCCATAAATAGCTCTGGTTATTCACCTGCTCCTGCAGGAAGGGTACTGTACTGTACGGCACATCGGTGATGTTGGAGGCGCCCACCAGGCCCGCGAAGGTCATGAAGGCGCTTCCCGCCAAAGGCTCCTGGATGTCCGTGAGGTGGTCGAATATGATGGCCCGGGTGACCGGCGTGTAGGCTTTGATCTTGAACTGATGCGCTTTGGTGAGGTAGAAGCTGAGCCGTTGCACCACGGTGTTCGTGAAGGTGGGCAGGTCATTGAAGTCCACACGCCCCACCTGGAGTTCCACGGTGCTGGGGAAGTTGCTCTGGTCGAATTTGCCATCGCCGGGAACGTTGACGTTCGCGGGCCAACCAGTAACGTCATTCACCGTGTTGTCCGTCCACGTGCCGTTCATTTCGCCGTAGTACCCATCGGCGGGCCAAGCGCCCATGTGCTGTCCGTCATGCCCATCCGGTGCCACATCGCCGCTGTAGGGCACAGGCACATGGCCCACCACGTATACGGCCTTGGTGTTCGTGGGGTCGGCGTTGTAGTCCGTGATCACCAGGTTGCGCACACTGGGCACGGTGGAGGCGGGGCTCACATCATGCCGCACCACGCTCCATCCATCGGCCTTCAGGTCAGTCTCGAGCTGGGTGAGCTCCGTGGCCAACGCCGCGGAAACACTGTTGTCCACCAACAACACCAAGCGGCCATTGTATTCGGTAGCAGGTGTGGTGATGCCGCTGCATACGTAGCCGTAGGCGGTGCCCGTGGAGGCGCTGCGCTGCACTTTGTACTCGTACAAGTTGCCCGCACTTATGCCACTGTCCGTGTACCCCGTGGAGGTGCCCGAAGGGCTGCTGATGGAACTGCCCCAACTGGTGCCCGAACGTAGCTTGCGGAAGACGGAATAGCCCGTGGCGCCGGAATAAACAGGCCACGCCAACGTGATGCTCGCCGGGGACGCCTGCACCGTGGCGGATACCAGAATACTGAGCTTTTGGGTGGGGGTCTGGGCGGATATCGGGGTCGTGATGCCTACCGCTAGTCCAGCTATGATCACGAATACGACCTTCTTCGTTATGCGCATGGGTCGGTTGATCATGGTGTAAGATGCATGAAGATAGAGCCAAAGGTCAACGATCCGTGCGAGCATTGGTTCAATTGGACGTGCAATTCTCCCGCTCTGTCATGGATATACGTGTTCAAAGGTGGGGACGGACCAGTGGTGATCAGAGGAGGGGGGAAACTTGGTCTTTCCCCCTCCTGCCCCGGAGGAACGGAGGGGATAGGAGGGGTGGCCGTAGGCCGGGGTGGCTCGTACCAACCTGTCGGGAGTGGTCCCACCGGTGGTTGATCGCTTTGGCTTCCTCAGTGCTACGTCACCACCCCCCCGAATCGTCGGGACGAAGCACCAGTCGGCTTCGCCGACATCCCTTCCTCCAAGAGGAGGGGGGAAACTTGGTCTTTCCCCCTCCTGCCCCGGAGGAACGGAGGGGATAGGAGGGGTGG
>JBKJNF010000238.1:0-20533 GCA_046596155.1 Flavobacteriales bacterium | reverse complement strand
CGCGCGCCTTTGCGCCAGAACTTGTTCTGATGGATATCGGCATGCCGAAGATGAACGGCTATGAGGCATGTGCACAGCTGAGAAAACTACCGGGTGGGGCGGCGATCATGATCGTGGCGCTCTCTGGTTGGGGCCAACAAGAGGATGTGCTGCGCAGCCATGATGCGGGATTCAACAAGCACGTGGTCAAACCGATCAGCGCCACAACGCTCAAGGAGATCATCCACAGTTCTGCGGCAGTAGGACGCTGATCGAGCAACTGCGACCGATCAGCTACTCAAGGATCAAGGGTGACTTTCCCGACATCAGGAGAGGGTCATGCGCCTCCCTCAGTTCTACATAAAAGGCGCACTGTTTGCTAGATACTAAGCATGGAGAATATTATCGCGCACTTTGGCCGCATCCTTTTGCAGAAGGATCGTTTCATCTATGACCTTCGCAGCGATTGCCAAGTATATACCGGCATCGTATGCGCTTATGGCGCCACGCATGGTACCGAGCGAATCACCGAAATACCCTTAGTGATCACCCATGCGCTCGCGCACGATGGTGTTGTTGGTGCCTGGAAGAACCCCGCGGACGGTGTTACCTTTTACGATAGCTGTCGCCTGTTCACCGACATCGACACGGCTTTACGGTTTGCGCGCCGCCAAGGTCAACGCTCCGTGTACAACCTGAACCGGGATGAAGAGGTCCTGGTGGATGCCTGGAAGCTTAGGGCGTGAACCGCTGATCACATTTCGGGTCTGTGAGCGAAGGCTGAGCATCGCTCCCGTATCGATCTGCTCTGGTCGTTCAATCCGTTGCGATCCCTTTACCACCGCCCTGAACCGGCGTCTGAATTTGCGTTCGTGCCGAGCTTTAAAGAGGTGAAAAAAGAAGAACGCCCCCTGTGCGAAGGCGTTCCCCCTTGAACCAGCAGCGTGCTAGCGTGTAGACTTCTTTGCAGCCGGTTTGGCTTTCAGTCCGTTCGTACTGGAACCGTTACTGCGGGACTTGCCGCTGCCTTTATCGGAGCCAACTTCTTCTTCCTCGCCTTCCACATTTGCTTCGGCGTTCACGGTCTCGCCAATGCCGCTCAGCTTCTCGTCCGCGCCCTTTTCTTCCTCAAGGGTCTCGCTCAACAGGCCTGCAACATCGTCCAAGCCGAGTTCCGTCGCCCAGGCGATCATACAGCCGTAGCAGGAGATCTCGTAGTGCTCGGCCTTCTGCCCAGCCGATATCAGACCGGCGTCCAATGCTGCATCATCGGCGAACTCTTCCATGATCTCCTTGCCTTCATCCAGGATCCCGTCAATAGCAGGGCACACCTTGCCTTTCACGGGCATGTCCATCAATTGGAACACCTGTTCCAAACGGGCCACCTGCTCGTTGGTCTCTTCCAAGTGTCCTTCGAACGCTTCACGCAGTTCATCATTCGAGGCGGCCTTGGCCATTTTGGGCAGCGCTTTCAATAGCTGCTTCTCCGCGTAGTAACTATCCGCGATCTGGTCCTCGAGCAACTTCCGCAGACCAACGCTTTCTTCCTTCTTTGCCATGGTGTTTTGTGTTAGGGTTTAGGGAGATGACTTATGCCAAGGACCGGCTATCAAACTGTTCGCCGATCATGGATGACTCCCCCTATGATCATCAGCTATGCCCCGTCATTCCAAAGAACGTATGCAAACTTGAATCCTTCACTATAGCGGCACAGGAGGGCAGCGAATTCACACCGTGGGTATGTTGTTCCACAGACGGGACGGAAATCAATAACGTGCCGACCGGATCCTGGGAGTTGCACGTATCCAGTACGTCCCAAGATCCTTCATTTGAACCCGCGATGAGCAAACCGAAATGATCTGTCCGCCGGAGCCGATCCAACATTGCTCACAGCAATTCCATCACGTATTCTTTGTCGTTCGCAAAGCGGAGATCCTGCCCCGATCTCCTAGCTCAGTTCATTCTTTTACTGGCGTTCTTCCTGACCCTGGCCTACCGACAGGTGGCCGTCATGAACAGGGAGGACGTTCTCGCCTAAGCCGCCGCTCATCCCACCCGGCCGCTCATGGTCCGGGTCTATACTGGAGCTGCCAGCATTGTTTGGTGACTGTGGCACGATAGCATCATCCGATGCCTGGTTACCCGTTGTGGCTTTGGGCCGCCCAAGGGTCTGCTCGTTCGGTGTGATCATGGCTTGTCGTTTCAGCTAACGCAACAAATGGCGGGCCGTTGAGCCAAGCTCGATCTGCGGCCATCTGTGGTCTCTGCTCCCCCGTTCGCTCGCTGGTGCAGAGAGGATGCTGTTTGTTGAACTTCTCCCAGATCGTTGGACACTATGGTTCCATTTCTGACGGGTAGCTCGGAGGTGGGAGGTTTCCCAACCGCACCCGCCGAGGTCCAGTTCAACCTAGAAGCGCTTCTCATGCCGAACCGTTCTGCCATATGGTGTTGGCGATGTTGCATGCTAAGTCGACATCCTATGAAAGGAATAGTGCTTGGGTAGCGGGGCCATTTCCCATTAACTGTGGAAGGTTCTCTCAGGCATTGTCCTCGCGTGTGGAAGATCGTGGAGGTCCTTACACGGATGATCGTGTCCAGCACCCAGCGTTCAGGAACAGTTGGAGAACTGGAATTCCTTACCCAGTAAAAGGAAATGGACTAAGCGAAGCGTCAAAATATCGATGCAACGCTCCATGGTCCGTGACTTGTTGCAAACTATTCAACCCATACACCCCCTTGCAATGGCAACTAAAAAGCAGGACGATACGAAGGACGGAAGCCCCGGCAACATTTCCTGGTCAGGCATTGGTGCGAGCAGCACGAACAACTCCACCAATGGCATGAAGAGAGAAGGCACTTCCAGCAGCAACAAGAGCGAAAATGACGAGGATCAAGACGATAACAAGTTCACAAACATCCACTAAGATCATGGCAACCACGAACACCACACCCGGCAACACATCCACGGACCAGCGCAAGGCCAGTAAGGACGAAACCCGTGTTCCCGGCCAACCCGATACCCAACGCAAAGGCGCTGAGCAGACCCAAATGGGGAATGCTGCCGATCGGCCACAAGCGAATCCCCCCAAGGAGTCAGCTGAAACCAGTGCAACCAAAAGCGTTGACCGCACAGACGCCCAAGTGGCAGGCAACCGCACAACGGGCCAGAATCCAACTGGCACGCGCTCCACGAACGCTGAGGACAAGCGAAGCGAGGATGAGGAGGACCTGGAGAACACTGCAACCGAAGAGGACGATGATGAGGAGGATGAGGAGGATAAGGAAGAAGAAGATGAAGATGATGAGGATGCAGATGGAGTTGCAGCCGATGGAACAGAGGATGATCCAGAGGCCGGCTCAACGACCAACAAGTAGTTAAGCCAGCTTAAATGGAATGCCCCGGCCGAAAGGCCGGGGCATTCTTATTCACGGGAAGCGTCCTTCGCACAGGCTAGCGTAGCTATTGCCGGAAAAGGGTCTTCGCCCGGCGCGTTTGATCCGTTGCTGAGGCCAGAATTTCAATGGGTGCGGTTCAGAGCAAACTGCCAGATGCCGTCGTTCGTTTTCGGGAGCAGAATACCTCATGTCCGTGTCAGCGGTCCGTTGGTGCACACCAGCGCGGACGCTCTCGCCAGATCCGGGCGGGAGTAAAAGGTTTTGGGTCGTAACGAATTGCGGCCGTGCAGGGCACTACCTTATGCGAACGCGGATCGCCAATTTCCGCGTCGATCCATGAACTAAGCCCGCCTTACCGAAAAACTGACCGTCCTGGCAGATGCAGCCAAGTACGATGTAAGCTGTGCAAGTAGCGGCAGCACCCGGAGCAACCACAATGGAGGACTGGGCACTGCGAGCAAGATGGGCATCTGCCATAGCTATACGTCCGATGGGCGTTGCGTAAGTCTGTTGAAGATCCTGTTGACCAATCACTGCATTTTCGATTGTGCCTATTGCGTCAGTCGGCGTAGCAATGATGTGCGACGCGCAGCTTTCACCGTGCAGGAGGTGGTGGACCTGACCATGAATTTCTATCGCCGGAATTACATCGAGGGCTTGTTCCTGAGCAGTGGCATCTTCAAGGATGCGGACACCACCATGGAGCGCTTGGTGCGGGTAGCGAAGCAGCTTCGAACGGCGCATAAGTTCAATGGCTATATCCATTTGAAGACCATACCGGGCGCCAGTGAGGCGCTCATCCACGAGGCGGGTCTTTGGGCCGACCGGCTCAGCATCAACATCGAGATCCCAAGCGATGCGGAGCTGCAGCGCGTGGCCCCCGAGAAAACGCACGCCCAGGCCATCAAGCCTATGCGCTACCTGCACAAGACCATTGTGGGGCTGAAGGAGGAACGGGCCGTGGTGAAACGTGCACCGCTATTCGTACCCGCAGGGCAGAGCACTCAACTGATCGTAGGGGCCACACCGGATACCGACCTCACGATCCTGGGCCTGGCGCATGGGTTGTACCAAGAGCACGGTTTGCGCCGCGTATACTACAGCGGATACGTACCCATTAGTACGGATGTGCGCATGCCTGCCACCGGCAGCACGCCGATGGTCCGTGAGAACCGGTTGTATCAGAGTGACTGGCTTTTGCGCTTCTACGGATTTTCCGTGGAAGACCTTTTGACCGCCGAACAGCCCGACCTGGACCTCGACCTGGATCCGAAGACGGCTTACGCGCTCCGCCATCCGGAACTCTATCCGGTGGAGGTGAACGAGGCACCGCAGGATCTCCTGCTGCGTGTGCCCGGCATCGGGCAGAAGAGCGCTCGGCTTATACTCCAAGCACGCCGCCATGGTCGGGTACGTATGGAGCATTTGAAGCGGATGGGCGTGGTGCTGAAGCGCGCACACTACTTTCTCAGCTTCAGCGGCACCGCGCACGCGCTGGTGCATCGGCCGGACATGTTGCGCCCTCAGCTGATCGCGCCTTTGCGCCAGAAAGCCGCACAACTGGACCTATTCGCATGAGACCCAATTGGCTGGCTACCGGAGCGCGCCACTATGTGTATGACGGATCATGGCCGGGGCTGCTCACCGTGGTGTTCACTGTGTTCAGCGAGAAAGGACCTGCTCTCTCTGTGGTACGCGACCGGGGGCAAGTAACCGACCTTTTCCAGGACGTTTGCGAGGTGGAAACCCATGACCCTTCTGCGGCAAGGGTGCAAACCCGGGCATGCAGCCTCTTAGGTGCGCGGCGCATGCGCGATCTGCGGCTTGGCCATCTGGCAGAACGTGCGGAGGTGGATCTCCTGCTGGTGGAATTCCTCATCATCGCGTTCACAGGGGGTGCGGTAAACGACACGCGGGATCCCACGGTGATGGGCCTGCGGAAGTGGCGCAAACACGTCAGCCATGAGAAGCACCAGATGGAAGCATTCGTTCGCTTCCAAGAGAACACGGACGGCGTATGGACGGCCACCATCGCGCCAGCGTATAATGTGCTTCCGCTCATCGCTGGGCACTTCCGCAAGCGCTACGCGGATATGGAATGGGTGATCGCCGACAAGCTGCGCAGCTACGGCTTGCACCATCGGCAAGGGAAGCTGCACGTTGTTCAATTCGTACATGCGCCGGGTCGCCTTTTGCCAGCACCGCATATCGAAGCTGCGACCAACGAACCTGCCTACGTGGCCTTGTGGAAGACCTACTTCCGCAGCGTGGATATCCCCGAACGCCGCAATTTGAAGCTACAGATGCAACACATGCCGAAGCGGCACTGGAAGCACATGGTGGAGATGGTGGCGAACACTCCAAGCTATCCCGAGAAGGACCTAGGGTAAACTGCTCGGACAAGCAAGTTGCAAGGGGGAACTTTTGCTGTAGTGTGGAGCAACGGTCCGCCTTCTCCATCCGCCTCACCACCTCCCTCGGCCCAACACTGACCGCACACAGGTCTATCTTTAACAAACCGTGCGCGTGAAACAAGGTCGCATGTGATCGCTATAATACAAGGTGCGTTCAAAAAGTTTGATCGAATGACGCTGCGTCTGATCACATTCTTCAATACCCTTTTCGGTGCAATGCTCGCAGGGATAAGTGTTGGCATTTGGATGGGATTCGACCCGGCGAGCTTTTCGGCTACCACCTACGTGGAGCAGCAGCAACATCTGTTGCGTGCGCTGAATGTGCCGATGCTCGCATTGGTGGGAGTAACCACCGTATTAACGTTGCTTTCCGCGTACCTTCAACGCAAGGACAGATCCACCGCTGTCCTGTTGCTCTTGGCCGCGGCGTTCTTCATATCCTGCATGTTCATTACACGGTTGGGCAATGTCCCCGTTCAACGGCAAATCCTTCAGTGGTCACCGGATGCAATGCCGGGGAATTGGACCGTATTGCGGGACCAGTGGTGGTCGTTCCACATTATGCGGGCGATCGTGGAGATGATCGCACTGGCACTTGTTGTTTGGTCGGTGGTTCAAAAGAAGGAACCGCGACGAACTGAATGAATAGACGGGGTCTGATCTCCCGAACGGCGACTATGACATTTTATCACGAAGTGTTCCGGCTTCAGGTGGTGGGGCCTGGATGTGTGAACTCCGACGATTTCGGGGAAAGGAAAACTTTACGGAAGGGGAGAGTTTACCGCTCCGCTCTCAAATCAAGCTGGACAGATTGACTGGTCCGGCGAACTTCGTGCAGTGATCCGCTCATGAGGAAAGAACGCAGTTTTTTGTTACGGAATGGACTCTCGATCGTCCTCCTTCTTCTCATGCTCATCGCGTGGGCCGGTCAGATAACCGGCTGGTTGGAGAATAATGATGTACGGACGGAAGCGGGGCGGGCGGGACTATCCCTTTCCCAGTATTTGGGCGATCCCCACTTCCTCTCTGCCACCTTCGAGAACTGGGAGAGCGAATTCCTTCAAATGGCGTTGTACGTGTTACTCACCGTAGGCTTGTACCAGGTGGGCTCCTCGGAATCAAAGGATCCGGCCAAGCAGGAGGATGTGGACAGAGAACCCCGACCGCACCCGAATGCACCATGGCCTGTGCGCAAAGGTGGATGGGTGCTTGCCGTGTACAAAAATTCGTTGAGCATTGCTTTTTTCCTCCTGTTCATCTGCTCGTTCTGCCTGCATTTGAAAGGCAGCTATGGGTCCTATGTGGATGAGCAATTGGTGAAAGGAGGAGAACTGAAATCCCTTCGTGAATATGCTTTCGATCATCGCTTCTGGTTCGAATCGTTCCAGAACTGGCAAAGCGAGTTCTTGGCCGTGTTCTGCATCGTAGTACTCTCCATCTGGCTACGTCAAAAGGGGTCCCCTGAATCCAAACCGGTGGATGCTGCCCATGCGGATACCGGATCATAGGCCGCACTTGCGCGGCCCTATTGGAGCTTCCTTCTGATGTTCTTTATCCCCTCGATGAAGGAGGCCACTGCTCGATTGCCATCCCCGTTCCCCTCATACAGCCATTCACAGCGTCCGGCGCGCGTTACACCAGCGTGGTCGGCGCAGCCCCAGGACCAAGGGCATTCGGTTCCGCAAGCCGAGGTCAATTACCCATCCCCTGGATCCGCCGCCATACGGGAGATACCAGGGCCAACCATCCCAATGCGAAGGTGAGATGCACGAGGCCATCAGGGACATACAGCCAGGAAATGCGGCCAGCCATTCCGGAGCTGATGGCCACCAACCCCATTACCAGTGAAATGCCACCCGCCACCATGCGCAACGAGGAGTTCACATGTTTCTTCCACAGCGCTGCGCGGAAGAGCACCACGGCGATGACGACCAGGATCCCGGCCACGGTACGTACCAGCCATTCGTCGCGCTTGTTGCCCGTAACCTCCTCAAAGCTGGACAAGCTGATCAAGGGCCATGACCCGCCGAACGAATAATAGAGCCCCTGCAGAATAGCCCAGCGGTTCCTTGCAGTTGATAAGCCCGTTGCCGGTGGTTGCTGCTCGGGTTCGTTCATGTGTGTGCCATAGCACGCCGAATGCCAGAATACTGTATTCCGCCTTCCTCATGTGGCGCAACCGCTGCGCTGCCTTAGGGCCGTTAAGCCTAGAAGCCTCGCAGCTTTTCAGGAACGGCAGCTATGCACAGTTGGAAGTCGTTCATCGCGAACACGATCAACCTTGCGCAGGATCGCTCAGGAAAGCTTTGGCAGAATGAGAGTTACGACCACCTCGTCCCGCGATGAAGATGAACTGGAGAAGATCGAAGCATACATCAGCTCCCATGCGGAGAGTGGTGCATACACTGAGCATCATCCATTCGCAGGAGATCCGGGCGATCAGATCTGCCAAGAGCCGACGCACGCATAAGGCCACCTTGCAACGGAGCAAGATGCCTCCGACCGACTGCTGGCTCTTTGAATGGCTCCAAACGGCCCTATCTCGTCCTGTCAAGTTACCACTGGACGTGAATTAGGACGAGGCTGTCTATTCGTACTTGATCCTTGATGAGCCTGCATCCAAAGTGATGATCATCGATCACACCGACCGCTCCACCCCGAACCCTGCCCGCTGCAGATCATCCCAGAACGTGGGATAGCTCTTGCCCACCACCTCGGGATCACGGACCGTGATCGCGCCCAACACCAGAGCGAGCGGGGCCAGGGACATGGCCATGCGGTGGTCGCCGAAGGTGTCAAAGAGCACATCGGCCGATCTCGCGATCGGACGGCTAGGCACCGTCAATGTGAACTGGCCGACTATGAAGGATGTATCCCATATGCCGAATTGACCGAGGGCTGATTCCACGGCGGCGATGCGGTCCGTTTCCTTCAAGGGCAGATTTTCCACCCCCGTGAACGCGGCCGACACGCCGCGACCCGCACAGGTGAAGGCCAGGGCTTGGAACAGATCAGGCGTGTTGCGCAGGTTGAAGGAGAGGGGGACCATCGCAGGGTCCCCTTCGGGTGACCCTGCTTCGGCTTGGGATGCGGGTGACCCTGCTTCGGCGTTGGATGCGAGTGACCCTACTTCGGCGTTGGCTGCGGGTGATCCTGCTTCGGCTTTGGAGGATGACGCTACTACAGCCGAAGCCCCTGAAACGACCCTCAGTCCTTCGGGCGTTCGTTCGGTCCGCACCCAAGGCATCCAGAGTTCCGCCGCCGCGCGGTCGCCCTGCCATTCATCGGGCTTGAGGCCGGGGAAGACGATGCGCGCATCGGTGGACAATGCCGCTACTTCGTACCAGAATGCAGCAGCGCTCCAATCAGGCGGCACATGCAGGATGTTCGCCTTCAAGCGTTGCGGCTTCACCCGCACTTCATCCCCTGCCACCACAGCGGCCACACCGAAGTGGGACAGGGCCATGAGCGTCATGCGCACATAGGGCTCACTAAAGCGCTGGCCTGTCCAGTGCAACGTGAGGCCGACCACCATCGTGGGCGCGATCAACAGCAGCGCACTGATGAACTGGCTGCTCATCGGGGTGTCCATGACAACGGAGCCACCCATGAGCTTGCGGCCGCGTATGCGGTAGCCGTGCTCCGTTCCCTCGATGTCGGCTCCTAGTGCGCGCAGCGCATCCACTAGGGGACCATGGGGCCGTTGCAACAAGCGCGCATCCCCGGTGATGATGTGTTCCTTGCCCACCTGTACGGCCGCCCATGCCAGTAGGAAACGGAAGGTGGTGCCGCCCGCTCCGCAATGCATCACACGTGGGCGATCACGCAGCAGGTTGCGCAGGATGCGCGTGTCATCGGCCGTTCCGATGTCCCTTACACAGTGCAGGTCACCGGCGATCGACGCGAGGATCAATGCGCGGTTGGCCACGCTTTTGGAGCGCGGCAGGTCGATGATCGCATCGATGGGGCGCTCAGGCCTCCGTATGATGATCCGGCTTGACATCGCGAACGATCAGGCGGTAGTGATCCAACGCATCGGCGGCTTGCGCGGCGTTCACGGGTATGTCGATGATCGCGCGACCGATATCTGCTAGCAGGGTGAAGCGGTAGGTGCCCTCGCGGTTCTTTTTATCGTGCCGCATGAGCTCCAGTACGCGGTGATGGGCGGCCGCTTTGAAGGTGAAGGGTTTGTACAGGCCCACCAAATGCTCCTGGATCGCATCCATCTTGTCGCGGTCCAGATGGCCGAGCCGCCAACTGAGCCACGCTTCGCAGATCATGCCGATGGCAACAGCCTCGCCGTGCAACAACGAACCTTGATCGTTCTCCAGTGCGAACGCTTCGATGGCATGGCCGATGGTGTGGCCGAAGTTGAGCGCCTTGCGCGGTCCGCTCTCGCGCGGATCGGAGGCCACCACTTCGGCCTTTAGCAGGGCGCTGTGTGCAATGAGGGGGCCCAGCACTTCAATATCATGCAACGGTGCGCGGCGCACGGCGTTCCAATGCGACGCATCACGGACCAGACCGTGCTTGATCATCTCGGCGACGCCGTTCAACAGCTCACGTTTGCCCAGTGTGCGCAGGAAGCGGGGATGCACGTAGGTGCCCACAGGCGGCGCGAAGAGGCCCACGAGGTTCTTCACGCCGGCCATGTCGATGGCCACCTTGCCACCGATGGCCGCATCCACCATACCCATGAGCGTAGTGGGCACGTTGATGCAGCGGATGCCGCGCATGTAAGTGGCGGCCACGAATCCGCCGAGGTCGCTGACCACACCGCCGCCGAGGCATATCAACAATGTGGAACGATCGGCACCCGCCTCGGCCAGATGGCCCCACAGCGCACGGCAGACCTCCAGGTCCTTGCTCAACTCGCCGCTGCGCACCTCCATGGTGCGGGCTTCGGCGAGCGCGGGCACGTGGCGTTGCAGGTCGTCCAGGCAGCAACCCAGCGAATTTTCATCGCCCAAAATGAAGATGGGTGTGTTGGCGTAGTCGCGCAGCAGGAGCCGCTCCAGTTCCACCAAGGCACCCTCTCCCACCAGCACCGGATGTTCCCCGGCACTGAACTCTTCCACAGGCAAGCGCGTTTTCGTCATCGCTACTTTCGCCGGGGACTTCAGCGTTCCACCCTTCCGCATGGAGGAACGTTGCAGGCCGAACGACCAGCCCAAAGGAACGAACTAGCCCTCACGCGCAACATGCCCGACCCTAACAGCGCCACCAGCCGACAAGCGCTGCCCGACCTGGGCGACACACGCATCGCCTTTGCCGCCAAGAGCGATGCCGAGTTGTGGAAGGCCCAACAGCTCTTCCGTATCATAGGCAACACCACCATCACCGCAATGGGCAGCGGTCTTACGAAAGTGGCGCTGGCGTTGCACCTGCCGATCACAGGCCTGGTGAAGGCCACGATCTTCGAGCAATTCTGTGGGGGTGAAACGATCGAGGAAAGCCTCAGCACGGCCACGCGTCTCGCGAAAAGCGGTATCGGCACTATCCTCGACCACAGCGTGGAGGGCCAGGAGGACGAGGGCACGCTGGACCATACCTTACACGAGATCCTGCGCACTATCACCGTGGCGAAGCAGCGCAAGGACATTCCCTTCTGCGTATTCAAACCCACCGGCATCGCACGCTTCGTGATGTTGGAGAAGGCCAGTGCCGGAGCGATCGCCGAAGAAGACAACGCGGAATGGGCCCGTGTGGAGGCGCGCATGGAGCGCATCTGCGCATCGGCCCATGCGGCGGATGTGCCCGTGTTGGTGGACGCCGAGGAGAGCTGGATACAATCCGCGATCGACGCGATGGCGGAGCGGATGATGGACCGCTTCAATCACGACCACGCCATCGTATACAACACGGTACAGTTGTACCGCCATGATCGGCTCCCCTACTTGAAAGCGGCGCACCAGCGGGCTGTTCAAGGCGGCTATCAGTTCGGTGTGAAGTTGGTGCGCGGTGCCTACATGGAGAAGGAGCGCGCTCGTGCAGTGGAGCAAGGTTACCCGGACCCGATCCAGCCGGACAAGGCAACGAGCGATCGCGATTACGATGCCGCGATCCGGTTCTGCGTGGATCACTTGGCGAACATGGCCGTGGTGGCGGGAACGCACAATGAGGAGAGCTCTCTGCTCTTGGCCGGGCTGATGAACGAGCGCGGCATCGCCCATGATGATCCGCGCATCTGCTTTTCGCAGTTGTTGGGCATGAGCGACAACATCTCCTTCAACCTGGCGGCTGCGGGCTACCGGGTGGCGAAGTATGTTCCGTATGGTCCTGTGCGTGAAGTACTGCCCTACCTGATCCGCCGTGCGAACGAGAATACGAGCGCGCGCGGCCAGACCGGTCGGGAGCTCGGGTTGATCCTGGCGGAGATGAAGCGGAGGAAGGCAAAAGGCTGAAGCGTCGCCATCGCTTTTCACGCGGCTCCACCGTTAACGCTTTTAGCGTTACGTGTTAAGGTGTCACGATCCTGAACACGTTGCTGTTCGGCGGATCGAACATTTGTTCCGCGGTACAACAAAAACACCGCAACACCACGAACAAGCTGATAGCCGCTCAAGGAACCTTTGCCCAAGTGCCTGCCACAAAGCAGGAGCCTGCTAAGAAGGAACAGGCCCAAAAGAAGTCGCATGGCAAGGTGCACATGGCCCACAAGACAACAGCCACCACCACCACACGTACCGAAGCGAAGCCAGCATCGGACACCAGGTCCACCGCCGGACCATCTACCATTAAATCGGTACAGAAGCCCACCGACAAGAAGTAAGCTGAAGCGTCACGGTGAAAGCACGAGGCCGACCCGGGAGGGTCGGCTATGTGCTTTGTAGTGGTTGTGGGGGGGCGCACCCATCACCGGGTAGGACCTCACTCCACCACGCGCACGGCCTTCCTCAATGTGTGGAATTCCAACCCCAACAGGGACAATGGCTGATCCGAGAACGAAGCGGCCGCGTACGTAATGCGGTATTGGCATCGAACTCGCCACTGTATACATGCCTACCACCAACACAGGCCCATCATGCGCCACCTTCTACTGCCTTTGATCGTCCTCTTAGGACTGCTGCCCACCGCGAGCAACGCCCAGAACTGGGGATTTGGATTCAGGTTGGGCGACCCCAGTGGCCTAACGCTGAAAAAGTACATGAGCACCCATGCCGTGGAATTGAGCATAGGGCGGACGCACCTGTTCAGTCGCGACCGGTACTACTTTGATCGCTATGACCATTGGTATGCGGATCAGCATTTCAATTACAAGGAGCACGAGTTGTTGGCACATCGCGTGAACTCAGCCATCGCGGTCCAGCTGCACTATCTGGTACACCATGATGATGGTCTCACTGCCGGTCTCGATTGGTATTACGGCTTCGGTGCCCAGTTACGCATGCAGCGGTTCCGCTACGATTATCGTTACAAGCTGGAAGGGAACAACGACTGGTATGAGGTGTACGACGCCGACGTGGTGGAAACGGACCTCGGCTTAGATGGCGTGTTGGGCGTGGAATACAAATTCCCGGATGCACCCGTGGCCCTGTTCATGGATGGAACGCTGTTCATGGAGATCATCACTGAACCGTTCATCTTCCGCCCTCAGTACGGCATCGGTGCCCGCTATATGTTCAGCCGAATGAAATAAGGAACACGGTCACTCGGACGCTGACCATACGCACGATCATTCAACCACACGTAAACAGAACCTCACATTCCTACTGCCATGATAACTACCAATCTTCCTGAATTCATCACCCTCCTCAATGAATTGAGCAACGTGAGCGTACACGACAGTGGCGACGGCCTTGAACTGTATGTGGCCAAGCCCGTGAACATCGATGACATGGACGACCTGATCTGCGATGCGATCTTCGCTGACCCGATCGGCCGGACGGAGGGGGTCCATGAATGGGTGGTACGCCTGTGGAAGCGGAGCGACCTACGCGGTGCTTCTGACATGCGCTCCGTAAGTGATGGCAGGTCCATCACATATGAACTGCAGAAGGCGGCCTGATCCACGCGGGGCTATACCCTGCGGAACACCAAGTCGAACCACGTCCGGTCCGCGATCACCTGCTGCAGTCGCCCATTCCGGTAGCGGTAATGGTTGGAGTCCTTGTTCGGAAGCGTGAGGCTGTAGAGCCCTTCACCAGTGCATACCAAGGGACAATCGCGCAGCGCACTTTCCACGAAGATGGACGTCTGGCCTTTGGGCTCTTCGTAATACATGCGTGCCGTGGTCCAGGAATTCGACGTGTTACCGACGAAATATTGGCCAGGGTGCACGTAGCACAAGGCCCGACCTTCCACGGTGAGCAGTTGGCTGCTGTCCCGCAACTCATCGTTCACGTGCATGCTGGTGCGGCAGGCATTCACGCGTCCGCCCACGTACTCCGTGACCACTGAGGAGCGCACGTTCTGCATCCAGATGATGGACAACGCCGAGATGGACGTCATGGAATAGCTGGTCCGCTCCCCATGCACGGTGCGGCCCACCATGATCCGGCCGATCACCTCATCCCCCTTCATGATCTCGAACGTGCCATCCTGCGCTAAGGCCGATGTGTGGGTCCAGAGGGCCAAGAAACAGAAGGTGAGTGGTCTCAGGAAGTTCATCATCATTCAATGGGAGGTGAAAAGATAGGCAGGTCGCGCAATGGTCCAACGTGTGCCCGGCTGATCAATGCCTTCAAGAGGACCCCTGGATCGATACCATCGGTCCACTCAGGAGGGCAGGAGGTAGGCAACGAGATACACCACGTACTCGGCAAAGAAGAACCACCAGAAACGTGTGTAATAACTACGGACCGAGCCCGGGTCGCGCAAGCGGATGGAGGCGGCGTTCAGAACGAACAGGGCAAAAAGTCCCACATGCCCCAGGAGCAAGACCCGCGTCTCCAACGTGGGCAGCGCCGCTTGTCGGAAGTCCGCCACCTTCATGTAAATGGTGAAGATGTACGCCATGGACACCAGCACGTTCCCGGCGATCAAGGCGGCACGTGGGGAGTACTGCAGGGCGAATGTCCGGATATTGAACTTCGCGTCACCTTCCACATCGGGCAGGTCCTTGAACCAGGCGATCACCACGCTAAAAGCGATGACGAAGAGGGTGAGGATCTTCACATTCTGCGGCAGATGCACTTCACCGTTCACGATGTGGTTGAAGACCAGAAAGCCGCCAGCGTTCAGCAACAGGCCGCGGACCGTGGTGATGCAGAGTGCCGCGGAGAGGTGGTATCGTTTCAGATGCAAGGGCGGCATGGAATAGGCCCAGCCGATGCCCGTGGCCAAAGCGATGATACCGAATAGGTAGGGCGATATGAGCAGGGCCAGCGTGAGGCTGGCGGCCAGGGCCGCGTACACGATCACCTTCGCTTGGGCGATGCTGAGCGCCCCGGAGGGAAGAGGGAGGTAAGGCTTGTTGATACGGTCCAACTCCACATCCGCCACCTGATTGATGCCCACGATGAATACGTTGCAAGTGATCCCGATGAGCAATGCGATCATCAGCAGGGGCACATGCTCCGATTTCTGGCCCGCACACACCATCACGTAGAGCGTAACGATGCTGATCACACTGCCCACTACGGTGTGCGGGCGGCTGAAGCTCCACAGCGTGTTCAACCGTGTCATCTGCTAGGCCGGATCTGGACCACCACGATGGGGCTGATCCCTTCGGCAAGGCGCATGACCTCCACCGCCGCGCCCTGTTCAGCAAAGAGTGTGCGGTACTCTTCCGGGGTGCGCGACTTGAGCACGGAGACAACACCGTCATAGGTAATGGTGATCAGGTTGACCGGAACGATGTAAGTGAAGAATAGGCGACGCACCGAGAGCGGCCGGATGAACGGGGTGAACAACAAGGTGCCCAGGGTCGTGGTGAGCAGCACCTTCAGCAAATTCCGAAAGCCAGGCTCCAAGATCTCCACCAGGAAGCCGTCGGAACCGGAAGCGTTGATCCGCTGGACGACCTGCACCTTCTCGGCGTCGGTGAAATGGTGGAGCGCGTTGAACATCGTGTAACAACAACCGGGGGCGAAGGGCATTTCGCGAACATCCACGCGACGTTGGTCGTAGTCAATGCGTTCATCGCGGGAGTACCACTGCGCCGGAAATCGGTCGGTCAACGTCAGTCGTGTGAACCGGCCGCATTCGCGGAAAATGCGCACCGCCGGTGCTCCGCTCCCGGAGCAGAGATCTACCATCAGCGTGGGCGCGAGCGTTAGCGAACGCAAGTGGCGCACGAACGGACGATATACTCGGAAACGGTTGACCACATACCCGATGAAGGCGGTCTGATCGTTCCGGAGAACGGACGGGAACCAAGGCAGGTCTTCGAGCTCTTTCATGCGCATCCGACAGACCTGGCGACCAGGACATTCATGTTATTGAGCGGGATTGGACGACGAACGCACCACATCGACGCAGACCTGTCCGAGTTCCCACCTTGCAGCACGAATTTCGTCATATCCAAGCGTGCGAACACCGTGCCGCCGATCCGCAGCTGTCAGGAGTAGCCACGTTGCTCCCGGCAATGCGCTCTCCCAGTGGACAGGCCATTCGGAAGGCAGACCTTTGGGGACACGGTCGAACATTCCTCCTGCCAACACAGCCACGACATGATCAACGCGTACAAGCTCTTCACAGGACCGGATGGGCATTCACATGTGCTGCAGGGAACCATGCGCGAACATGACCAAGGGGATGTAGTGGCGATCCACTTCGCCGAGAGCCCGCCCCACAGTGAATATGATTGGCACACGGCACCGGCCATGCAGTACGTATTCACCTTCAGCGGAACGCTCGAATTCACCCTGCGCGATGGCAGCACCTTCATCCTGCGCCCGGGTGATGTATTGGTGGCCGAGGACACCACTGGCACCGCGCACAAGTGGCGCTTGATCGATGATGCTCCATGGCGGCGGGCGTATGTAGTGATGGCACCTGGTGCGGCCGATCTCTTCGTAGCGCTGGAGGCGTAGGATGCACCCTCCTGCGGGATCGGCCACACGCGAGCATGAGCGTAGGTGGGCATGCGGTTCTCAGCGACTACGCGGAAGCGATGAAGGCACCCATGCCGCTTGGTTGATCATGCAGTTGCACGTGGCGCAGGGGTCGTCTCCGTGGGCCGCAGGTTGGCATAGGTCCTCAGGATGGAGGGATTTACGCGCGGGCCGAACGGTGCACCTTATCCACACTGCATCGTACAGAACGTCAGGCGCCAGGACCCTTATGCAACGCGTCGATCATCGACTTTCGTGCTTGGTAAAAAGTGCCTATGAACTTGACATCGACGTTCCGGATCCTGGGATCCCTTCTTCTGCTGACCATTGCGCAACGGGCCTTTGCGCAGCCCCCGATCGTTAACGCAGGCAATGATGTGACGATCTGTGCCAACGCGCAGACCACGCTGAACGGCTCGGCCAGTGGTGGTCAAGGGCCCTACCAATACAGCTGGACGCCCGCCACGGGGCTCAGCAGCACCAACATCAGCAACCCGGTGTGCACGGTGAACAACACCACGAATTACACACTGACCGTGACGGGGGCCAATAATCAGAGCGGTACTGATCAGGTGACGGTCACCGTGAACCCTGCGCCGAACGCAGACCTTGTTGTGCAAAGCCCTGCTGTGGAAACTGTGTTCGGGGGCCTGAGCACCTTCAGCCTGTGCGATCCTGCGCTGAGCTGGAACTTCAACATCGCCGACGAGAGCGCGGGGGCGGCGGGAAGCACGCTGAGCATCAACTGGGGGGATGGCAGCCCGATCTACAACCCTGGCGCAACGGGATGGAGCACGAACCACACCTACGCACAAGGCCTGTGGGTGATCACATACACCATCACGCCCGCGAACGGATGCGTGGATACGCAGCAGTTCCAAGTGTTCCTGGGAACGAATCCAGGAGGTGGCATCAGCACGGACCCCAACACCAACATCTGCACGGGCGGCTCGCTACCGTTCTACCTGAACAACGTTAGCTCCAACAGTCCGGGTACCACGTACATCATCCAGTTCGGTGATGGTACCAGCATTACGCTGAACCACCCGCCACCTGCCGTAGTGAACCACCAGTACGACATCAGCAGTTGTCCCGGAGGATCATACACGGTGCTCTTCACCGCCCAGAATCCATGTGACCAAACGAATGGTCAGATCAGTCCGGTGCGCGTATCGCAGACGCCGGTAGTCGACTTCAGCATAAGCCCGAACGACACGGCCTGCGTGAATACCACGGTGACCTTCTCCGACGCGAGCCTTGGCTTTCAAGCGCCCACCTGCACCGAGCCCAAGAATCTGTGGAGCATTTCACCGGGCACCTACACCGTAGTGAGCGGCACGTTGGGCAGCGCAAATGGACAACCCAGCAACCCGGGGCTTTGGACCACAGGTAGCAACACGCTGAACGTCCAGTTCAACCAACCTGGCACCTACTCCATCACCGATGTGACGGGGAACGTTTGCGGCTTCGACACCCTGGGACGCACCATCTGCGTGGAAGCGCCGCCCACGCCTTCCTTCACGCTGGCCACGCTCCCGGCCTGCGCAGGTGCGGTACTGAACACGGACAACACCAGCGTGGCCTTGAACACCTGCAGCATCCGCTACCAGTGGACGGCCACCTGGACCAGCGCGCCATGCAATGGCCCCGGAGCCACCAACTTCCTGCCCAACAGCACCAGCTTCGAGCCGACCATTGGGTTCCCGGTAGCAGGCAATTACACGGTGAGCCTGCAGGCCATCAATGCATGCAATGTGCCGCCGGTGTCACAGAATGTGGTGATCGGTTCGCCGCCTACGGTATCGCTCTACACGGTGGGCCCGATCTGTGAAGGTGACAACCTCTTCCCCACCATCAGTGCGCAGAACCCGTGTGGACTTCCGATCACCACCTCCACTTGGAGCACGCCGGGCGGATCTACCACAACGTATAACGGCAACCCTCACCCGGGCCTGAGCTACCCAAATGCGGTGAACACCACGGTGTCCGTGACCGTGACGAACGCCTGCGGCCAGGGCAGTGCAAGCACACCGCTGATCGTGAACGACACGCCGCCCAACGTCGCAGCCAATGCGCTGCAGGACACGCTGTGCCCCGGTACAACGCTGAACCTGCAGGCCAACACCGTCCCTGGCGTGCAGTATGTATGGAGCGGACCTGGCTTCAACGGCTTCGTCGAAGATCCGGTGATCACCAATGTGAATGGATCGAACGCAGGAACCTACACCGTAACACCGTACATCGGCACGTGCGATGGCCCACCGAGCACCGTGAACGTGGTGGTATTGCCGGGTCCGGTATTGGGGATCACAGCGAGCGACCAGAACATCTGTGCAGGTGATCAGATCACACTGACCGCCAACGGCGGCAGCGGATATGTGTGGACCGCGAACAGCAACCCAATACCGGGTGGTACCACCATACAGGTATCACCCGCGAGCACCACCACCTATGGCATCACAGGCGTGGGTTCGGGCTGCAGTGGCAGTGCAAGCCTCACGGTCACGGTGAACCTGTCCTCGCCCGTGGTCACTACACCCACCGCGCTCTACTGCGACCAGCCCATCCCGGAACTCCTGACGGCGAACCCCGCTGGTGGTACATGGAGCGGAGCGAACCTCGTGAACCTTTCACCCAGTGGACAAGTGACACCGATCGCCGGCAACATAGGCGTGGACACCTTGTTCTACACGTACGTCAACGGAAATGGCTGCGCCACGGTGGCACAGACCATCGTGACCATCCAGAACGAGACGGCTGCGCAGGCCGGCACTGATGTCAACGCCTGCGAGGGCGATGCGGCGATAACGCTGTTGGGCGCACCTGCGGGTGGAACGTGGAGCGGCGGCGCCCCCTGGCTTTCGGGCAACACCTTCATCCCCGGCGGAAGTGGCGCCTTTAACCTCACCTACGCTCAAGGCAGCGGCAGCTGTGCCACACAGGACGTTCGCGTGATCACTGTAACGGATACTCCGAACGTGGTGATCGCGGGCTTCACACTATGCTCCAATGAACCTCCCTACCAACTACCGAACGGTGTGCCTGCGGGTGGCGCGTGGAGCGGCACCGGTGTAAGTGGGGCCGGACCTTACAGTTTCGATCCCACTGTTGGAAGCCAGACGCTCACCTACACGGTCACTGTGGGCACCTGCACCGGAAGCGGCATCGTGGTGGCCAACGTATTACCACCTCCCGTGGCGAATGCCGGCGTGGATACCAGCCTCTGCGACCAGTCCATCGCCTTCCCCTTGCTAGGCAACTATGGGAATGCAGGCACGTGGAGCGGCGGCGCGCCCTACCTCACGCAGAACCCGCCTCAGATAACGCCGGTGCCGAGCGCCGTGGGTTCGTGGACGCTTACGTACAGCTTCACACAAGGCAACTGTACCGATACCGACCAGGTGGTGATCACGGTGGTGCCGCTCACCATCACCGCGAACGCGGGCAACGACACCAGCATCTGCATCAATGCCGGTGCTCTTCAATTGAGCGGTTCGCCAGCGCAAGGCAGTTGGACCCCCACGGGCTACCTGAGCGCAGGAGGTGTGTTCGATCCGGTACTTGCGGGCACGGGACCGCACCTGGCCGAATTCTGCGTGGGTGTTGGCACCTGCCGCGACTGTGATCAACGGAGCGTGACCGTGCAACCACCGCCCACCGTGATCAGCGGTCCGAGCACCGGAGTATGTGTGTACGAGCCCGTGCTCGATCTCTTCGAGAACCCCATCGGCGGAACGTGGAATGGTA
>JBKJNF010000126.1:0-2578 GCA_046596155.1 Flavobacteriales bacterium | reverse complement strand
TCCCTCCTTCACGAACCACCCAGTGAAGCGCCGTCCATCACTTTCCACATCGTAATTGTACTCATTGGCCGGATCCGCACAAAGATGAACCCCTGCAGTGGGTATTGCACGACCATTTGCTACGCAGCCTCCTAGGCCTTAGCGCTGTGATCGCAGGAATGTCACTATCCTGACCGAAAACGAGGACAGAATGAACACACCTTTGTACATGGCTCCACAACAGCGACCCGGCCAACTGCGCATAGGCGCTTTGCTGCTTCCGTTGCTCATCAGTAGCACGCTCCCCGCCCAACAGCGTATCGATGGCACATTTCCCTTCCAGACGGATCTGGTCAAGCAGTATTCCATCTATGTACCAAGTAGCTACACCCCCGGCACGCCGCACCGTCTGATGCTCGGCCTGCATCCGCTGAATACAGCGCGGTGGAACTCCATCTCCTGGTGCGACACGCTTATCGTCTTCGCTGAAACGAATGGCCTTCTCTTGGTGTGCCCCGATGGAGGTGCCGATGGCGCCATCGACGATCCCATCGACACGGCCTTCACGACGGCATTGCTCGATTCGATGGACACGTGGTACAGCATCGATCACGACAAGGTATACGTCATGGGCTTCTCCTGGGGCGGGCGCACCACCTACACCTATGGGCTGCTTCGTCCGCAAGTGTTCCGCGGCTACTTGCCCATCGGCGCTGCGATCAATGGCCTCGCTGAAGTGAACACCACCATGCAGGCGTACAGTGCGGGCAAACCGGTGTACATCGTCCACGGTGGAAGCGATTCGCCCAGCACGCGATATACCCCGATCCTTGACGCGCTGAACGCCAACGGCGCCATGGTCAACTCGATCCTGATGCCGGGCATAGGTCACACGATCGATTTTCCGAACCGCAATGCCATCCTCGGAGTGGCCTTTCAGTGGATCGATTCGGTGAACTGTGCCGCACTGATGACGGCTGTGCGAGAGCTTCCATCCACAACACCTACACTACGGATCGTTCCGAACATTATCGGCACGGACCGACATGCGCAACTAGAAGTTGTGCTCACGGACAATGGATCGGTGACGGTGGATGTCCTGGATGGACAAGGAAAGGCGATCAGGACCTTCAACGCTCAACTTCCGAAGGGGAGCAGCACTATTGAATTGGACCTGAACGGGTCCGCCCCTGGAAATTACGTGCTGAAAGTGCGGGGGGCGGCTGGGGGTTCGCTGTTGGTAGTGCTGGAATAGTGCGTGTTACATCCAATAGATGATCATCCACACCTTTGTGATCCTTGCGTGATAATTCAACGATACGTTTGTATCAAACCTGTCTCCGATGCGTCTCTTAGCCCTGCTTCTCATCCCTGCCTTACCGCTTTCAGCCCAAACACTGGTAGGCACAACGCCCCAGAACCGTGCTGCGCTGATCGAAGAGTTCACCGCGATCAACTGCGGTTATTGCCCGGAAGGCCATGCGATCGCAGCAGACCTCATCGCGGCTCATCCAGGCAAAGTGGTGGCGGTAGGCCTTGCAGGTGGCGGGCTATCGACCCCCAGCACAGGCCAACCGGACTTCCGCACCACGGAAAGCTTGGCACTCTGGTCCCAATATGGGGTGAACTCTCAACCCAGAGGCTTGGTGGATCGCACCCCCTACAATGGGCAATTGGTACTGGGCCGCACACTATGGACCGGCGCTGTGAACGCGGCGCTCGCGCTACCCTCGCCTGTGAACATCGGCATGGCCACCAGCTTCGATGCTGGCTCACGCGAACTTTCGGTGGATGTGGAACTGTACTACACCGCGAGCGGAACGGGGGGCAACGACCATTTGCAGGTCTTGATCACGGAGAGCAACATCATCGGCTACCAGCAGGATTACACCAACGGAGCGCAACCCAACTACGTTCACATGCACGTGTTGCGCGACTACCTCTCGCCGCTATGGGGTGAGGAAGTGGTGGACAATACCGCCGGGCACTTGGAGCAACGCACCTATTCGTTCAACGTGCCTGCGGCATGGGACATCAACAACTGCCATGTGGTGGCCTTCGTGGGAGAATACCAAGGGGAGATCTATCAAGTGCTTGAAGGCGATGCCAACGGCTTTAGCACTGGGGTGAACGATGAAGTCCTTTCGTCGCCGTTTGGTGTACCATATCCGAACCCGGCGAGCAGTTCATTGTTCCTACCCTCGGTCGGCGCTGTAAACTCACAGATAGAGCTCCGCGATGCCACTGGTCGTTCAGTGTCGGCACCTACCACCAAGGCATCATCGACGCTTCGATCAGTGGATGTCTCTTCGTTGCCGGAAGGCATCTACATGGTCGGCACACCGGGTGGCGCATACCGGCGCTTCAGCGTGGTGCATTGACCGCTGGCCCGCAGCTACCGAGCCGTAACAACGAGGATCCGGCATGTGGCGGATACGGTCCCGTTCGCGATACGCAGCGCATAAGCCCCCGGTGCTAGTGCGCGCACATCGATGGCTAACACCTCAGTTGTAGTGGAGCCTGTGACCAGAACATGGCCTAGCGCATCGAAAAGGCCGTAGGGACCATTGCGCAATTCAAGCGGCAGCGGAATGAGGAC
>JBKJNF010000220.1:0-2632 GCA_046596155.1 Flavobacteriales bacterium | reverse complement strand
CCGGGCGTGGCACGCTACCTGGTGGTGAATGCCGACGAGAGCGAGCCCGGCACCTTCAAGGACCGCTACCTGATGGAGCGGTCCTTGAAGGTGCCGGGCTCGCTCTCGTCGGCATTCACCACCAGGTAGCGTGCCACGCCCGGGGGCTTCGCGAGGAAGCTCCATTTCATGCCGGTGGGAAAGCCCGCGCCACCGCGACCGCGTAGTCCGCTCTTCTTCACTTCCTCCAGCACGGCCTCGGGGCTCATGGTCCTCAGCGCTTTCTCCACGCTGCGGTAGCCGCCGTTCGCACGATAGCCTTCCAGCCCGCGGATGCCGGGCTTGTCGATATTCTCAAGAAGGAGCTTGCGTCCCATATCAATGATGATTGAACCGCAGCATCGCAACAACGCAACGGGGATACAATGCGATGCGTAGGGTCGAGAGGCTCATAGGTCCGTGTAGTTATTCCTAGGCTCGTTGCGCAGTTGCTCGATCAGCGCGTCCACCTTTTCGGCGGTAAGGTGCTCGTGGAACTTGGCGCCGCACTGCAGCATGGGTGCGGTACCACAGCTACCGAGGCATTCCACCGTCTTTAGGGTGAACAGGCCGTCGCGCGTGGTCTTACCGGGATGGATGCCCAGCCGCTTTTCAATGTGGGCGATCAGGTCGTCACTACCCCGCAACATACAGGGCGTGGTGCGGCACACATCAAGTACATGCTTGCCTACCGGACGCAGGTTGAACATGCTGTAGAAGCTGGCCACCTCGTACACCTCGATGTGCTGCAGGCCGAGCACCTGCGCCACAGCGTCCATGGCGTTCACGCTGAGCCAGCCTTCATTCTCGCTCTGGGCGATGTGCAGGATGGGGATCAGCGCGCTCTTGCTCTTGTCGGCCGGGTAGCGGGCGATGAGTGCGCGGCACTCGGCCAGCGCGGCCTCGCTGAAGTGGAAGGGCGGCGTGCCTTCGGTGGTGGTGACGGCTTTGATCGTGGCTCCCATCACGCGTCAAGTTCTCCTGCGATCACGTTCATGCTGCTCATGGTCAGGATCGCGTCGCTCAGCATGGTGCCTTTGATCATTTCTGGGTAGGCCTGGTAGTAGATGTAGCAGGGCCGGCGGAAATGCAGACGGGCCGGAGTGCGCCCCCCGTCGCTCACGAGGTAGAAGCCAAGCTCTCCGTTCCCACCCTCCACGCAGTGATACACTTCGCCCACGGGCACATCGGTCTCGCCCATCACGATCTTGAAATGCCAGATGAGCGCTTCCATTTGGTTGTACACTTCCTCCTTCGGCGGTAGCACCCAGGCCGGCACTTCGGCCGTGAAGCTCTTTTTGTCGCTCAGTTTTTCCAGCTTGTCCAGCGCCTGCTTGATGATGCTGATGCTCTCCTTCATTTCCTGGTCGCGTACCATGAAGCGGTCGTAGGTGTCGCCGTTCTGGCCCACAGGAATGATGAAGTCGAAGTCCTCATAGCCGCTGTAGGGGTCGGCAACGCGAACATCGTAATCCACACCGCAGGCGCGCAGGTTGGGGCCGGTGAAGCCATAAGCGAGCGCGCGTTCAGCGCTGAAGGGGCCGCAGTTGATCGTGCGGTCCATGAAGATGCGATTGCGCACGAGCAGGTTGTCGAACTCCTGCAATGCAGCGGGGAACTCCTTCACGAAGTTGCGGATCAGCTCCCAGCACTTGGGACTGAAGTCGCGCTCGAATCCGCCGATACGGCCCATGTTGGTGGTGAGTCGCGCACCGCAGACCTGCTCGTAGATATCGTAGATCTTCTCGCGCTGCTGGAAGATGTAGGTGAACCCGGTGAGCGCGCCGGTGTCCACGCCGATCACGCTGTTGCAGATCACATGATCGCTGATGCGCGCGAGCTCCATCATGATCACGCGCATGTACTGCACCCGTTTGGGAAGCTCAATTCCGCAGAGCTTCTCCACGGTCATGTGCCAGCCTATGTTGTTGATCGGCGAACTGCAATAGTTCATTCGATCGGTGAGCGTGGTGATCTGATAAAAAGGCCGGCGCTCGGCGAGTTTCTCGAAGGCGCGGTGGATGTAGCCGATGGTCTGCTCGGTGCTTTGGATCACTTCGCCGTCCATCATCAGCACGTTCTGGAAAATGCCGTGCGTGGCCGGGTGCGTGGGCCCGAGGTTCAGGGTGTTCAGGTCCTTATGCTCACCGCTGGGCACCAGATCGTGCTTCCAGTAGTCGGGCTTCGCGATCGTGGTGCTCATCGGCCGAAGTAGCTGTCGTCCTTGTCTTCGCGTGTCTGATCCTCTAGCGGATAATCTTTCCGCATGGGAAAGGCCGGGAAGTCCTCCATGTTGAGGATGCGTTTCAAATTAGGGTGGCCGGTGAAGTGCAGTCCGAAGAAGTCGAAGGTCTCTCGCTCCATCCAGTTCGCAGCGGGCCACAGGTCGGTGAAGGTCGGGAACACCGGGTCCTTCATCGGGGTCTCTGTCTTCAGGCGGATGCGGTGCCCGTGGCGCATGCTGTGCAAGTGGATCACCAGCCCCAACGCCTCGCGCTCGGGGTAGTGCATGCCCCAGAGCGTGGTGAGGAAGTTAAGGTCCAGCTTTTCCTTGCAGTGCTTCAGCACGTCATGTATCGCGGACTTCGCGACCATGATCACGAGGGTGTCGGTG
>JBKJNF010000348.1:0-4509 GCA_046596155.1 Flavobacteriales bacterium | reverse complement strand
GGTGGATGATGCGCCAACCATCTTGAGCGACGAAGGAGCGTAATCCCGCTTAAGCGGGAATGTTGATGGCGGCATCATGTGCGTCGAACAAACTGACGGCGGTAACGACACGGAGCTTGTGCTAGGGGACGTAAGACGGGGCTTGGACGAAGGACATGAAGCGAAGGTATCTACCGGTGATGGACGGTTATCATGCCCATTCATTACTTGACGCATAGTTCAAGGGTCAACACCTGAAAATGACCGTTCCGTGTCTGTTCCTCCGGCTGCGCAGTGGCATGGTGGTCTCGATCTGTTACCTGCCACTCTTGGCATGTGTAGCGCCCTGTTCCGATGACTTTCGCTGTGCGCATGGTTTTGCTGGGTGCTGTGCTTCACGTGATAACACTCACTGACCTCGTCGGATCATGTGCGTACAAGGGCATGCTGTCCTCTGGGTCTCGGACCATGAGAGCAAGCGCTCGCGCTGGTAATCAAGCCAAATGATGTGTGCCGGGTGCGGTCTATGGTCCTGATGCTCAATATGTTGGCATCTCCTCCTTGACAACGGGTTCGACGAAAGCCAATTTTTGTTCGACGAGCACATATATAGGTTCGATGAAAATGGGTTTTCTCTTCTGCAGTCTTATGCGACCAGCATTCATGGTGTTGGCTGCGTTGTGTGCCTCGGCCTGCTTGGCCCAGAAGGCGACGGAATATGCATACACCATTGCATTCACTGAACCTATTACACAGACGCATGAGAAGTTTATCCTCGAGGGGTTGCGCTCCCAGGATCCGGATGCGCTCGTGTGGTTCAACGCGGCAGAGCAGAACGTGTTGACGCGCGTGCACTCCCCACTTGACCGCGATCAACTACAAGCGTTCCTCCTTTCCTGTGGCGCGGTGATCACCTACCTCGGCCGACCGGTCACCGATCATGTAGCGCTGAAGTCTTCCAGGAATGACATGGAATTGGGCCTGCCCGACCTCATTGATACCGGAGCTCCGGCAACGGACAACGTGCGTTACGAACTGGAGAAGAAAGCCTGGGTCGAAGCGCATCCGACCGAGTACGAGCAACTCACTCGGCCAGAATGATCGGCATGCGCAAGTCCTGTTCACTCATGTTGCATGGCCTAGCGTGGATGGCATTCGTCGTGATCCTCGCTTCCCCGGTGCATGCGCAACCGTCGAACGATAACCCATGCAACGCCATCCCCCTTCCGGTGAACGGTGCCTGTGTGAACACCGCTGGTACCTTGTTGAGCGCGACCAATTCCGCTGTGGCCACCCCGAGCTGTGGTTCCGGAAATGTTGATGTGTGGTACACGGCCGTGGTGCCGGCTAACGGCACCCTCACTGTTAATACCGCCACAGCCGCCCCCAACGGGTTGAACAACGGCGGGATGGCCTTCTACACCGTTGGCAACTGTGCGGTCCCGGGCAGTTTCGTGGAGATCGGCTGCAACGACAACCAGAACTTCCTGAATGCGATGCCCCGCATATCCTTGGGCTGCCGAACTCCGGGCACGGTGATCTACATCCGCGTCTGGCGGCAGGGGGGGGGTAGCTCAGCGAGCAACTTCACAATTTGCGCGACAGATGTCAGTTCCGGCGCCGTGAACAATGAGCCTTGTTGTGCAACGGCGGTACCGGTGTCCAACACGTGCAATTACCTAGCGACCACCAACAACGGCGCAACCAACAACAGCACGTATCCTGCCCCGGGATGCGGCACGTTCGGAACGGGATCGCTGGACGTTTGGTTCAGCTTCATGGCGCCGGCTTCCGGCATCGCCGTCATCGAGAGCACCGCGGGCACGTTAACGGACGGGGCCATGGCGCTGTACTCTGCTCCTTCTTGTAATGGGCCGTTTACATTGATGCAGTGTAATGATGACGCGGGCCCGGGTCTAATGCCGTTCTTATCGTTCACAGGACTGACCCCCGGCACTACCTATTACTTGCGATTCTGGGGATACGGCACTGCATCAGGCACCTTCAACCTGTGCATTCATGGCCCCACGAGCATTCCGGCTGGCCAATGTGTATACATGCTACAGCTCATTGATTCCAATGGGGATGGCTGGGGTTCCTCTACCGTGGGCATTTCCTTGGATGGAGGGGCCTTTCTCCCGTATACAGTAACGGGCACCTACGACATCGCGCTCATTGGTGTGAACATCGGAACCGTGGTAGTGGTGCAGTACACGGCATCTGGTCCGAACCAATCGCAGAACAGCTACACCCTGCAGCTGCTCACCGGCGGCGGGTTACTGTTCAATTCCGGGTCGCCACCAGCGGCAGGCATCTCCTTTACACAGACCGTAACCTGCACACCGCCGCCCGCGCCCGCCAACGATTGCTCCGGCGGGATCACAATATGTAGTGGACAATCGTTCAACAACAATTCCAGCGGCACGGGCAACGTTGCCGACCTGAACACATCCAATCAGGGATGCCTGGCAAGTGGCGAACGGCAGGGAACGTGGTACCGATTCGCTGTGTCGAGCGGTGGCACCATCGGCTTCACCATCGCTCCGGTGGTCACTACCGATTATGATTTCGCCGTGTGGGGTCCTCTCTCCAGCATCCAATGTCCACCCGTGGGTGTGCCATTGCGTTGTTCCTATTCCGCGCTCACTGGCAACACCGGCATCGGCAACGGAGCCACGGATGTCACAGAAGGTGCTGGCGGCGATAAATGGGTGTCGCTGATGAACGCCACGGCCGGACAGATCTACATGCTCTATATCGACAACTTCAGCGCGAACGGCCAATCCTTTGCGCTCACGTGGCAGTTGGGCAACGGTGCCTCGTTGGATTGCACTGTGCTGCCCATCGAGCTCCTGTCGTTCAAGGCCGAGGTGGTGCAGCAGGCGGTCCAGCTCGATTGGATCACCGCGACCGAACTGAACAACGACGCATTCATGGTGGAGCGGTCCACTGACGGGGAACTGTTCCATTCGATAGGCACGTTGGAAGGGGCTGGAACAAGCCATCAAGAGATCCATTATGCGTTCCTCGATCGTTCGCCATTGCAGGGAACTTCCTATTATCGGTTGAAACAAGTGGACTTCGATGGCGGGTTCGCCTATTCGGATGTGCGTAGCGTTTTCTTCCAGAACGGACACGGACCCTTATTAATGGTACCCAACCCAGGCAATGATCTGGTGCGCGTATTTCTGCCCGACATGCAGGCAGGCGCCAAGATGCAAGTGGTCGACGCCACTGGACGTGTAGTGCTGGTCGCACAGGCGGCAGGCGATCAGCTCGTGCTGGACACGTCCGCCCTGCCACGTGGACTGTATTCCATCATCGCCACCACACCCGACGGGGCTAACACGGCCAGCGGAAAGTGGGTGAAGGAATAGTCCTGCACCCCCGCACACGCGTCATCCAGAGGGACTGCGGCGGATGTCGATGTCCATAGGCATCCTTTCCGATTATTCGCGTCATGGATCCAAGAAATTCAACATCGATCGTATGCCGTACCTTTCGAGTCACATAAATGAACGAAACTGAAGGATGGTGCCTCGAATTTTCCATATGAATGGACGAGTGGCGTTGGGCCTTTGCTGGCTCCTTAGCGGTTCGGTTGTGGCCCAAAAAGCGCCAGAGCTCGACCTTCTCATCCGCTTTGCTTCCGCGGTGACTCCCATTCAGGAGAAGTATATCCACGAGGTGCTTAGGGGCATTGAACCGGACATGGGTGTGTGGGTGGATGTGCTTAACCAACAAGTCAAGGTACGGAGCCATGTGCTCCTGCACCGGGGCGAGCTCCAAAGTGCATGGGGTGCGATTGGATTGAGCATCACCTATTTCGGCCCCATCATCGCCCAACAGCAGGAGGACCGGGCCACGGATGACAACGTGAGGATACCTGGTTACAATGATGGTCCTGCCGATCCCCCGGGGTATCAAGAGGCGAAGGCCACATGGATACTGGCCCATCCCAAGGAATACGAGCAACTGAGCGATCCGCTCACACCACAGTGATCACGACCGGCTCCCGCTCACATGCTACGATCAACACGGCTTTGCGCGTGTGGTCCGTGTTGTGCTTGTTACTGGTAGGCGCAGTTGCCGAGGCGCAGCCGGGCAACGACAACCCTTGCGGGGCCGAAGTGCTCACGGTGAACGCCACCTGCGTGAACAGCACGTGGAGCAATGTGTCAGCCACGGCTACTGTGGGCCCTCCCGCTCCAACCTGCGCGAGCTATGCTGGCGGTGATGTCTGGTTCCAAGTGATCGTTCCCCCGGGTGGTACCTTCACCCTTATTTCCGACGTGGTAGCTGGCAGCCTGCTCACCGATGGTGGTATGTCCATCTACACCGGTGCCAGCTGTGCCGGGCCCTTCACACAAGTAGCCTGCGATGACGACTCAGGTCCGGGCCTTATGCCGCAGCTTAGCTATACCGGCACGCCGGGCGCCACCGTTTGGGTGCGGTTCTGGGAGTATGGCAACAATTCCTTCGGTGCCTTCAACATCTGCGCTTCGGCTCCACCACCCCCCGCCACCAACA
>JBKJNF010000203.1:0-3915 GCA_046596155.1 Flavobacteriales bacterium | reverse complement strand
GGAGATTCGTCACGGTGAGTTGGAATTACCGGCGCGAGTTGATCGCGGATGGAGCCGTGCCCGGTCATGCCCTCACGGCCCCATGCCCGGTGGATGCAGCCCGCATGCGTTTCGATGCAGGTGACAGAATACGTGTCCGCAAGCGTCTCGGTTGGGACGATGCCTGCATTGGGATCTACGTAGGCAAGTTCGGCGGGCTCTATCATCGTGAACAGGCGTTCCGTGCATTCGCGAAAGCACAGCGCATCATTGGCGATCGGTTCGCTCTCATCATTTTGAGCCCGCATCCAGCTGAGGAGGTGCGAGCAGGTCTTCAGGCTGCCGGATTCACCGGGAATAGGTCATTCATACTGCACGCCGAGCACGCCGCAGTGGCTGAATATCTTTCGGCTGCGGACATGGCCTTCGCCATCTACAGGGGTACGCCGAGCAGTGCATGCATCAGCCCAATGAAGCTGGGCGAGTACTGGGCGAATGGACTACCCGTTCTACTGACCCGGGGTGTGGGTGATGATTCCGCGATCATCGAGGGCGATCCGTTGGGGGGTGCGGTGTTCGATCCGGACGGGGATGATCTGGGGCCGGCGATGGCCCGAATATTGGAGGTGATATCCAGACCGGGTCAGCGGGATTCCACAGCATCATTGGCTGCCCGTCATCGTTCCATGGACATTACACGGGACGTATATCGAGAGATCCTCCGGGATGCATTCCGGACGGATTGAATCATCGCAAGGCCCACAGCGCCTTCAATGGTCTGCCGGCCTTCCAGTACGCTCCTGACATCATCCGTCGCACCCGGTACCCGGCCTCGGGCAGTGCCGTCCGGGGCACCAGTTCCGGATGGCGCCACATCCAGGCAAGCATAGAGCGGTAGGAACGTTCGAGGTTGTCCAGACGGCTCATGCTACTTGTACCCGTAATACGGTAGTCCAGCACCGTCTCCCTGGTGTACCCGTAGCGACGCCCTGGAGAAATGCGGATATAGAATTGTAGATCCTCGGAATGTGAAAGTCCCGTATCAAAGCGGGCCGTGCCGATGGCTTCACGACGCACCAGCCAGGTGTTGCCGAAGAAGCACGCGGGATCGAAACGGACCAGCCGTTCCAAGGGTTCGCCCACGAACGTCGGGGTCCACTTGCGGGTCACCTGCTGCATTTGGGCATCGTAGAACTCCACCGCACCGTCCACGAAGCTGAGCCCGGGATCTCGCATCAGCACCTCCGATCGCGAGGAAATGCTGCGTGCCGGCATGTGATCATCCGCATCGAGGAAGCAGACGTACTCACCGTGCGCCAGGTCCAACGCACGGTTGCGGGCATGGCTGACTCCCCTATTCCGCTCTACGGACAATACGACCAGGCGTGGGTCGGTAAAGGTGGTAAGAACCTGCGCCGTGTCGTCGGTACTTCCATCGTTCACCACGATCAACTCGATGTTCTGGTATTCCTGTTCCAGCGCGGAAGCGATCGCTGCAGCGATGAATTGATCACTATTGTAGGCCGCCATGATGATCGTTACCAAGGGATCGCTCATCATCGTGGACCAGATGCGGAAGGAATGTTAGATGAGGGTATTCCGTGCCTGAGCGACCACGTTCATCGCGATCACATCGTGGCGTAGAGGCTGTACAGTGCGTCCATCTTCAGTTCGATGCTGATCATGCCGCGAAGTACATCCACGTTGTGTTGTGCGAACGCCGATCGCTCCGCCTTGGATGGTGGATGCGCCAACCACTCCAACGTGCGTTCGGCGATCGCCTTGCGGTCCTTGAAGGGAACCACCTTGACGCCGTGAACAGCTGCCGGGTCCAGATCGTGCATGAACCCACTTCGCGTGAACACACAGGGAACACCGGCCATCAAGGATTCTGCGTAGACCAATCCAAAGGCCTCGGCGTGCTGGTCTTCGGGCACGTGCACGAAGACATCGAATGTGTGAAAGAGGTCCACCACATCCGGTTCGAAGTGTACCGTCCTCCAGGAGCCAGCAGGCAATTTGGCCAGTAGTTCCTCATAGCGCTGTGTATGCGGGGTGCCTTTCCAGTTGAAGATGAAAAGCCGGACGTCCGGATGCACAGCATACACATCCTCAAAGGCCGGGATGGAATGATCCAGTCCCTTCCATTCAAATGGCCTGGCGATCATGCCGATAGTGCGGGTCCCGCTCACCTTTCCCATATCATATTTCCGGCACAACTCATCAACCTTAACGGGGTCTGGCACGGGGACACTGGCAAGTTCGTACCCGTGGTAGATGAGCACCACCTTTTCCTTGGGCACCTTCTCCCACTCAAGCAGAACTTCTTCCGTGCTGTGCGTGATGGCGATGATCTTGTCCGTCATCCAGTTGCACAGGCGGTCATACAGCACACCCTTCACGGGGTGATACTTGTGATTGTGCGTACTATGGTGGCGTGTGTATACCGTGCGGCCGATGCGCGACAGTTTTGCGGCGATGAGCCCGAAGAACGTGGCCTCTAGGAGATTCAGGTGGATAATATCCGGGCGCACGGTGCGGTAGTGTGTCCAGAGACCGCGTATGGCACTGAGCGCGTCCTTGCGTCCGTGGTAGGGTATGGTCGTACTTGTGAATCCGGCCTGACGGATGTAGCGCTGTACGGCACAATCCGGCACGGGGTTCAGGAAGATGAATTCAAGCTGGAAACGTGAACGGTCCCAATGATCGACGAGCTGCTGATACTCCGTGCTGTCGGTCACATTGCTCACCACATACAGGACCTTCTTGATCATGGTCTTCGTTGAGGTGCTGTCCCTTCGTGTTGGAGTTCCTGGTCGGCCGTAAATACCGTCTGGCGGATGTAGTCACCAACACTATGGCCAACCGCGCTGGCGAAAGTAGATCAATGTTCCTGCCGGTCCCGATGACCCATCGGTGGATGGGCGCATCCAGGCCATGCAGCGAGGTGATGCGTTCATCAGCAACGTTCAAGCGCTCGTGGCGGCCGGCGGCAGGAGTGAGGTGAATTCGTGGGATAGTCGATCGAGCACATCGGAGATGGACCGTGCCCTGGCCAGCTCGATCCGTGCAGTACACAACGCCTTGGTCGTGTTCGCCGAGTAGTCCGCGACAAGCTGGGTGAAAAGTCGTGGAAGATCCCAACGTTCGCGTGCCATTTTGAAAATAGCGCCGTGCGCAGCGTATTCTGCCGTCCAGGAAGAGGCCACGGGCCTGCCGGTCGCGAAATACTCAAGCAGTTTGTGCGAATTCCCCACGATGTCACCGAGTTCGTATGCGCGATAGCAGAGCAGCAGGATATCGGCCTGATTCAATACCGGCACCAAGTGTTCCTTGGGCACCAGACCGTGAAGGGTGATATTCGGCTGGTCCAAGACCTCGGTCATTCCGCGTGCAGGATACGTGCGGTCATGAGGCCCATAGAAATGGAAGTGCATGTCGGGCGCGCTTTCGATGATCGCACGCAGCACCTCCCAGTCGATGTAATCGGTGCGCAACTGCCCTGCGTACGCTACGTTCTTAGGTACCGTTGCAGGCGTTCGGACCGATCCTGGAGCGAACCAGTTCTCCTCGATCATGTGACCGGTATTGAACATCGGCTTTTGCGGCGCGAGGGCCTGCAGTTCCGTGCGGATCGCCTCGGTGACTGTGAGCACGGCATCCGCGGTCTCTACCAGCCCATCCGCCGGATGTGTTTTCAGGATATCGTGATCGGCGCAGTGAAGGACCTTGAACGCAGCGTGCTCCGGAAACCACTTCATACGACTGGTGTCGAAGCACCAGATGACGTCGAATGGCTTTCCGGTCGCTTCCTCCAGGTCGGCGATCAGGCTGGCGTAGTAGCGCGTATGAACGGGTCTGGGCAGAAAATTCGCTCCACGCAACCAGTGGCGGTAGTGGGCCGCCTGTAGGGGCAGTTCACCAGTGAGGGAGACC
>JBKJNF010000008.1:0-2636 GCA_046596155.1 Flavobacteriales bacterium | reverse complement strand
CCACCGTTCCGTTGCCCAGGTCGAGGATGAAGAAGTAGGTGCCGGCAGGCAACAGACCATTGATCGTCATGGGTGCCGTGCTCCTTCCATCCCAGTCGTTGCCATAGGGTGCTGCATTGTAGATCTCGGCGCCCCAGCGGTTGAAGAGCTTTACGGAATTGTCCGGATAGTTCTCCAGGCCTTGGATCACCCAAGTGTCGGAGATGCCATCACCGTTGGGAGAGAAACCGTGTGGGATCACCAGGTCGTTGTCGCACTCCACAGTGACCAAGATGATCGCTTCATCGCAGAGGCCGAGGCTGTCGCAGATGGTGTAATGGATGGTGTCCGTTCCGCACCAGGCCATGGCAGGCGTATAGGTGAGTGTTCCATCGCCGTTGATCTGCACGCTACCCACCCCGGCGGACGCATCCGTCGTAGTGAAGGGGTCGTTGTTCGGATCACTGTCGTTGGCCTCGTTGCCGATCACCACGATCTCGTTCTCTCCGGTGGAAACGCTGTCATCCACGGCCATCGGTGGCAGATTGACCAACAGGACCTCCACAGTTGCTGTACAGCTGCTGCTATTGCCGCTGGCATCCGTTACGGTAAGTGTTACCTGATAGGTTCCGGGTGCCGTGAAGATGGTGGTGCTGGCTGCATAGGTGATTATACCACAGTTGTCGGTGGAACCTCCGTCGATTTCCTCACCAAGGATCACCGCGTAACCATTGCCATCGAGATAGATGGTGATGTTGTTGCACGTCACGTTCGGAGCAATTGTATCGAGGACCGTGACCACGGCGATGCAGCTGTCGCTGTTGCCGCTATCATCGGTCACGGTCAGGATCACATCGTTCGTACCCAGATCACTGCAGTCGAAGGCGGTCTGCGATGCCGTCAAGCTCACGATCGTTCCATTGTCCGTGCTTCCACCATCGATGTCAGTTGCGGTGATGCTGGCATTGCCGCTGGCGTCGAGGTAGATCGTTGCGGGCTGGCAGTTCGCAGTAGGCAAGCTGATGTCGTTCACGGTCACCGTGGCTGTGCAGGTGCTGCTGTTGCCGCTTCCGTCGGTCACCGTGAGCACTACGGTGTAGGTGCCCACGCTGCTGAAGCTAGTGTCGCTGGCCGTGTAGGAGAGCGTACCGCAGTTGTCCGTGGAACCACCGTCGATGTCCTGGCCCGTGATGGTGGCCACACCGCTACTATCGAGGTAGATAGTGAGGTTATTGCACACCACGGTCGGAGTGATCGTGTCGAGCACGGTGACCACGGCCATGCAGCTGTCGATGTTGCCGCCCTCATCAGTAACAGTGAGGATCACATCATTGATGCCCAGATCGTTGCACGTGAAGATGGTCTGGCTTGCTAGGATGCCTACGAGGGTGCCGTTGTCGGTGCTGCCTCCATCGATATCCGCGGGTGTGATGGTCGCGTTGCCGCTGCCATCGAGGTAGATCGTTGCTGGCTGGCAGATCGCTTGAGGCGGTGCGATATCGTTCACGGTCACCGTGGCCGTGCAGTTGCTGCTGTTGCCGGTGGCATCGGTCACTGTCAAGGTCACGGTATATACACCTACACTATCGAAGCTGGTCACACTCGCGCTGTAGGTGAGCGTTCCGCAGTTGTCCGTGGAACCACCGTCAATGTCCTGACCGGTGATGCCGGCCACACCGTTACCATCGAGGTAGATGGTGATGTTATTGCAGATCGCGAAGGGCAGGATCGTGTCAATGACCGTGACCGTGGCGCTGCAGCTGCTCACGTTTCCACTGGCGTCGGTCGCCGTCAAGGTGACTACGTTGGCCCCTACGTTGCTGCAGTCGAAGGCGGTCTGGCTCACTGCGGTGCTTGCGAGCATGCAGTTGTCCGAGCTACCGCTATCCAGTTGTCCGCTGGTGATGGTTGCGTTACCGCTGCCGTCCAGGGCCACTGTGATGTTCTGGCAGTTGACGGCGGGTGCGATGGTATCGAGCACCGTGACCACTGCGACGCAGCTATCCACGTTGCCTGCAGCGTCGGTCACAAACAAGGTGACACTGTTGTTGCCAACTTCACTGCACGTGAACTGCACCTGCGAAGCGGTGAGCGAGACAATGGTATCGTTGTCAGTGCTACCACCGTCGATCAGTGCCGGGTCAAGTTGGACCTGGCCATTGTTGTCGAGGTAGAGCATCACACCGTTGAAGGCGATGCAGTTGGCCTGTGGGGTAATGGTGTCCAGCACGGTGATGATGGAGGAGCACGAAGAGCTGTTGCCACTCGGGTCTGTCACGGTCACGGACACAGGGTAGTTCCCGATGTTCGTGAACTGCGTATTGCTGACCATTGACACTAGCGGTGAACAGTTATCGGAGCTCGCGACCAGAATGTCGTTCGGTTGCACCTGGGCCACGCCGCTCGCATCCAGATAGATGGTGATATCCTGGCAGACAATGGTGGGTGCGATCGTGTCAAGCACCGCTACGGTGGCCTGGCAGCTGTCCACGTTGCCGCCATCATCGGTCACGTAAAGCCATACACTGTTCGCGCCCGTATTGGTGCAGTCGAAGTTCGTTTGGCTCGCCGCGATGCTCACGATCGTGCCGTTATCCGTGCTACCGCCGTCGATGTCAGCCGGTACGATGCTCGCGTTGCCGCTGCCATCGAGGTAG
>JBKJNF010000354.1:0-6592 GCA_046596155.1 Flavobacteriales bacterium | reverse complement strand
ACCTCGTCGATCGTCGCGAAACGGCCATCATGCATATACGGGGCCGTGAGCATGATGTTCCGCAGGGTGGGCACTTTGAATCGCCCGATGTCCGATGGATCGTTCGTGATGGCTCCGCGGCCAATGTCGGTGTAGGGTTCAGCTTGAACTGCGTTATTGCGGAATTGCTCATCGGTGAACAGCCCTGCTGCATTCGTATGGCAGTGGAAGCAATCAGCACCGCCTTGTCCAACAACGAAGCCACCTCCCGGCAGGAAGATCTGCTGTCCCACCGGCCCCCCTTCCGCTTGGAACAAGGTGAGGCCTGCAGCTTCATCCGGTGTGAACGCCGCCTCTCCGCGCACCACCTTGTCGTATTTGCTGTTGCCGCTGATCATGGTGCGCTCGAACTGGGCAAGTGCCTTCACCACCTTCAAAGAGTCGATCGTCGTACTGCCAAAGGCGGCATTGAACATGGCCACATAAGCGGGATCCGCCTGCAGCTTGGCCACCGCGTTCGGCCAGATCTCGTGCATCTCGATGGGGTTCGTTACCGGCTGAAAGGCTTGTTCTTCCAACGAGGGCGCCCGACCATCCCAGAAGAAGCTTGCTGAATAACCCAGGTTGATCAGCGCCATCGCACTGCGCACGCCTGCGATGCCATCGATGCCGGTGCTCACGGCCCGACTGCTGTCGGTGAAGGCAAAGGCCGGGGAATGGCAGCTGCCACAGCTCAGTGTGTTGTTCGCGCTCAATCGCTCTTCATAGAACAGGAAGCGTCCCAGCGTCACGCCTTCCACGGTCATCGGGTTGTCCGCAGGTATGGACATCGGTGGTAGGTTGGCCGGGATCTGCAGCGAATAAGGCGTACCAACAGGCGCGGGCTCAGGTGTCACCTCCGGCTCATCACGCTTGCACGCACTTGCCAGGGTCGAGAAGACCATCAGGATCAGGAGGATCCGATCAGATTGGTTCATTGTACTTGGTCCAATGAACGGTCATCGGTCAACGCGCGGAGGAAGGACACCAGGTCGGATCTTTCCTGTGCGCTAAGTGTTCGTGACATCACCAGAGGATCCTTGTTGGGGTCGTTCACGCCGCCGTTGGCGAAGTGCTCCACGACCGCCTCCAGCGTATTCATGGTTCCATCGTGCATGTAAGGCGCCGTGAGTGAGACGTTGCGCAAGGTGGGCACTTTGAACTTGCCGCGGTCCCCTGGCTCCAAGGTGATCCTCTCCCTGCCGGGATCAAGCGTGTGATCGAGTGATGTACCGATATTCCGGTAAGTATGATCGCTCAGGTCAAAGCCGCTGTGGCAGCCGGAGCAGCCGGTGGCATCGCTGTTGAACAGCTGCCATCCATTGCGCTCCTCCACTGTCAATGCGTTCGCATCACCTTCATACAGGAACCGATCATAGCGCGACCATCCGCTCACTAGCGTGCGCTCATAGCACGCGATCGCCCGCGTGATCACGTAGCCATCCAGCACGCGGTCATAGGCCTTCCGGCTCAAGGATGAATACGGTTCGCGGTCGCGCAGCAAGTCAGCAGCCTCATTGATGTTCGACGCCATCTCCACCTCGTCGTGTATCGGGGCCAGCACCTGCTGCTCCAGCGTGGGCACACCACCGTCCCGGAAGTAACCTTGGTGCCAGGCGAGGTTCGCCAAGGAAGGTGCATTGCGCAGCCCAGTGGCACCGCCGATGCCATGGCTCAACGCGCTGGTGTCGCTGAAGGCTTGCTCGGGGAGGTGACAGGAACTGCATGCGATGCCATTGCCCATCGACAGGTCCTGCTCGAAGAACAAGGCCTTACCCAAGCGCACGCGCGCAATGGTCAATGCGTTATCCGCAGGCACTGGCATGGTGGGCGCGCCGGGTGGAAGTTGCACCGTATAAGGCTCATCCGCTTCGCTCAGGTCCACAGGCTCACGCGCGCAACTCACAAGGATCACTGTACCGAGCAGAAAGAGGGGACCGCGCATCTTCATTGCGGGCCGATCGCCTTGATAGCGAGGTCGCTGAGTTTGAGGGCCTGGGGTAGTTCTTGCACTGCACCATGGCTCTGGCTGCCATCCGACATGCGCAATAACTGCGTGCCATCGCCGAAGAAATGGGCAATATCAACGTCAACGGACAGGCTGACCGACGTTCCCGCGTTCACCTGCAACGGGGACGACACCGTTCGTTCACGGAAGCAGGCATCACGCCCGGTGTGGATGCTGAATTGGAACGGTGGCGTGCCTGTGCCTACAGCGCTGGTGTCGAACCGTCCATCGAAGATTAGGAAGCGGTACATGGTCGTCCATGTCCAGTACATCCCACTGTTGTTCCCTAAGGGCGATGTAGGATCAATGTTCGTAATGTCCGCACCGTTGATGTCCGGCGGAAGTCCCAGTGCGATGTGCAGACTGTCGTAAGTGCCACCCGGTACCGAGTACCTACGTTGCTTCGGACCGTTCGAAAGGTCCAGCAACTCCACCGTGCTCAAAACGGCATCGCTCGCACCTTGCAGCACGAGGCCGCTCAGGTAGAACTTCACCTGCTGCATTTGGATCCGCTCATTCCCTGCGCTCAGATACACCGTGTTCTTGTCGAACGGAGCACCGTTCCAAAGGGGGCGGAAGGTGACATCCACCTGCTGGACGGGTGGCCAGGCCGGATCTTCCTTGGTGCAGCCCAAAAGCATGGCCACAGCTAGTAATAGGATGGAGAGTGACCGTTTCATTCAACGTGCGAAATAGCGCGTGGCAAACGGTCCATCAGACCCATGCTGATGTCGTTCACCACTTCCACCACCGGCTGGGTGGCAATATCCAGGCCAGCGAACAGGGTGTCGATGCTCAGGCTTAACGGGATCACCAGGTTGCCGCCCATGTTGGCGTCCGTATGCACCTCCAGATCAAGCCTGCGATAAAGCGTATCCATGCCGATGTGATAGTCGAAAGTGAAGTCGTTCCCCTCGATGGTGCCACTGTTGTTGCTGTCATACTTCCCTTCAAGCGTAAGGAACCGATAGCCCGCAGCCCACCCCCACCAAAGGTTCGCACCGTTCATGGGCGGCGGCGCCAGTGTGGGGTCTGTATGGTTCATTGCACTATCGAGGCCAACGCCTACGCGGAGCATGTGCAAGTGACCATGCAGTTCACCGAGGTTGCGCACTAGTCCGCCTTGCTCCACATCGATCAACAGATACTTCGCCGGAAAGGCCGCAACAGAGTCACCGGCATCATCGGAGAAGGACGGCTGGCTCATGAAGAAGTTCAACCGCTGCACCTGCACCAGCGTCCCGGCCCCGTCGGTGAACGGTACATTCTTGTCGAATGCAGCACCTGCCCGCGTATAGGCCATGCTGATGGCCACCACCGTATTAGGCGTGGGGGCTCCGACCAGGTCCGCGTGTACTTCTTCGGCATCCTTGGCACAACCTGCGATCATCGCTGCTGCTACGCCACACAGGACCACTAACCGGTCGTAGTTCAGATCCATGGCTACAAGACGCATAATGAACAAGAAGTGTTGTCCTCCTGTTCAGCGGCCAGGTCAAATTTACCCCATCATGGACGCTGCGAAGCGTGATGCGGTTCTGTGTTTTATCACCACCCTTGGGCGTCTACCTTCGGCTCGTCACTTCTTCGCATGTTCCAAGTACTACATAGTTCCGCCGGTGCCGGCAAGACCCACGCGCTCGTGAAGCACTACATCGGTCTCGCATTGGAGGAGGCAGGACCGGATGGCTACACACGCATCCTAGCGCTCACCTTCACCAACAAAGCGGCGGCGGAAATGCGTGAGCGCATCCTCGACTATCTCGAAGGGCTCGCCAACGGCACGGACCTGACGGCCGCCCTGCTCGATGTGCAACAAGATGTCATGCGATCCACCGGTGCTGATGTCGCCGAAGTGCGCCGACGTGCGGGGATCACCCTCACGCACATGCTGCATCATTGGCCACAGCTGGCGGTGACCACGATCGACGCCTTCACCCGGCGCGTGGTGATGCCCTTCGCCCGGGACCTACGGCTGGACAGCGACCTGCGGATGACCACGGAGGAGCGGTACTATCGCGACCTCGCCGTGGAACGCCTGCTGCAGCAAGCGGGCAGCGATCAGGCCTTGACGAAGCTGCTGGCGGCGATCTGCGGCGACCTGATCGAACAGGAACGTGACTGGCGCCCGGACAAACCGCTGCGCGAGCTCTCCCAACAGCTCAGCAAGGAGCAGGCCCTGAAGCGGCTTGCAGAAATGCGCGAGATCACCAGCGAACAGTTCATTGCCGTGCGTGCACAACTGCGTGAACGGACAGCGACCTTCCGGCACCGCTTGCGCACACTTGGTCGTGAAGCATCGGATGCCATGGCGCGTGAGGGCCTTGCAGCCTCCGACCTGGCCTCCGGAAAGTCCGGCGTGGTCGGCCTCATCCGCAAGCTCTCCGAATTCGAGGACTGGATCGATGAGAACAAGAACGCGCTGAAGAACCTGGAAAAAGATGAATGGCATAGCCAGAAAGCTTCGCCGTCCACCCGCGCGGCGGTGGAACATATCGCCCCGTTCTTACGAAAGGTGGTCCGCACTGTGCGGGAGTTGCACGCCAATGGGGAACTGAAGGACCACCTGATAGCGTGTTCCGTGCAACGGGACATGCTCTCCTCCGCAGCGCTGCACCTGTTGGATGAACAACTGGAGCTGATAAAGCGCGAGGAAGGACTGGCCTTCTTCAGCGACCTTACCCGGCGTGTGGCCGCCATCGTCCAGAACGAACCGGCCCCCTTCCTCTTCGAACGCCTCGGCGAGAAGTATCACCACTTCCTCATCGATGAGTTCCAGGATACCTCCATGTTGCAGTGGCACGCGCTGGTGCCCCTATTGACCAACGCGCTCAGCAGTGGCGGTTCGGCCTTGCTCGTGGGCGATGCGAAACAGGCCATCTATCGCTGGCGCAATGGCGAAGCACAACAGTTCGTGCAATTGCCAGCGCTTTTCGGGCGTGAATTGATGTCCGCAGGCGAAGAACACGAAGCTATCCTCCAACGCAACCACACGCCCATGGAGCCGCTTGCGCACAATCGCCGTAGCGCGGAAGTGATCGTCAACTTCAACAACTCGCTCTTCGACGGACTGCGCGATACACTTCCCGAACAGCACCGGCGGGTGTATGATGCGCAGGACCAGGAGCACTGGCGCACGATGCAGGGACTGGTCCACGTTCGCTGTTACACCGGCGATAAAACGTCGGAAGAGGAGGACACACCCGAGGCGCCCGCGCTTGCCGTCTTCGCAGCGCAAGAAGCGAAGAGCGATGGCTTTCGTGCGGGCGACATGGCCGTGCTCGTGCGCACCAAGGGTCAAGGACGGCAGGTCGCATCCGCCTTGCTGGACGCCGGCTTCGATGTGGTATCGCCCGATGGACTCACTCTAGGCGGTGATGCCACTGTGCGCGCGATAGTCGCCCTGCTGCACTGGCTCTGCCGCCCAACACCGGCCAATGCCACGGTGGCGTCCCAGCTGCTGGCCATGCGCCTCGGCGGCGAACTCCCGGTGGACCCTTTTGCGGATCAACATCCCCAGGACCAACTAAAAGCCTGGGCACGGAAACACCCCACGCTCAACCGCCGCAAACCCCTGCTCGCACTTGCGCACGCCATTGCCGATGCCATCGGGGCCGACCCCGCCTTAGATGCCTTCACCATGGGTCTACTGAATGAAGTGCACCTGTTCGTCCGCGATCATGGTGATGCACCAATGGCGTTCCTGGACCACTGGGACAGGGCCGCGAGCGAGCGCTCTGTGGGCGGCACTACGAACGACAGTGCCGTGCGCGTGATGACCGTTCACGCCAGCAAAGGGCTGCAGTTCCCGGTGGTCATCGTGCCCTGGGCCGGTATGGCCACCCGCGCAAAACGCGATCTCCTCTGGATCGACACGCGCGGCATTGCCGATCCATTACCCACCGCGATCATCCGACCAAATAAACAACTCGACGAAGTGGCACTGCCCGAACTTGTGGAGGAGAATGACCTGGCCTCGCTTGACCTGATGGACCTGCTTTACGTTGCCTTCACCCGACCAGAGATACGGCTGTACGCCGGAGTGAATGGCAAGGCCAAGAGCGGGTTGGATGCAGCGATGGCGCAACAACTGGATCTGAGCCCCGGAACGGATCAAGTGATCGGTAGCCGCGAGCATGCGCCCTCGCGGAAACAGGAGCATGCGGAGAGCGTGTGGTCCCTTACTCCATCCATGGGACGCGAACGGACCAAGCCCGTCCTGCGACTGGAAGCTCCGGAGGACTGGGATCCCGCCGACCCCGACCCGCACCGGTCACTGGGTCGCGCGATGCACGCGGTGCTCGCCCGTATTCATGTGCCCGAAGACCTGTCGAAGGCCATTGCCGCAGAAGCACCGCGCTGGGGCATGACTCCGGCCGAACAGGAAGACTTGCATGATCGCCTCCAAGCCATGCTGGAACTGCCCGCGGTGCTGCCTTTCTTCGCCCCTGGCCTTGAGGTGCATGCTGAAGCGGACCTGATCGATGCGAACGGCCAACTGCATCGTCCGGATCGCATCGTGAGCGACGGCAGCTCATACCGCGTGGTCGATTTCAAGAATGGCAT
>JBKJNF010000165.1:0-22177 GCA_046596155.1 Flavobacteriales bacterium | reverse complement strand
TTGTTGGTGCTTGTGAGCGATCGGCGTGAACTGCGGTTGGAACGTGCGCTTTGGCTGATCGTGCTCGGTGTGCTACCCATGCTGCCTCCGGTGTTCTTCGGCTTGGGACTTAGTGCGCGAGGCATGCTCTATGCAGGCAGTGCGGAGGGCTTGTATGCTGGCACCTTGTTCTCCCTCACGGACCAGTTGTTCGGGAAAGGTGGTCGCATAGCACCCATGCTGGCCGTCGTGCTGTTCACGTTGGCTTCGTTGATCGCTGCGGTCTTTTATTGGCGCGAACGCAAGCGGTCCAACGCGTTGGTCATCATCGGCCTGTTGATGGTAGCCACGCTCATTGGTCAGGTGATGATGTCGCGCATGATGCACGTGTTGTACCCCATGGATCGCAGCGCGCTGTATCTGCTACCATTGGGTGTGCTGGTGATCGCCTTGGCAATGGACAACGCGTCCGTTCAGTGGAATGCGCTCGGCTGGGCGTCCTTGGTCCTGCTGGCACTACCGCTGCGGATGCTCATCACGGTCAACTTCTCCAGACCGGAGTTGTGGAGCGAACAATGCACGCCCGCCGCTTTCCATGAGCTCATCGAAGAGCGCCAGCGCAACAGTGACCGCATGTTGATGATCGGCAGCCAGAAGTTCCTGAGCTATAGTTGGAGTTTCGAGAACAGGCGCCGCCCAGCTCCGGTGAACGAGCTCGACATCGACAACTTTCCACAGACGACATGTGATCTGCTGTTGATCGACACCACGACGTACCGTGTTCCATCCGGCTTCCGCACCATTGCGCGGGCGCCTGGGGGACGTAACAATTTGATGGAACGTGTGGTGCCATTGAACACACAACGGGTACTGGACAGCACCTTCTCGCTACCGCGCTCCCGTGACGATTACGCACGCATCTGGGAGCCCAAGGCTAGTGCATGGCGTGGCCGATCGGTCCTGATCTCCCTAGAAATGCGGATCCTTTCGGAGAGCATGACCACCAATACGCAACTCATCGTCGAGGTGGCGGACAGCGCAGGCGCACACTTGGTCTATCGTGACTTTGAGGTGGACCATCAACGGGAGACCACACGGGAAGGGCATCTTCGGATCGCGAAGCGTCTTGGGCCCATTCCCGCCAAGGCGGAACACATCGCGGTGTACTTGTACAACCCGCGAAAGAAGGAGCTCACGTTGGAGCCGGTGCATCTGCGGGTATACGAGGTACTGCCATGATCGCAAGCGAGCGAAAGGCCTTCATAACGCTCGCCTGTCTAACGGGTGTGTACGTCATCCTTCGCGCCGCCTGTGTTCCGCTCGTGCATGACGAATGCGCCAGCCTACTGTGGTATCTGCAGCCCGGCGAGTGGCTACCCGACGCCTCGCATTGGGATGCCAACAACCACTTCCTCAGTACCGGCGTCGGTGTTCTGTTCTACAAGTTCTTCGGGCTTCATCCACTTGCATTGCGCATGGGTAGTGTGCTGGCCTTCGCCGCATACGCCGTTGGCGCCTGGCGTTCGGGTGGCCATTTATGTCACCGCCTTGTGCGTTGGAGTATGTGGTTCGCCTTGTTGCTGTGTCCGTTCGCCCTCGATTTCTTCTCGCTCTTCCGGGGGTATGCGATCGAGCTGGCGGCGTGGCTTTGGGCGCTGGATGGATTGTTCCGCTTCGCGAAAGATCGATCCACCGCAACGCTTGTGCAGGTGCTACTATCGCTGCTGATCGGTACTGCGGCGATGCTGTCGATGCTTCCCGTCTGGCTCATCGTATTGGCAATGGTGAGCGGGATCATGATCCAGGATGCCTGGAAGAATGGGGCAGAGGCCATCGCAAAGCAGAGTACAGCGCTGTTGATGCTAGGCGTGGTCCCGGTCCTCTTCGCGGCGCGGATCGCCTTGCGCATGCAGGACATGTCGCTGCTCTATAACGGAAGTATCGATGGCTTCATCGCGGTAACGATGCGTTCGTTGATGCGGTATGTAGTGGGCACCGAACACCCAGTGGCGATCGCGTTGGTGGTTTGCTGCATTGTGCTCTCCACGGTGGCGGGTGTCCGCAAGCTCCTGCGCGAAAGCCGATGGACATCACCACTCGTACTGGTGTTGCTTCTTCTGTGGGGCGATGTATTGCTGCGGATCCTGTTGGCGAAGCTGCGCGGGGTGAACTTTCCCGAGGACCGTTCGGGTATCCACTTTGTACCACTGGTCATTCTGGCGGTGGCATTGGCTGTGGACGAGTTGGCTCAACGGCACTTCTCCATGCGATGGAGCGCTGCGCTGCTATGGGCGTTGCCGTTGCGAACCGTCATGCTCTTCAACCTTGACCATACGGTGCTCTGGCCGGAGCAGTCCGTGCCTTTACGCTTTGTGCTGAAAGCGCATGAGCTACAAAGGGAGCTGGGACGACCGTTGCTTATCGGCGGTTATCATCAGTTGGCATTGGCATGGCCAGTGCAGGAGCGCATGTCCGGAGTTCCAGCAATGTCCATACAGACGGAGGACTTTCCGTCCGGAGTTCATGATCTGCGTATCGTGGATGCAAGGTTCCTTCAGCAAGCCCTCCCTGGCTACCAAGTGATCGATAGCGCTGAAGGTCCGGGCCTGTGGATGCTGGAACGCACGATGCGCCTGAAGCCCAACGAAACGTGGAGTACGATCTCGGCGCCACGATCAGGCAGCGATGAATTCGTTGAATTGGCGCAACCACCGGACTCGTTGGTGACCGGGGCGCCGACCATGATCGACCTGGCCGTGCCGGTCCAGGTGGACCACATGCCGCCCGACCTGTCGATCGTATTCGAAGTGAACGATGCACGAGGCAGCAAGCTCTTTTACAGGGCCACGGCGCTCGGCACCATCGCTGGCCAATGGTCGATGGATACGTTGCGTCAGGACTACGCGCTTCCCGCATTGCCAGCGGCCACGCGTGCTGTGCTGTACGTATACAACCCGCGCAAGGGATCCGTTCAGCTGGGTCCTGCGCGGGTTCGGGTCTTCCGGCTCTCGCCCTGAACGGAGGACCCCTGGTCCCATCTTTCTTGCCATCTTCACCCACTGAACGCGGGTTCTATCCGCATGCAGACCACCATGCCACTCGACAAGAACCAAATGGCCCGGCGCATCGCGCGCGAACTGAAGGACGGATACTACGTGAACCTCGGTATCGGCATTCCCACACTGGTGGCCAACCACATTCCGCAAGGCATCAATGTGACGTTACAGAGCGAGAACGGCATCCTCGGCATGGGTCCCTTCCCTTTCGAAGGAGAAGAGGATGCCGACCTGATCAACGCAGGCAAACAGACGGTGACGCTGTTGCCGGGTAGCAGCATTTTCGACAGCGCCACCAGCTTCGCGATGATCCGCGCGCAGAAGGTGCAGCTCACTGTGCTGGGTGCGATGGAAGTATCCGACACGGGAGACATCGCGAACTGGAAGATCCCCGGAAAGATGGTGAAGGGCATGGGCGGTGCCATGGACCTGGTGGCCAGCGCACAGAACATCATCGTGTGCATGCTGCACACAAACAAGGCTGGCGAAAGCAAGCTGTTGAGGAAATGCACACTACCGCTTACCGGCGTTGGCTGCGTGAAGAAGATCGTGAGCGACCTCGGCGTGTTCGATGTGACGCCTGGTGGTTTCCACCTCTTAGAGCGAGCCCCCGGTGTGAGCGTGGAGGAGATCAAGGCGAAGACGGAAGGGCGCTTGGTGGTGGAGGGTCAGATACCAGAGATGGCAATATGAGGGTACTCCTCGGGACGAAAGCTCAATGGAGGACGTTCGGTTATTTGATCGGTTGTGCCTTTCTGGTTTGTTCCGTCGCGTTCATCAACCGATACCCGCTGGTTTACTCCGACACTGGTACTTATATCCGCTCGTCGTTCTCGTTGTTGCCACCGGACGATCGCCCCATCGGCTATGGATTGATAATTCGAGCGGTCACCTGGCAGAGTACGTTGTGGACGGTGGTCATTTTCCAAGGGGCGATGATCGCCTGGTTGCTTTATGAAACCCTGGGACAGCTGCTCCCTATCGGAACCGTGATCTGGAGGGTTCATTTGCTCTTGCTCGGTGTGCTGATGCTTGTCACCAGTATGCCCTGGTACATGGCCCAGGTGATGCCCGATGCCATGACTCCCATGGTCGGGGTGATCTTATTCCTGCTGTTCGTGGGACGAAGCATTTCTTTTCCCAAGCAAGCCTTTTTGTGGATCTGCCTTTTCTTTTTTCTGATCGCACATAATTCGCATGTGGCCATGTCACTTTTGTTCTTGGCCTTAGCTGCATTTCATGTCCTGGTCCGGCGCACAAGCTTTGCTCGGTTCTGGTTGGTCTGGGTCGCCGTACTGGTCACCACCATCGGGGGCATCTTCTTCGCGGCCCAATACAACGGCGCCCATGGTATGAGGGCGGAATATTCACCGGCGGCGAATGCATTCTTTGCCGGCCGCCTATGTGAAGGCGAGCTGATGGGGGATTTCCTGGATGAGCACTGCGGCGAAAAACGATATGCGCTATGCCCTTACAAGGACGAATTGCCGGTCATCCCCGGCGATTTCATTTGGGGGTCGAACAGTATTGTTGCTCGATTGGGCGGGAATCTATCCACCGTGGATAGTCTCATTGCGCCAGAGGTACATGATCTTCTTTCAGATCCGGTCTACCTGGGCCGTTATGTCCGTATGGCCATTGTTGCCTCGGTCACGCAGTTATTCCAAGTGAACACCAACTCCGGCATCGTGAGTTATTGCGAGGGCTCAGCGCCATACTTAGCGATCCAGGAAAAGCTTCCTTGGGAGGCTAGCATGTACATCACTTCGCTACAAGCGCACAACGCCTGGTGGAATTTGGAATTCCAAGATCGCATAGTACACATGGCCTTGTTCCTTTCCGTTCTGGTCCTCGTGTGGTGCTGGCGTTCGAGTATGAAGTTCGAGGCACTGCATTCATTCATTTTGACGATGCTGGCCTGGGTAGTGCTCAATGCCGCGGTCACTGCAAGCTTGGCCAATGTGTACGATCGCCTGCAGTCCCGAGTTGCCTGGTTAACTGTTCTATCTGCAATTATTATGCTTATGCGCACACCTCGGGGTGAACGCATGTTGGCGAAATATGCATCCCGACCATGACCGTCCGCTCCCTTTCCATAATCATCCCCGCATACAACGAAGAGCGCACAATCCACCGCATCCTCGACAAGGTGCGCGACGTCCAGTTGGCCCATGGGATCGCCAAGGACATCGTGATCGTGAACGACGGTTCGCGTGACGGCACAGCCGCCGCGGTGCAGGCATACATGGCGGGGAATCCCGCGCTCGGCATCCGCTTCTTCGAACAGCCGAAGAACATGGGCAAAGGTGCGGCGATCCATCGCGGGATCCGCGAGGCGATCGGTGACTTTCTGATCGTGCAGGATGCCGACCTCGAATACGATCCGCGTGAGTACAATGATCTGCTGCGTCCGGTGGTGGAAGGCTTCGCGGATGTGGTGTTCGGTTCCCGGTTCATGGGTCACCATCCACACCGCATCCTCTTCTTCTGGCACAGCATCGGCAACAAGTTCCTCACCCAGTTGTCCAACGCGTTCAACAACTTGAACCTGACGGACATGGAGACCTGCTACAAGCTGATCCGCTCGGACATAGCGAAGGGGCTCGACCTGCAGGAGCAGCGGTTCGGATTCGAACCGGAGGTAACGGCGAAGCTGGCCCGGGTGAAGGATGTGCGCATCTACGAGGTGGGCATCAGCTATTACGGGCGCACCTATGCCGAGGGCAAGAAGATCGGCTGGAAGGATGGCTTCCGCGCCATCTGGTGCATTGTGAAGTATGGACTTGCTGGATAGGATCTGCAAGGCATGACGCACAGCTTTGCCCCGAGGACCACGATCGCCCTCGCTGCCGTCATCGCCCTCGCTTTGGTCCTTGCTCGGCTCTTCTCCCCAGGGCTCGAGGATACTGCCGATAGTGTACAGCATTATATGATCGCACGCTATGCGTGGTTCCATCCACGGCTGTTCCTGGACCAATGGGGAAAACCGCTCTTCACGCTGCTGGCTTCCCCGTTCACGGTTCTCGGCTACCCTGGCATGACGCTGTTCAATGCTCTGTTGGGTGTGCTGGCTACGATCTTGGCGATGCGTCCGTTGCGTCGGGCGGGAACATGGACATTGATGTTGTTCCCTGTTCTGGTATTGCTCGCTCCGTACTACGCACACCTCATCATGAACGGCATGACGGAGGTCCTCTTCGGTGTGATGGCGCTGATGTGTGTTATCCTTCTCGCCGCCGACCGACCGACCGCGGCAGCGATCACAGCCTCGCTAACACCCTTATGCCGACCGGAGTATGTAGTCTTTGTACCTATGATCGCCGCTTGGTTGTTGATGCGGCGGCGGTGGCGTTCGCTCCCGTGGCTGGTGTTGGGTGTGGGCGTGTACACGGTGTTCGGCTGGCTCGCCACAGGCGATCTGCTATGCTGGATACACGGAGATCCATATGGCAACGGAAATAGCGCCTATGGAAAGAGCGATCCGATACGTTTCATCATGAGCGTGCCATCGGTATTCGGTTGGGCGCTGGTGGTCCTGTTCATCATGGCCCTTATATTTTGGCCTTTCGTGTATAAGCGCGACGATCGAGAACGAGCGATGCACGAATTGCTTCTCGTCACAGCCGCTTTACCGGTCTTGCTGATCGTGGCCGTACACGCCTACTTGGCCGCCTCGGGAACTCATGGAAGCGCAGGACTGGTAAGGGTAGTGGGTACGGTGGTGCCACTAGCGGCACTCTTCACGCTCTTCACGCTCGGTCGCGTTGCAGCGTGGAATAAGGGTGTAACAAAGTGGAGCCCTGTATTTGTGATGGCGATCATCCTATGCGCCCTTCTTGATCTGTTCGCCTTCGGCCCGCTGGTCCAGCCCGCAAGTAGTGATCAACAGGCACTCCAGGCCGCCTGCGATATTGCAAAGCAACATAGTCGCCCCGGGGACCGTGTGTTCTCGTCACATCCCTACACAGCATTCCGCCTTGGACTGGATGGTTTTGATCCGAAGGAATACCGCATGCTCTGGGGGTTCAACGGGATGCTCGAGAACTCGCCGAGCAAGACTCGCGACATCATTGTGTGGGAATCTCAGATGGGGCCGATCGAAAGCAGTGTTCCGTTGGAAAGGCTTCTCGATGATACGGCATTCACCGTGCTGGGCCTCTACGAACCAGGCACCGGGCACAGTGTGCTGAATGGTCAGCAATATGAGTTCTGGACCTTCCAACGTATCCCGGCGGTGCGCATGTCGATCAGGGATACCCTGTTCATTGGCAATGCACCAATAGGAGAGTTCAGGGTGCGGCAGGATACCGCAGCCTGCAACGAAACAGATGCTTGGTTCAGTGACAGGGAGTTTCCGTGGACCGCTGAACACCTGCCTTGTCCTGCCCAAGATGCACTTTACGATGAGCTGGCGCTCACGTTCGAATTGACCTATCGCGACTCGCCAGGTGAATTGGCCAGGCTGGTGCTTAAGCAGACCTACGGAGAGGAAGCGCTGCGCTACGATGAACGGCAGCTAACCGAAGGCGAGAACACGGTCCGCTTCCGCGTTCCGAGATGTGTGGCCGGAACAGATCAGACGCTTTATTTCTGGGCACCTGGCGAACGGGCTTTTTACGTGAGGGGAATGCGCTTTGTGCGGACAAGTGTGATCCAGCGCTCGCTTTCAGGAGCCTGATCACCCAGTAACGATCGCGCTCACCTGCTCGAATAACTTTTGCCAAGTCCACTCGTGCCAGGACCAGAGCCAGTCGAAGCGTTCCATCATTCCGAAGTTCAGCTTGATGGCCATTACCAACAGGATGCCTGTGATGAGCCGCAGGCTCCACGCGCGTTGGAATACCGCACGGAACAGCCAGGCCAAGGGGATCGCCAGAAGCGCGTAGTGATCCACAAAGCCTCGGTGGCTGAAGCTGGTGCCCAGCCACCAGCACCACCACGCGCTGTACATCAACCAGGTGAAGGTCACAATGGCGAGTACAGGGCGCGCGGGGCTTATACCGCGCCAGGCATACGCACCCAATAGCACCATCACCGGGAGCATCACCGGTGTGTAAACCAGCCAGCCATTGCGCACGCTGAAGAGCACAAGCCCAGGCACCATTTTATCGAATTCGAAGTGTTCGCCTTTCTGGCCGTAGGTGAAAGTGAGCGGGTTGCCGGTGATGTGATCCCAATACGCCATCTGCAGAACAAAGGGGACGAGGACAAGCAACGTGCTGAGCACGAACACGGTGCGATGGACCATGAGGTTCCGCCAGAAGCTGCGCAGTCCGGCTGGAGCGCTCCACGCGGTCACTAGGGGGAAGAGCAGGACAATGAAGTTCAGCTGCCGCACCAGCACCAACAGCCCGCCACTTAGGGCGAATAGCATGACATGCACCGGTCGCGGTCCATCGATAATGCGCAGTCCGCACCAGCAGAAAAGGCCTACAAGGAAGAACGAATACAGGTGCGAGTACAGCGGTTCGTGCACGCTGTAGTAGATGAGGTTGGTGGCCGCGAACAGGACCACTGACGCGAGCATTGCAGGTAGCCTGCCGGCAAAACGTGCCGCCAGTTTGTAGGCCAGCACGCAGCCCGCTCCCGCATAGACCGAAGCGCCCAGCATGATGGCCACGCCATAGGGCGATGAGAAGCCGTTCACCGGAAAGCCCAGGCCATTGGCAAAGAGGTGCCCGATCAGGAAGAACGGTAGTTGCAGCACGGCCACGCCCAAGGTGAACATGCTGATCCACCTGCCGCTTTCCAGCTGGTGGCACCAGTACATCCGGTCGAAGTCATGATCGATGAACGCAGCGGGCAGCCATTGGTAGTAGCCCAGGTTGTCGCTGCCGTGACGCAGGAATTCGTACGGATCGTTGCTATGCACCATCCACTGCCCATGCCAGGCGCACAGCGCCACGAGCAGGAACAAAGCCCATTCGGCAAAGTGCTTATCGGGGCTTTGGGGATCCCGCATCAACGTTAGACCGTTCACGGCTGGAAGATAGCAGGAGGCTGTCTAGCCGTGCCATACAGGAGCACACAGCGTACGGCGCTGAAATGAGCAGACCTCCCACCCAGTTCATGAATGCAACAAGCCCCAGGCTTATTTATGGGTATAGACGCGGACGTGATCGTTGCTGTAGGTGAGTGAGTAATCCTTTGCAAGTAAGGGAAAGAGGTTCCTGGCCATGATGTCGCTGCTATCAACGGCCCCTCCAACTACCGCGATCTGGTCCAATCGCGGCATCAGTCCCTTTTCTGTGTAATTGGACAACCAGTTCAGCGTTCGCTCTTCGTGTTTAAGGTGAATGTGTTCGTAAAGAGGCCAGGGCAGATCCTTGCACCACACCAATGGAAAGTAGGGCATATTGAACGCGTTGTTCTCTAGCAACATCGCATGCCCATCAACTCCTAGGGTGGTTTCCACGTGGGCCATCAGCCAGTTGCGCTCGAAGCTCACAGGTAACACCACAGCGCCTTTTTCCAAATGGCGTGAGGCATCCCGCAGATCGGCCAACTCGCTGGATAAGGGTGCCATCTTTTCATTGATGTACGACAGTCTATCCGCATGGGCCAGGATAACAGCGGTGAGGATAGGTACGGTCCAGCTGCCGGGTCGTATAGCGCAGGCGAACCAGATGATCAGCAATAAGAAAAAGCAGAGTTGTAGGCGAACGGACACATAGCTAGCGTACCCGGTTGAATCGGGAGCAAAGAGGTGAACCACGAAGATCAGCGTTGCGGCGAGCAGCAGACCATCATAGCGCTGCAACGCCGCACGCGAAAGGCCTGAAGCAATGCGGTCCATGGCCACGTAAACACCCAATGCCACGAACGTGAGTTTCGCGAAAAAGCGGAAGACGTGTTCTTCATTCTTATCGTACAGCGTTAGAACCCGGAGGTCCTTAAGCATACCCCAATTCACAGATGGATCAACGGCTCCCAGCATGCCTTCCTGGTCCTTATTGAAAAGGAAGAGAAGGATCAACCCGGGAAGGGAAAGGAGCGTGAATGCCGCCACGCCCGTCGACTTCAGACCCGCGAACGGTCCAACGGTCCGCTCGCAATAGGACGCGAATAGCCAATTGTAGCCCAGCAACATGCCAAGGACCAGGGTCATGACCCCGAAGGCCATGGCGTGTGTCCAAAGGACGAGCAATGAGCCGAGCAGGTAGAAGACCTTGTGTGTTGGCGAGCGCAAAGCGGTTCGAACGGCATAGGCGCAGAGGAAAAGGGTGCCACCCATCCCCAGAAGGAAATTGGAAAAGCCCATGACCAACAGGAAGGAGTATGTGAAGGGAAGCACTAGCAGCACGAACCACGGACGTTCATGGCCCATGACCCGCGCGAGGTACCACGACCCGGTGGTGAGTGATAGAATGATGAGGAAGAATAGGGCGCGTTCACCGCCATCGTTCGCGCCAAATGCTTGGATCGCAACTAGGAGATAATTACCCAGCGCATTCGGGACCCAGTAAGAGCCCGTGCAGACAATTCCATCGGTAAAGTGCGCTCCCGACCATCGTGTCAAGAGGAGCCTGGAGGTCAGGGCATGTGGCGTCCCATCGACCGTTGGAAATGCGGTGAAGAGCAGGACAACGGAAGCATTGGCCATGGCCAGTAACCAATACCAGGTATTGGCGGTGAGCGCAGAGAGCAGCTTCCTCATCAATTCGCAAGGTTAGTAATAGATCAGCGGTTCGGTGTAAAGTAAACTTGCCGCGTGAAGGACAGGATGATGAACCGTTGGCCACCGCTTCTCGGGGCTGTTGTTCTGGCGTGGCTCTTGGTTCTATCGTGGAAGTATTATCTGGAACGAACTGCGTGTTTCGATAGCGCCTGGTTCAGCTGGTTGATCATCTACGATGGCACCCCCCACAGCTTCCTGGCGCGCTATGGGTCCTGGCTTTCGCAGCTTGCCCCTGTGGCCTTGGTGCACGCCGGGGCTGCGCTGGGAGTCGTGCTTCGCGCGTATTCGATCTCGCAGATGGCGATCCATCTGGTCCTCTTTCTGGTCATAGCCTTCCGGCTGCGCGATGAGCGCGGCACAATTGCACTGCCGCTCACATTGGTCACCGGTCTCCATTTGCTCTTCTACTACGGCGCCAGCGAGCTGAATCAGGGGCTATCCTGGACGGTGTTGGTGTGGGTGCTATACCGCCGCACGCTGGACAGGTGGGACTTGCCGAAGCGCGGGTTGCTCGTGGTCGCCTTGTTGCTCGTGAACACCTGGACATCGTTCCATCATCAGGTGTTGGTATTGCCCTTGATCTATATGATCGGCATGGAGATCATTGAACGTCACGCCTGGAAGGATCTTCGCACATGGATGATCGGTGGTCTACTGGTGCTTTGGTACGTGGCACGCATCAAACTCTTTGCAACCAGTTCGTATGAGCAGGAGCGCATGCCGGGAGTGTCCGATGTGATCGCCTTGTTGCCCAAGCTGGGTGACCTGCCGAGCAGCGCGTACCTCGCGCAGAACTTCACGAAGTTCAAGCCCTTCCTGCTGTTGGTGGCCCTGACCATCGCGGGCCTGGTCTACACGCGTCGTTGGTTGCTGCTCCTGTGGACGTTGGTCTGGTCTACTGGATTTATGGTACTGGTGGTGATCACCGACCGGGCGCAAGGTTCGCCGATCATGTACGAGAACTTCTATCCGGTGCTGGCCTTGTGCTGGTGCATGGCCTTTGCACAAGTGGTAGTGGAGGTGCGCGCGCGATCGGTGTTCGCGCTTCGTTGGGCCATTCCGGTGATCGCAGCGATCGGCTGTCTGCAGGTGTATCGAGCGCATCACATCATCACGGCGAAGGTGCACTATGCCGAACGCCTCACGGAGGAACTGCGCTCAAAAGGGATCCACAAAGCCCTCGGCACGTCGAAATGCTTGCCCTGGCCCATCGTATACAGCTACTGGCCCATGGCCTTCGAAACGGCCTTGGTGTCGGGCATCAAGGGTCCACAGGAAACCGTGACCTTCTATTGCGACGAACCGATCGACCGCTATGACACGCTGATGCAAGGTCCCACCGCGTTCCTAGGGCCGGCCTGGAATCCGGTATGGTTCGGAAGCCAGAACCTGCGACAGAATTATTTCGCCCTCCCTACTGAGGGGTACACATTGGTGACAAGCGTATTGACGGATAGTTTGGCAACTGCCCTCGGACCGTCACAGCTTTCCTTGGTGCCCGCTGATAGCGTGTTATGGCTTCCTCCAGCACCCGTAGCGAATATGGATGTGCTGCTGACCAACCACACCAACAGGATGCTGGGATGTTTGTTGGCGAATGGCCGACAACTCGAACTGCGGGTGGAATATTACGATGAAGCAGGTGTGGGCGTGTATGAGTGCCAGGACATCACCCACATCGAACAGGACATTCCCGCAGGTGCTACCATGCGGCAGGGTCTGCTGTTAGGTCGACCTTACAAGTCCGGCCGTTACCGCGTGGAGGTGGAGCTCTTCGCTGGCGACAGGCCCACGGGCGTTCACACAACGCTTTGGGCCGTAGCGCGACCGATGGGCTTTTGACCGCTCACTCCACGCGCGCCTCGAACACGCGCCCCACGAGGTCCTTCGACGGGAAGGGCACACAACCCTGTTCATAGGGAGAGCCGGGCCACCAACGCGTGTTGTGAAATTCCTGCGAGATCACTAGGCTCATGGGGGTGTTGGGCACAGAGGTCATGCTGCTGTTCATGTAGCCCACCACGCGCAGTTCATTGGGTGATGGTCCGATGCGCCAGATGATCTCCTCTGGCCGCCAGGTGATCTCGAACCAATAACCATGCGCGCCGAAGAGCGCATCATCAGCGGCCATGCTCTTCTCGGTCACGGCGCGATAGTCACGGTCCCAGCGATGCGCAGCAAAGGCTTGTCCATTGTACAGCACATCCTGGCATCCGACGGCGAAGTGCGGGGGATCCGGGCAGGCGAGGTCCCAGTTGGTGCAGGCCACCGCGACGTTCCCGCGCTGGGCCAACACCTCCGCCGGCAGCGTGCGGCGCCACGCACCACGGTCCGCGACCGGTTGCGGATAGATGGGCGGGAACGCGCGCTCGGGGCAGAGCGGCATGCCCTTCATGATCTCGAAATCGATCTCGGCGTAGCTGCTGAACGTTTCTCGCGGCTTGCTCGTAAGGCCTTCGATGTACGGGCGATAACCGCCGGTGCAAGCGCGTCGTTGGCCGTATTCAAGGTTGCTGCCGATGAGCCAGATCGCGTTCGTTAGCCCGTTCCACATGTCGCTATCGTTCAACAGTGGGCTGAGTTGCGCATGCACTAGGAAGCGGCCATAGGTGAAGGACCTGCGCGTGCTGATGCCTGCGTTCTCCTTGCGGAAGCCGCCTTGTTCGCCGGCACGATTACGGAATTCGAGCGCCTTCGCTTCGGCGTTGTACAACACGGAGGGGCAGGGCATCTCGCAGCCGGATGGCACGGTGGGGATCCATTTGTCGGCCGGAATGAAGCACCAGGCGCTGTCGTGCTGGCGCGGTCCGAATTCATTCCTGAGCACATCGGCAATGAAGGGGACGTTGTTGAAGCGGGATGCGGGATCGATGTGCGGCCGGAAATTCTGGAAGGCCGCATCGGGATCACGTCCGTCAACACCGCGTGCCGGCTCAGGTGAAGCACGCAGATGCACGACATCGTTCTTCACCAGTGTGCTGACCCCGGGGATGCGGGAGCCGGGCCCGTGCAACCAGTACCAGTAAGGGTCGATGAAGTGGTCGCCTTCGCGCACGCGCAGGTCGCTGACGGACGGTGGCAATGGGTTCTTGGTGAAGGCGTCCTCGGGTAGCGCAACCACTAGAACGGAATAGGAACCCACCCGCGGATCACGTGCCGCAGGATGCTGAGGGAATTCGTTGCGCGGATCGCTTCGTAGGGTCATCGACGTTCGCACCAGCGCCAGGCCCTCTGCGCTCAATGGCTCGCTCTGCATGAATACGCCGCTATCCGGACACGCAGAGCCGTAGAAGTTCTCGCCAGCCAGTGGGTGTGGCGTACCATTCGTTTCCACTGCAGGGAAGGCATAGGTATCGTTGTGGTAGAACAGCGCGTAGCGGTACCGTTGTCCTGGACGTGCAATATCCTTCAAGGTGAACTGTACCGGAAGTCCTTCGGGTGGCAATGCGATGGACGCCTCCGGAGGCAGCGCCGTGGGCACTACGAGATATAGGGTACCTCCGTCCTTTCCATTCACCTCGATTGCGCTGATCACACCCGTGTTGGTGGGCGGTGCATGGCAGGCGGCCATGGCACAGGCAAGGAGGAGGGGCAGCAGATAACGGCTCACCGGTTCCGCAGGCTTCGAAGTGGTGCCGCGCTGCGGTAAACCACGTCCATTTCAGCGATGGAGACATCAGCGCCGCCTGAGTTGCGCAGGAACATGGTCATGCGGTCATCGCGTCGCACGGGCAGGTCGCGCATCAGCCATTCGAAGTTGAAACGCTCGGCCTCGTTCGGATGATGTTCCACCGCCAGCAGCCGCTTCTCGGTCCATTCGGCAGGCGAATTGTCGGCGTGGTCGAGGCGCATACAGATGCGGAGGTCCGGTGATCGATCGGCGCAGGTAAAGGTGATCCCGGCGGAGATGGAGATCAGGCTGTCCGCCACATCGCTCACTACGCGGATGATGGCAGGGGATCTCTTCTCGTTCAACAGGTAGCCCGGCGGTGGGAATTTGAAGTGGAGGTTTGGACCAAGGGGCGATGGGTTCACGAACGGTGGAGGATCCTGCGGGACCGATCTTCCGTCGACCTGAACGAACTCCGTGTGCACCGCCGGCACCGCTGGTCGTCGGAAGTCGCGCCAGCAACGTTTAACCACCTGTTTGTACAAGGGCACCCTGAACACCACCAATGCACCAGCACCCGCCGCAAGCAGCAGCAGAAAGAACAAGGTGCGTGCGAAGCGCATACGGGCCATGGCATCAAAGAAAGGGGAAGAAGGGCGGGTTATTGTGCAGGAGCATCGCACCTACGGCCCGATTCACTGGATGAGCACGCCGCGGGCGTTCAACAAGGGCACGTGCGTGAAGTGTTCCTCGTCGATGCCACCGGCCACGAAAATGTAGCGGCGGTCGTGGATCACGCCATCGATATAGAAGCTCAGCCAGTACTGGTTGCTGAGGGCGAAGACCTCCTCAACGATGCGCTCGATCCGGGCCCAGCTCCGCGGGGCCAGCTGTTCGAGGTGGTGCCTCATCTCGCTGGTGCTGCGCTGTTCGTTCTCGATCTCGCCGAAGCCTCGGGAACTGATGAGCACATTCTCCAAGGCCACGTCCTTCTCGTTGATCAGAAATACGTACCACGCCACCTCGCCCTCCTCGTCCACCTCGCGTACCACGGCCATGCTCACGCCCTCCACCTTGGGTGGAATGATGTCTTTCTTCATCCCTATGCGGCTTTTCGAGAGGCCATGGCACGAGCGATGGCAATGTAGTCCAGCACGTCCTGTGGATGGCCTTCGGCGTTCTTCTCCTCCCAGAGCATGCCTGTGCGCACCATCACTAGGCGTTCGCTTGGTATCACCACCACGTATTCGCCATGGAAACCGCGGCAGTAGTAGATGGGTTTGCCGTCCTGCTCCATCAGCCACCAGTAGTAGCCATAGCGCTTGTTGGGCTTGCCCTTGTCAAGTAGTGGGGCGGCTGTTATACTTGCTTTCCAGTATTCCATCGGAACGATCTCTCGCCCCTGCCACCGACCGCTGTCGAGGTACAATTGTCCGATGCGTCCGAAGTCGCGCGCCGTGGCATACAGGCAGCAGAAGGCCTTGAAGTCGCCCTGCTCCCTATCCTTTCCCCAGAAGGCCGGATGCTCGCATCCCAAGGGCTTCCACAACTTCTCGCGGGTCAGCAAATCCAGGTCCTGGCCGTATACCTTCTCGAGCACTTCCGCCATGATCTGTGTGCTTCCGCTGATGTAGTCGAATTCCTTGCCCGGTATGTCGCGACAGGGTTGGTTGAGCGACAGCTCGCGTACGTTGGTCCCGTAATAGCCCTTCGCGTTATCGCTGAACGGGTCGGCGCCGCTTTCGCCCCAATCGAGGCCGGTGCTCATGGTGAGCAGGTGGTACAACTGGATCTTCTTATGGCAACTGTCCGCATTGAACTCCGGAAGGAAGTCGCCGACGGGCTGGAACACGCTCTTGATCTTTCCTTCCTTCATGGCGATGCCGGTGAGTACGCTCACATAGCTCTTGGCCACACTGAAGGAGTTGCTCACGCTGTCGCTGTTCCACCCGTTCCAGTATTGCTCGTGGATGAGGCTGTCGTTCTGGATCAGGACAAAGCCAACGGTGTGGTTCTTCGCAAGGATGGCCTCCTGATCCGCGCCCAATGCGAGCTTGCCATACCGGGCACCCTTGGCCCAAGGCTGCGGTGAATCCGCAAGGATCGTAGCGGAGGCGAAGAAGTCGCGGTCATCTATCTCCGGGCTTGTGCGTCCGCGGAGGTAGGTGAACCAGATCCCGCGCGGTAGGTGGCCGTTCCCGGTGGCGTAGGCGAGTGCTACCAGCACCGTGATGATGCCGATGAGCCAGAGGACGAGTTTTTTGAGGAAGCGCATGGTGGGCCGCTAAAATAGGGCGAGTCTGGGGCTGGCAGTGCTGGCGAATATCTTCGCGTGATCAGTGTGGACTGAGCGCTGTCGCGCGACCGCTGTTGTTCCATGACCCGAAGCCCCTTCGATCGCCTACCTGAACCCGGGAACTGGCGTTTCTGGATCACACTCGCGCTGCTCCTTAAGGTCGGCTATCTGCTCATTTCTGTCGGGCAGGGCTATGCTTCACAGGTCCCGTCGGCGTTGGCCATATGCAGTGGCGATTGCACGAGCTACATCGGCCCAATCGACAACCTGGTGGAAAAAGGCCAATATGCACCCGACCACCGGATGCCTGGTTATGGGGCCGTTTACTTGCCGCTGCGCCTATTATTCGGCGAAGGTCGGTCGTTGGATGCGCTGATCCTCCTGCAGGTCCTTTTGGATGTACTGGCGGTGTATGCACTGGCCCGAGCGGTGCACCGCATCACCGGTGAGCGCGCTGCGTTCCTGATCGGCTTCGGGCTTTATGGCCTGGCGAGCACGGTGTCCGGTTTCAATGCCTTCATTCTCACCGAGAGCCTGGCGGCATCGGCCATGGTGTTCGCGTTCTGGGCGGTGGTGTGGTACATCCAGGATGGCGGAAGAGGGCTGCTGGTCTTTGCAAGTGTGATGGTCACCTGGTGCTATTTCATGCGGCCCGTTTTGCTGCCCATCACCCTGCTTTCGATCGTGGTCATGTGCGTTTTGGCGTGGCGTAGGGAACGCCAGGCCCTTGCTGCGACGGCCCTTATCCTCGTGCCGTTCCTATTGGCCCAGGGTGCTTGGACGCTGCGTAACTACGTGGTGAAGGACAAGTTTTTCCTGATGACGGAGACCGTCTACTATCCTTGGTATCCGGCCGGTCAGATCGCGTCCTGGCGCTTTGTGGGCACCTTCGAAACAGCGCCCGCCCAATACTTCTTTCAAGGTAGCAGCTGGGCCAACCTTCGGGTGCCGTTGGCGGATGTTTCACAGGTAAGTTTTCCCGACCGGATCTTCACCCCGGACTTTAACGCTGACAGCTTGGTGGAGCTGCGGCGGTATTGTGGGATACTGGAGGACCCTGCTACGCTACCGACACGGAAGCACTTTGCCGACAGCCTGCTGGTCGCACGCTTCGACCGGTACACGTCCTCTATCAAGCGACATCATCCGTTCACGGCCTATGTGAGCACACCGGTAATGCTCGCGCGTCGACATGTGCTCGGGTCGTCCGGGGTATACAACTTGTTCCTGCTGCCCTTCGCGCAACTGGCCCCCGCAGCCCGGATCATCAAGCTGTTCGGAATGACCGTTTACCTTCTGGCCTTGTACGGGTCGCTGTTCTTTCTATTCTGGTCAGCCCTGCGGGGCACTACCGGATACAGGGTAATCGCGCTACTGCTGTTTTATGGACTGCTGGTACATCCGGTGATCCTGCGGCATGATGACCCGCGATACCTGTATGTGTTCTACCCCCTCATGTGCATCGGGTCTTCGGTGGTGTATGCCCGGGCCATGGGGTGGTGGCGCGGGCGACAGGCAGCGGGGGCTGCGGTCACATCGTGATCATCTCCACATCGAACAGGTTGGCCAGCTCCACGCGCAACCGGTCCTTCACCTCATTGATATCGACTTCGTGGCCGAGTTCAGTGGCCATGCTCGTCACGCCTTTGTCGGTGATGCCGCAAGGCACGATGTTCCCGAAGTAGGAGAGGTCGGTGTTCACGTTGAACGCGAACCCGTGCATGGTGACCCATCGGCTGGCACGGATGCCGAAGGCGCAGATCTTGCGGGCTTTCAACGGTTCGCTCCAGTCGAGCCACACGCCGGTCAGTCCATCGATCCTTCCCGCTTTGATGCCATAGGCCTCCAGCGTGCCGATGATCGCTTCCTCCAAGGTGCGCAAATAGCGATGGACGTCCGTGAAGTGATGGTCCAGGTCGAAGATGGGATAGCCCACGATCTGTCCTGGTCCGTGGTAGGTGATATCGCCACCGCGATCGATGGGAAAGAACTGCACGCCCATGTCTCGCAAGCCTTGTTCGTTCAGCAACAGGTGGGAGGCCTTGCCACTCTTGCCCAGTGTGTACACATGCGGGTGCTCGCAGAAGAACAGGTGATCCTCCGTGGCGACCTGCGAATCGGGAGGCGCTGTGCGATTGGCGATCTTCCGATCGATGGTATCCTGGAAGGTGCGCGTCTGAAGATCCCACGCTTGGGCGTAGGCGATCAGGCCGAGGTCGTGGAAGTGGATGGAGCGCATGTTCACCGCAGAGGCGCGGTGGCGCAAAGTTGGCGGAGAATAAAGAAATATTGCAGGGTGGTATAACGAGCCCCGCTCACTCTTCGTCCAAGCCATTTACGACCCGTCGAAGACCGTTCTTCAGGAGTGCCTCGTTGAAGTTGATCAGCAATCCGAGCTTGCACTTCGTCATCTTTAGGTAGGTGAGCAATTGGGCCAAGTGGGTGTCATGCAACCCTTCAACCGACTTGACCTCAAGAATGATCCGGTCTTCCACAAGAATGTCTAACCGGAGCGTAGTGCCCAATGCCTTTCCGCGGAAGTGTATCGGAACAGCGACCTGAGTTTCAACATTCAAACCCATGTCCCGTAGCACTTGCACCAGGCATAGCTCATAGACGCCTTCCAGCAAGCCAGGACCCAGCTCTTTATGCACCTCGATCGCGCCCGAAATGATGCACGAACTGAGTTCCTTGTAAGTCATCCTCCTCTGCGTGGCCCTTCGTCTTCGCGCCTCTGCGGCCCACCACTTCACTTCGGCCAGCTTCCCCTTCAGCATGTTGATCACGGCGATCTCGCTGGGGTCAACACCCTTCTTCTGGGCCCAGAAGAGGCTTACCCAGTCGCCCAGGTTGATCAGGTACAGCTGGCGCGCGATGGTCGTGTCGCCCTTGCTCCACACTTCGAATACGTTGGGCGTGTACTTCTCGAAAATGCCTTTGTTGATCTCCATACGCATCTGGCTGCGCTCGTGGTCCTCCTTGTGGCGGAAGATCACTACGGCAATGTTCTTGTCAGCGCCAGCCCATCCCACCAGTTCGTTGTGGTTCATCTCCGGAATGGCATGGTGCCAGCACAGTTCCTTGCTGTTCTCGTTCACCTGCTGGCGGAAGCGGATGCTCACGGCCTCGGTGCTGGCCTCGCTATAGATCACCAAGCGCTTGCCGACGAGCTTTTCCGTGAGTTCCATCGCGGCCTTCTTGATGTCCTCTTTGTCCTTGTCGAGCATCAAGGCAGCGTTCTTCATCGCGCCTTCGAATCCATCGCCGATGATGCCGAAGTGGTGGAGGATGAAGAATTGCTGTGTCAATGAGTAGGCCAGCATGGTGCGGGGCGGACTTCCACCCGGTATCACGATGTGATCGAGGCCGCGTTCCTTGGCCATGTCGAGCATAGTGCCACCACTGGTCACCACGCACACGCGGGCGCCCTTGGCCAGGGCCTGTTCCATCGCGGCGATCGTTTCCTCCGTGTTTCCACTGTAGCTGCAGGCGATCACCAAGCTCTTGTGGTTCACATAGGCAGGCAAGTAATAATTGCTGTAGACCTCAATGGGGCACTTGGCTTCGGCCGCTACTAGCTGCGCAGCAATACGTCCGCCGATGCCGCTGCCGCCTAGTCCGGTGACCACTACGTTGCTGTAAGGGCCGCCCGGGGCTTTCAATTGGGCCTTGCGGCCGATCTCGATCGCTTCCTTGAGTTGACGGGGAAATCCGTTGATGAGGTTCTCCATGGTGATAGGTGAATGCGCTGTGAAATTAGACCGTTGGAACGCAGGTCGCACACCCGAGGTTCGGTATAGTACCGGAAGCCCGTCCCGAATGCACGGTTCCTGGGAAGGTCGACCTGTTCACGCTTATCACGAGTACGCTCCGTAACTGAGCGAGGTAGCGTTGGTCGGCGGAAGCCTCAACCCTTCAACGCCTCGGCACCTCCCACGATCTCCAGGATCTCGCCGGTAATGGCCGCTTGGCGGGCCTTGTTATAGGATAGCTTCAAGTCCTTCAACAGCGAATCGGCGTTGTCGGTGGCCTTGTGCATGGCGGTCATGCGCGCCCCATGCTCCGCCGCGTTGCTATCGAGCAGCGCCTTGTATAGCTGGATCTTCAGGCTCTTCGGGATGATCTCCTGCACGATCGTATAGCGGTCAGGCTCCATGATGTAGTCGGTCTTCGTCGCCTGCTTGTCCTTCGGCGCGCTGGCCTGCTCCGCTGGGCGCACGGGCAGGTAGGGCTCCTCCATGAGCACTTGCATGGCCGCATTCTTGAACTTGTTGTATATCAACGTTACCTGGTCGTAGGTACCGCTGGCGAACAACTCCATGATCAGCTCGGCCTTAGGCGCCACCTTGTCGAAGGTGAGGCCGTCGTACAGGCTTGCACCGTCCGTAGGCAGCTCGGGGTCAAAATACTTGGTGCGACGGTACTGGTCCATCGCCTTCTTTCCCAAGGGAAGCACCTGTACGATATGTCCCTGTGCCTCGTGCTCGATGATCAGTCTACGGATGGAGCGGAACACCTGTGCATTGAAAGCTCCAGCGAGGCCGCGGTTGCTCACGATGGCTACGAGGAGCACATTCTTCACCTCGCGTTGTGCGCTGTACTTGCCTTCGCTGCTATCCAGCGACGCGCTCACATTGCTCAGGATGGCCTGCAGCTTCTCTGCGTAGGGGCGCATGCGGACGATGGCGTCCTGTGCACGGCGCAGCTTGGCAGCGCTCACCATTTTCATGGCGGCGGTGATCTGCTTCGTGCTATTGACGGAGACGATCCGGTTCCGGACTTCCTTCAGGTTGGCCATCGATGCGCGCGCTGCGGGATCTTAGTTCGCGTGGCTTATGGCGAGGTCGGCGCCCACCTTCTCCAGCGTGGCGGTGATGGTATCGTCGATCTGGCCCTTCTTCAAGGCAGCGAGCACATCACTGTGCTTGTTGCGCAGCATGGTGATGAACTCCTGCTCGAACTGCTTCACGTTCTTGATGGCCACCTTGCTCAACAGGCCTTTGGTACCCAAGTAGATGATCGCGATCTGCTCCTCCACACGCACGGGACTGTTCTGGCCCTGCTTCAGGATCTCCACGTTGCGAGCGCCCTTGTCCAACACGGCCTTGGTCGTCGCGTCCAGGTCGGAGCCGAACTTCGAGAAGGCCTCCAGTTCACGGTAAGCGGCCTGGTCGAGTTTCAACGTGCCAGCCACCTTCTTCATGGACTTGATCTGTGCGTTGCCACCCACGCGGCTTACGCTGATGCCCACGTTGATGGCGGGGCGCACGCCGCTGAGAAAGAGGTTGCTCTCCAAGAAGATCTGTCCATCGGTGATGGAGATCACGTTCGTGGGGATGTAGGCGGATACGTCGCCGGCCTGCGTTTCGATGATGGGAAGTGCGGTCAATGAACCACCGCCTTTCACCTTGCCTTTCAGCGACGCGGGCAGGTCGTTCATCTGTTCGGCCACGCTCTGGTCGGAGGTCACTTTGGCGGCACGCTCCAGAAGGCGGCTGTGCAGGTAGAACACGTCACCTGGGTATGCCTCACGTCCGGGTGGGCGACGCAGCAAAAGG
>JBKJNF010000191.1:0-4284 GCA_046596155.1 Flavobacteriales bacterium | reverse complement strand
GGTCCAGGTCCATTCCATCGAACCCGTATGTGTTAAGGATGGTGGTCATGCTTGTCACGAATTGGTCGCGCTCGGTGTTGCTGTTCAGTTTCACCGTGGCGGTGGCGCCGCCTACGGAGATCAACACCTTTTTGCCTGCAGCCTGCAATGCGGCCACCCTACCGGTGAATACCGCTGGCGTCACCTGATCGGGTGTGAACGCCATGTTGTAAGTGGTTCCGGCCGCAGGCAATGCGAACGCCACTACGATCACGGAATAGCGCGTATCTACTTGGTCCAATTGGATGTAGGGCGCGCTTGCATCGTTCCAGTTCTGCCAATAGCCGATCAGATCTGGGCCTTGGGCATGCGCGGTGAAGGCGAGTGCCGCGAAAAGCAGTGAGGAGCAACGAGCAAACATGGCTGAATCTACGCATCCAAGCGAAGCGGCCATTCTGCTCTGCGAGGGCTGCCTGTTATTACGTCCTCGAAGGTGATCAAGGGTCTCTGGCTAAAGTAGCTGCCAGCCGTTTTTTGCTGTTGCCCAGATCACCGGTTCAACCATTGATTTGTGGTTTTGCATTAGCCTCATGCGCTTCTACCGACCAAAGCAGATCCGTCTTTCCTTTGATCGCATGGAAGAAGATGGGGCGAAGTATGAAGGCATAGGGGCGGCTTATGACGAATGGTCGGAGCTGTACGACAACAACATCAATCGTACGCGCGATCTGGAAGGGCAGGTGCTGCGCGCGGTCTTGCGTGATGTGCCCTTCACCCGCGTATTGGAGATCGGTAGTGGAACCGGCAAGAACACCGTGTGGCTCACTGAACGCGCCACACAGATCACTGCGGTGGATCTTTCACCGGGCATGCTCGCCAAGGCACGCGGGAAGGTCGTGTCAGATAAGGTCCGCTTCATGCAGGCGGACATCCTTCAGCCTTGGACTTTCCGCGATGGGTCTTATGAACTCGTCATCTTCAGCCTGGTCCTGGAGCATGTGGAGCACTTGCAGCCTGTATTTACCGAAGCCGCGGCGAGCCTTGCACCCGGCGGTTATGTATATATCGGCGAATTGCATCCTTTCAAGCAATACGCTGGCACCCAAGCGAGGTTCGAAACGGCCGAAGGCATGCAACTGGTCACCTGTTTCAACCACCACGTCTCTGACTTCCTCCGCGCAGCGCATGCCAGCGGTCTGGAGCTTGTTCACCTCGGCGAGCACTTTGATGCGGATGATCACTCCACACCACCGCGTATCCTCAGCCTTTTGCTGCGCAAAGGATAGAACGGTTGGCGAACACGAATTTCCCGGGGGACACAGGTTCCCTATGCGCAGCGACAATTACTTTGTCGGCGAGTTCCGTTGATCGCTATGGACGACATCACCACCTCCTCCCTCTACAGCGAAGACCTCGCGCCCATCCCGCCGGAGAAGCGCACGTGGAACAAGTGGAACCTCGCCGCGATCTGGGTGGGCATGGCGGTATGCATTCCCACCTACCTGCTGGCCTCGTACATGATGCGCGCGGGCCTCAACTGGCAGGCTGCGCTCACCATAATAGGCCTGGCGAACCTAGTGATCACCATTCCCATGGTGCTCAACGGTCACGCCGGGGTGAAATATGGGATCCCCTTTCCGGTGCAGGGCCGCGCCGCGTTCGGAACGCAAGGCATCCACATCGCGAGCTTGTTGCGTGCCATTGTTGCCTGCGGCTGGTTCGGCGTGCAAACGTGGATCGGAGGGCTGGCGATCTATTCCATCTGGAATGCCGCGACCGGTCAGCAAGGTGAAGTCGCCTTAGGTGTTGGCAAGTTCATCTGCTTCGGCGTGTTCTGGTTGATCAACATCTGGTTCATCTGGAAGGGCACGGAGAGCATCCGCTGGTTGGAGGATTGGAGCGCACCGATCCTGATCCTCATCGGTTTTTTGTTGATCGTTTGGGGCACGAACAGCGCGGGTGGCTTCTCTAACGCGTTGTTGCAAGGAAAGCAGTTGCAGCAGGGGACGGTCGCGGTGCTGCCCTATGCAGATGCGCCGGGGAGAACCCTGGGGCTTTCACCGCTGCTGAATACGGACGGAACCCCGAAGGCAACGCACTATCGTCTTGTGTTCCCGATCCAGCGCGAAACCGTGCCCGGCGGCGAGTGGATGCCCATCACCAAGGCGATAACGACCGTGTCTATCGGCATGGAGGAGGTTGTGCAAGTGCAGTTCAAGGATGCCGAAGGCCACTTGTCAACGAGCATCGATGTGAAGCCGGCCGCGCTTGCGGCAGCCCCAAGTATGTCCTGGCAGTACCTCATGTGGTTCACGGCCATGGTCGGTTTCTGGGCCACCATGTCCATCAGCATCTCTGACATCACGCGGCATGCGAAGACCCAGAAGGACCAGATCGCCGGCCAGTTCATCGGCTTGCCGGGCACAATGCTCTTCTATTCGTTCGTAGGCATCTTCGTCACCAGCGCGGCCGTAGTGGCCTTCAAGGATGTGCTCATCGCCGAAGACGCGCCGTGGGATCCGGTCTCCCTCGTGGACAAGTTCAAGAGCCCTGGCGTGGTGATCTTTGCACAGATCGCGATGCTGATCGCCACGCTGAGCACCAACATCGCAGCGAACGTCATCGCACCGGCCAATGCCTTCAGCAACCTCTTTCCCACCAAGATCAGCTTCCGCGCGGGTGGTGTTATCGCTGGACTTGTCGGCGTCGTTATCTGCCCATGGTGGCTGATGAACGAGATCAGCGGCATCCTCATCTTCATCAGCGGCTTGCTCGGCCCGGTGCTCGGCATCCTGCTCTGTGACTACTTCATCATCCGCAAGCGCACGCTGGTGATCGCCGACCTGTACAAGGCGGATGGTCCGCACGCGGGCGTGAACAGCGCGGCGATCATCGCCTTGGTCGCCGGTGTGCTCGCGGCCATCATCGGTTACTGGGTGAAGCCGCTGGAGGTCTTTTATCAGCTCTCGTGGTTCAGCGGAACGATCACGGCGTTCGCGGTGTATTGGGAGCTGAGCAGGGGCAAGGCCGTTCGCGATTAACTTGGAACCCGGTTCAATTAGCTCATGTGCCAATGTGCCAATTAGCTGATCGAACTCTCCGTCATCCGCACATCGGCTAATTCCCCTCCTCCGCTGATCATGTCCCTCCTCATTAAGAACGGAACCGTCGTAACAGCCGCCGACTTCCACCGCGCCGATGTCCTCATCGAAGGCGAGCACATCAAGGCGATCGGGCACGACCTCTCTGACAACGGGGCACAGGTGATCGACGCGAAAGGCATGTTCGTGCTACCCGGCGGCATCGATCCGCATGTGCATCTGGACATGCCCTTCATGGGTACGTTCAGCAGCGACAACTACGAAACGGGTACGCGCGCTGCGTTACACGGCGGCACCACTACCGTAATCGACTTCATCCTTCAAACGCAGGGCAAGAGCCTGCGCCATGCGCTGGAACAGTGGCAGGGCCGCATGAACGGTAACCTCTACGGCGACCTCAGCTGGCACATGGCCGTCACCGATTTCAACGACGACACGCAGAAGGAAGTGAAGGAGATGATCGAGCAGGAAGGCATCACCAGCTTCAAGACCTTCATGGCGTACAAGGGGGCGCTGATGATCGACGACCGCCAGATGGTGGGCCTGATGCAGGAAGTTAAAAAGCAGGGCGGACTGGTCACGGTGCACGCTACCAACGGCGACATGATCGACTTCCTCGTACAGAAGCACCGCAGCGAAGGCAACCTGGAACCGCTCTACCACTACCGCTCTCAACCGGAGATCACCGAGGCCGAGGCCAGTCACCGCTTTGCCGATATGGCGAGCTACACGGGTGTTCCCGCCTACATCGTGCACATGACCTGCGAGGGTGCGTTGAACGCCGTGCGCGACGCCGCAAGACGCGGCCAGCGCGTGCTGGCGGAAACCTGTATCCAATACCTGCTACTCGATGCATCGCTTTACGAGCGCGAGGATGGCGCGAAGTGGGTGATGAGTCCGCCCCTGCGCGAGAAGAAGGATCAGGCGCAGCTGTGGGCCGGCATCGAACAGGGCAGCATCCAAGTGGTGGCCACCGATCACTGTCCGTTCACGTGGGAAAAGAAGCTGCTCGGAAAAGACGATTTCTCGAAGATCCCCAACGGTCACCCCGCCATCGAGCACCGCATGGAACTGCTCTTCAGCGAAGGCGTGAACAAGAAGCGCATCACCGTGAACAAGTTCGTGGAGGTCACGGCCACCAACCCCGCGAAGATCTTCGGCATGTTCCCCAAGAAGGGCACCATCGGCATCGGCAGCGACGCGG
>JBKJNF010000279.1:0-6027 GCA_046596155.1 Flavobacteriales bacterium | reverse complement strand
CATTGAGGCCGGCGAGCTGAACGCGGCATCTACGGAGCACCTCCTGCGTGGCTGGCTGGAACCAATGCTGGCGCAAGGCATGGACCAATTAGTACTGGCCTGCACACATTACCCGCTGGTGCGTCCCTTGATCGAAGGCATCTGCGGACCCGGCGTCGAGGTGATCGATCCAGCTCCAGCCGTTGCACGCCATGTGCGACGCACCTTGGATGATCGCGGCTTGCTGGCCATCGGAACAGAGGGGCAACTGCAGGTCTTCACGAGCCGTGATCCCGAGGCCGTGCGACCGATCCTCGCCATGCTTGATCTTCAGCCTGTGGCGCTGGGACCCGCCAACTGGGCAAATGGAGTGCTCAGCCTTCCTTGAACCACCCAGCATATATCCGGTAGTTCTTCGCGATCCGCTCGATCTCGTTGGTCGACAGGTCGGCGCTCACCGGGCCGATGCGTTTGGCTGGCACACCGGCCATCAGGCTGCCCGGTTCCACCAGGGTGTTCTGTGTGACCACTGCGCCGGCCGCGACCACACTGCCTTCGCCCACAACCACATGGTCCATCACAATGGCGCCCATGCCAATGAGCACCTTGTCCTTCACGGTGCAGCCGTGTACAATGGCGTTGTGCCCGATGCTTACATCGTTACCGATGGTAAGCGCGGCCCGTTGATACGTGGAATGCAGTACCGCACCATCCTGGATGTTCACGCGGTGGCCGATACGAATGGCGTTCACATCTCCGCGCACCACGGCGTTGTACCAAACACTACAGTCATCGCCCATGATCACGTTGCCGATCACCACGGCCGTTTCAGCCAGGAAGACGTCGTTGCCGAAGGTTGGCGTTACGCCTCGCAGGGTACGAATGAGGGCCATCAATCCTTCTTTTCGTGGGGCAGGCCGCAGCCTTCCTTCTGGCAGCAGGCAGGCAGTTCCAGACGGGCCTTCGGATCGGGCGGCAGCGAATCGGCCGCATATCCGAGCTTGGTCACGGCCATCCGCACCTTCGCAACATCCGTACGCTTCGGATCTATTTGCACGCGGATCACGTTGCTGTCCAGGTCCAGCGTGACCATGCGCACGCCTTTTTCATAGATCAATTCCTTTTCGATGGTCTCGCGGCACATGTCGCAGACCGCATTCGTGTGGATGGCGAGGTCCACCAAAGTTTCCTGATCCTGCGACCAGGCCCGGGTGGTTAGGAGGATCAACGTCAGGAGGAACAACCGTTTCATGGGTGGGTGGGTGTACGTTTTTTCAGGGTATGGCGGAATCCGCCGTAGATCATGGGTCCGTTGGTCGGCCCCCAGATCAGCGACGCGTCAAAATAAGGGCCAAAGGGATCTTCGGGTGAAATGATCTGGCGCGATTGCAGTGCGTTAGTGAGGTTCTCCCCACCGATGTAGAGTTCGAAGGTGCCGAATTTGCGCGTGATCTGCGCGTTGAGAGTGGCATATGCAGGTGATCGTTCAGGGAATCGGAAATTGTCCGGGTTCGAAGCAGTGCTGGGCAGGCGCGAGGATCCGAAAAGGTTCCAGGCGATGTCGAACCGCCAATGCTCGTCGCGGCCCTCGTATGAAAGGTCCAACAGGCCTCGGTGCGCGGGCGTGAGCGGACGGGTGCGCAGAATTCCGTCGTACGTGGTGTGCACATCGTACCATCGATAGCTCGCTTTCATGTTCACCGTACGCGAAAGTTCGACTTGCACATCGGTGAGAAGACTGTTCGCATAGCTCGGGCCGTTCAGCATGTAGATGGCCAGCGTCCGCGGGTTGCGGTCCAGATCGGCCACCACCTGCTGCGTAAATTCGCTGCGGTACAGATCAAGCGCGAAGGACCATTTGCGGCGGAACCATTTCCACTTGTGCAGCAACGATGCACCAGCGTTCCACGCCCGTTCTTGGCCCAGTGGACCTTCCACCACCACATTGCGCGAACTCGCCAGGGCGCTCGCGTTCTCTACCAGCGGGTTAGCACTGCGGAACGCGTTGCCAACGGAAAGACGCACCACGGTGAGCGGACCGATGTCGTACTTCACGTGGATCCGTGGCGATATGGTGGTGCCGTACAGGTCGTTGAGATCCGCACGCAGGCCGCCCACCAAGGTGAACCGTTTGCGCGATCGCGTGTACTCCGCGAACGCACCGGGCATGCGTTCCACGCGGTTGAAGCTGCTGTCGTTGAACTGCTCGATATAGCCATCGTATTGCCAGCTGAGTCCTGTCTTCAGCTGGTCGTTGCCCTTCCGCAGTAGTTGCTGGTACACCACGTTCGCGTAACCGCTGAGCTGCGAACCGTCATAGCGGCGGTCGCCGAATGCCGAGCTCACGGTGTGGTTGCGGAAGGAACCCAGCAGCCCGATGCTTTTGGTGCTGTCGCGCAGGATCCAACCATTCTTCACGATCACGTCGCCCATTTCGTTGCCGATGTCCACGCGGTAATGCCGCCCCGAGGTGCCTTCCAGCGGTGTGTGCGCGTCGGTATGGCCACCGTTGCGCTTGTCGGTGACGTAGCGCGCGATCACCTGCGTGGTGCGCTTCTTGGTACGCTGTAACCAGCGGTCCATCACGTTGAAACGGCGCGTCAAAGGTTGGTCGCGGAAGCCGTCGCTATTGTCGTCCATGTCGCGCTGGTTCATGCTGCCCTGTAGCATGATCAGGTTGTCGCCACCTTTGCCCAGGTGTTGCGCCGTGTTCACGTTCAGCTCTGTGCGGCCCTGGCTGTTGACGTAGAGGTTGGTGAAGAGCGGATCGGCCATAGCTGGATCCAGCAGGCACAGATCGATCTGGCCCGTCATGGCGTTGGGCCCGTTCACCGCCGTGCCGATGCCTTTGCTCACGTTGATGGCATTGATCCATGGCCCGGGGATCAGCGTGAGCCCATAGCTCGAGGACATCCCGCGGATGAAGGGAATATTCTCCAAGCTGATCTGCGCATAGCGACCATCGAGGCCCAGCATGCGGATGGTCTTCGTGCCGCTGATCGCATCGCTGAAGCTCACGTCCACTGTGGCGTTTGTCTCGAAGCTCTCACTGAGGTCGCAACATGCTGCGCGTTTCAGCTCCTTGGCGCCGATGGCCTCGGTGGCCAGCGTGTTCCGCAGGCTCAAGTGCGTGCCTTGCTGGCGTTCCACCACTTCGGCCGGCTTCAGTTCACGCACCGCTTCGAGCATCACGGTCACCCGTCCGCCAGCCGCGTTCATTACAAGCGTATCGCTCGCGAAGCCCAAGGCACTCGTGATCAGCCGTGCGGGGAAACGGGAAGGTTGCGGCAGATCGGCTTGTCCGCGCTCATCGGTCATGCCGCTGATGCCCTGATCCGCAACGTAGAGCGATGCGAAGGGCACGGGCATCGCGGTGCCGCTCAGGTCTCGACCGCTCACCACTACATGCAGGGCGGTGCTGTCCTGCGCAACAAGGCAATGGGCTTGGGCGAGCAAGAAAAGGAGGAAGGTGGTTCGGGTGATCAAAGGAGAAGGTGTCTTTCCGTTCACGACAAAAAAATGGAACGGCCGATGGCACGTGGCTCAGCGGCATGCGAAGGACACGGCCTAGATCCGATAGGTGCCGTGAAGGCTGATGCGCTCACCCGGAAGGAGGGGAGGCGGCCGCGTAATGATGGCCGAACGGAAGACAACTGGGGGCGCAGGGATCCCGATGGCCGCTTCGGGCTGAAGCGCGACCAGCTCGGACACCAGTGGTCCGTTGAACACCTGTGATGTGCAGACTTCGTGCTTTGGCGCGGTCTGCTCGAACACACAACAGACGGCTTCCAGATGAGCGCCATGCCGGCTCTCGCGATCAGAGCAGCAGTCCTTCGCCTGGCCCACCTGCATCTGAACGTGCCCGCTGATCACGCAGGTCATGCGTGTGAGCATGGGCGCGGCCGTGCCCATCAGGAGCAACACGGCCATCAGGACCGTGCTCCAACGGATATGTAGCGCTGCGTGCATGTGGCACAAAGGTAGAAGGGCGACCGTGCAGGTCAGCGCAACGTACCGCCAAGGATCGTGAAGCCACCGGCTAACACCAGCCTACCTTTGAGCACCGAATCAGTCATGGAGACCACCGCCAAAGCCCTGCCCGTAAGCGTTTACGCTGAGATGACCCCCAATCCGGCCACGCGCCGATTTGTGACCAGCATCCTGCTCGTGCCCGATGGCCGCATGCTCGAGTTCCGCACACCCCAGGAGGCCGAAGGCGTTTCACCCTTGGCCGAGAAGGTCTTCAACCTGCCCTTCGTCACTGGCGTGTTCATCACGGGCAACTTCATCACGGTGACGAAGAACGACATAGTTACCTGGGACCTGGTAGAGTTGGAATTGCGCGAATACATCCAGGAGTACATGAACACCGACGGTCGCGTGGTGAGCAACGACGCTCCTGCCCAGGCCTTGGCCGACGCCAACGAGCGCGCCGTGTCGCACGCCGAACCGGCCGATGATATCGAGCGTCAGATCATTTCGGTACTCGATGAATACGTGAGTCCCACTGTTGCTGGTGATGGCGGCCACATCGCCTTCCGCTCCTTCAAGGACGGCGTGGTGGCCGTGGACCTGCGCGGCTCGTGCAGCGGCTGCCCCAGCAGCATGGTCACGCTGAAAGGCGGAGTGGAGAACTTGCTGAAGCAGATGGTGCCCGGCGTGCGGGAGGTGGTGGCGGAGGAGTTGTAGGACCGACCCAATGGTCTTTTATGCGATCCGCCCCGGATCCGCATCCTAGGGTCAAACACCCATTGACCATGCGCACACGCTATCTGCCTGCCGCCCTCGCGATCATCGTCGGGGGCCAGCTCTTCGCCCAAAGCTTCGGGGCCATCCAAGGTCGGCTGCTGGATGAGAGCAAGGATCCGCTTCCCTTCACCGATATCACTGCCACGCAAGGGGAGAACCGGTTCCACACCCAAAGCGATGCCGACGGACGCTTTCTGCTGAAGCCGCTTCCGCCCGGTGCATACCATGTGCGCGTGGTGGCCATGAACATCGACCGCACCTTCGAAGGTGTGCTGGTGAACCCCGACAACAACACGGTGATGGGCGATCTGCTTTTGAAGGCGTCCAAGGAAATGGATCCGGTGATCGTGGAGCGCGGCAAATGGATGCCCAAGCTCATCGACGCCGACAACCCCGGCGTGATGAAGCTCTTCCACACCGACTTCAAGCGGAACCCGGACCGGAAGAAACCCGTGCAGCTCATCAGCAATAATACCCCCGGCGTGTACAAGAGCCCTAACGGCGACGGTTTGTATTTCCGCGGCTCGCGCAGCGAGAACATGTGCTACTTCGTGGATGGCATGAAGGTGGGCAGCGCGCTCAGCGGGGTACCCACCGACGCCATCAACAGCCTCAGTGTATACACTGGTGGACTCCCGGCGAAGTACGGCGATGTGACCGGCGGCGTGGTGGCGATCGAAACGAAGAGTTACTTCGATCTGTATCAGCAGCGGAACGCGGGGATCCAGTGAGCAGTGCGCAGTTGGCAGTAGGCAGTTGGCATTAGGCAGACGGCAGTTGAAGATGGCAGTTAGCAGATGAGTGATCGGAGATCAGGACCATGTTCATACGCTGGAAGGCCATAGGAACGCAGAGCGACGCGGAGCTAGTGATCCGCTTGAAGGGCGGAGATCAGCTCTCGCTTGCTCCTTTGTGGGACCGCTATGCGCACCTGGTGTTCGGGGTGTGTATGAAGTACCTACAGGATACCGAACGGGCGAAGGACACCGTGGTGGAACTATTCGGCGCGCTGCCCGAACTGCTCGCGATGCACGAGGTGAAGTCCTTCCGCCCCTGGATCCACACTGTTGCGCGCAACCGATGCCTAATGCAGTTGCGCAAACGCGTTCCAGCGAAACCATTGGATGAGAACATTGACTTGACAGATGGCGACGATGTAGACGAAGCCGTGCTGCACGAGGCCACACTGCAGCGCCTCGAAGAAGCCATCGACCAGTTGAACGAAGGCCAGCGCACCTGCATCCGGCTGTTCTACCTGGAACGGCAGTGCTACCAACAAGTGGCAGAGCGCACTGGACT
>JBKJNF010000278.1:0-2916 GCA_046596155.1 Flavobacteriales bacterium | reverse complement strand
CGGTGAGCGACAATTGCTCGGGTTCCACGATCACGCGGACCGCAGGCCCTGCTTCAGGCACAGCCTTCCCGCTGGGTGCAACCACGATCACGTACACGGCCACGGACGGCAGCGGTAACACGGCCACCTGCACCTTCACGGTGACAGTGGTAGACGTTACGGCTCCGGTGATAAGCGGTTGCCCTGCGAACATTACAGTGAACGCAGGTGCTGCTTGCACGGCTGTGGCGACCTGGGTCGCTCCGACGGTGAGCGACAATTGCTCGGGTTCAACCATTACCCAAACGGCGGGTGCTGCTTCCGGCACAGCCTTCGCGCTGGGTACCACCACCATTACGTACACGGCCACGGACGGCAGCGGCAACACGGCGAGCTGCAGCTTCACGGTAATGGTAATTGACGTCACTGCTCCAGTGATCAATGGCTGCCCCGCCAACATTACGCTGAACGCGGGTGCTGCTTGCACGGCAACTGCATCCTGGGTTGCACCCACGGTGAGCGACAACTGCTCGGGAGCGACGATCACGCAAACGGCGGGACCTGCCTCGGGCAGCACCTTCTCACTAGGCACCACCACCATTACCTACACGGCCACGGACGGCAGCGGTAACACGGCCACCTGCACTTTCACGGTGACGGTGGTGGATGCCTTGCCTCCCACTATCGCTTGTCCAGCGAGCATTTCCGTAAGTAATGACATCGGTGTCTGTGGTGCGTTGGTGAGCTATATCGCACCTGTAGGCACAGATAATTGCTCTGGCGCCGGCACCGCGCGCACAGCGGGCCTAGCAAGCGGCAGCACATTCCCTGTGGGTAGTACGGTGGTGACCTATCAAGTGATCGATGCCGCAGGCCTCACGGCAAGCTGCTCCTTCACGGTTACGGTGAATGATACAGAAGCCCCGATCGCGATCTGCCAGAACGTGAGCGTGAACCTCGATGGATCCGGTCATGCTTCTGTGTCCGCAGCCCAGGTGAACAATGGAAGCACGGACAATTGCGGTATCGCCTCGATGAGCGTGCCGGTGAGCGACTACACTGCAGTGGGTATATACCCGATCACCCTGACATTGACCGATGGGGCGGGCAACAGTGCCAATTGCAATGCCTCCGTAATGGTATCGGACAACCAGCCTCCTGTGGCGGTTTGCCAGAACATCACGATCAATCTGAATGTCAGTGGTACGGTGACCATCACTGCCGCGCAGATCGATGGAGGGTCAACGGATAACGGCACGATCGTGAGCGTTGCGGCCAGCCAGACGACCTTCACCTGTGTGGACCTTGGCGCCAACAACGTGACCCTGACCGTAACGGATGACGGTGGCAACGTTGCTCAGTGCACAGCTGTGGTTACGGTAGTGGACAATATTGCGCCGACTGCCAGCTGCCAGAATGCAACGATCTATTTGGATGGAAACGGAAATGCGAGCGTCACGGCGGCTGCCCTGAACAATGGAAGCACGGATAATTGCTCCATCGCCACGATCATCGCCAGCAAGAACGACTTCACCTGTACGGATATCGGGGCGAACGTGGTCACCATCACAGCGACCGATCAGAGCGGAAATGGCAGCACCTGCAGCGCCACGGTCACGGTCGTCGATAATACCGACCCCACCATCACCTGCCCGGTTAATGTGAATACCACCACCAACACGGGCTGCACCGCAACCAGCGTCAACCTAGGCATCCCGGTGACCGGAGATAATTGCAGTGTGGCCAGTGTGACCAACAACGCACCCGCGGCCTTCCCGATCGGAACCAACACGGTCACCTGGACCGTGACGGATGGCAGCGGCAACTCAGCTACTTGCACTCAGTCGGTGATGGTATCCGATAATGTACCGCCAACGATCACCTGCCCGGCCAACGTAAGCGCCACCACGAACAGTGGCTGCACGGCCACCGGTGTAAGCTTGGGAACACCGATGACCAGCGATAACTGCGGCGTAGCCAGCGTGACCAACAATGCGCCAGCGATATTCCCCTTGGGCAATACGGCAGTTACCTGGACCGTGACGGACAACAGCGGCAACACCTCAACCTGTGTACAGACCGTCACCGTGGTCGACAATGGCGCGCCCTCGATCAGCTGCCCACCTGCGGTGACCGCCACCACCAACAGTGGATGCACGGCTACTGGAGTCGCTCTTGGTGTACCCGTTACAGGTGATAACTGCGGCGTTGCCAGTGTGACGAACAATGCACCGGCCGCATTCCAGCTCGGCAATACCACGGTGACATGGACGGTAACGGACAATGCGGGAAACACCACTAATTGCACCCAAACGGTGACCGTGACGGACAACATTCCTCCGGTGGCCGTCTGCCAGCCCGTGACCCTTGAGCTGGATGGTACCGGAAGTGTGGGCCTTATTGCTGGCGCTGTGGATAATGGCAGCAGCGACAACTGCGGTATCGCGAGCATGAGCGTATCTCCCAACAGCTTCAACGCGGTCGGCACCTATACGGTGACCCTCACCGTGGTGGACAACAGCGGAAACAGCACTATTTGCACGGCCGTCATCACCGTGAACGACGTGATCCCTCCGGTGGCGGTCTGTCAGCCGGTAACGATATACCTCGATGGCAACGCTAATGCCAGCATCGTAGCAAGCGATATTGATGGTGGTTCCACCGACAATGACATGATCGTGAGCCTCGTGGCTTCACAAACGAACTTTGATTGCAGCCACGTGGGTGCGAACAACGTGACCCTTACCGTGACGGATGATGATGGCAATGCAGCAAGTTGCGTGGCTGTCGTCACGGTGCTCGATACCATTTCTCCAACGGTCGTGTGCAATGGCGTTACGGCTTCACTGGACAGCGCGGGCACGGTAACGATCAACCCAGCGGATGTGGCGGTGGCCACCACGGACAATTGCGGCAACGCTCCGCTGACCTACAGCA
>JBKJNF010000141.1:0-30103 GCA_046596155.1 Flavobacteriales bacterium | reverse complement strand
TATCGTGGCACTTATGGCACTGCTGTTCAACTCATTCCGAATACTGATCGTTTCGCTCATCCCCAACGTGATCCCACTGGTGTTCACGGCAGGCATTATGGGGTTTGCGGGCATCCCGATCAAGCCCAGTACAATGCTCGTGTTCGGCATCGCGCTCGGTATCGCGGTGGACAACGCCATCCACTTTCTGGCGCGCTACCGCCTGGAGTTGAAGCTGACCGGCCATGATCTGCAGCGCAGCGTGGACCATGCCACACGCGAAGTGAGCGTCGGCATCATTTACACGAGCGTCGTTCTGCTTGCAGGATTCTCAATGTTCGGTTTCTCCCAGTTCGGCGGCATCCGCGCGCTCGGCATTCTCACCAGTATCACGCTCCTGGTCGCCATGTTCACCAACCTCCTGGTATTGCCTTCCCTAGTGCTCTCGTTCAACAAGCGCTTGATGACGAAAGCCTTCGAAGAACCGCTGTTGGAGATCATGGATGAGGAGGACGACATTGATGTAGGCGAACTGAAGCTGGAAAACAGTACCGAGGAATGAAAGGGATCATTCTTGCGGGTGGAAGCGGAACACGGCTGCACCCATTGACCCTGGCGGTAAGTAAGCAGTTGATGCCGGTTTATGACAAGCCGATGATCTACTATCCGCTGAGCACGCTGATGGCCGCGGGTATTCGCGAGATACTCATCATCAGCACGCCGCACGACCTGCCGAACTTCCGTAAATTGCTGGGTGATGGACGCTCCCTAGGCTGCGAATTCACATATGCCGAGCAATCCGTCCCCAATGGCCTCGCCCAAGCGTTTGTCATCGGCCGTTCGTTCGTCGGGACCGACAGTGTGGCCCTGATCTTGGGAGACAATATCTTCCATGGCAGTGGCTTGGGCACAAAGCTCATGGAGCACAGCGGCGTACAGGGCGGAATGGTCTTCGCCTACCGTGTGAGCGATCCCGAGCGCTATGGCGTGGTGGAGTTCGATGCGCGGCAGAAAGCCGTCAGTATCGAGGAAAAACCCGCGAAGCCCAAGAGCAACTACGCCGTGCCCGGCCTCTACTTCTATGACAACAGCGTGCTGGACATCGCGCGCGATCTGAAGCCAAGTGCGCGTGGGGAGTACGAGATCACCGATGTGAACAGAACATACCTTGAGCGTGGTACGCTCACCGTGAATGTGCTCGACCGTGGTACCGCCTGGCTCGATACAGGCACGTTCACATCGCTCATGCAGGCCGGCCAGTATGTACAGGTGATCGAAGAGCGTCAAGGCCGCCGCATCGGTTGCATCGAGGAGGTGGCGTACCGTCGTGGCTTCATCGACGCTAGGCAATTGCGCACGCTGGCCGAGCCCTTGCGAAAGAGCGGATATGGCGAGTACTTGTTGAAGGTGGCCGACGGGGACATGTGATGACGGGACACGCCGCATTGATCGAGGCGCATATTGAGCGCTGGTGCGCGTCGCTTCCCGTAGGGGAACTATACGCGCCCATGGCATACCTGCTGCGCCTTCCGGCCAAGCGCGTGCGTCCCGCCTTGGTGCTCATGGGATGTGAAGTGTTCGGTGGCCGTGCAGAGGATGTGCTGGATGAAGCGATCGGCATAGAGCTCTTCCACAACTTCACCCTGATGCACGACGATATCATGGACGCATCGCCCTTGAGACGTGGGCAGCCCACGGTGCATGTGAAGTGGAACGCTAACACCGCCATCCTCAGTGGCGACGCCATGCTGGTGAAGGCCTATCAGCAGATGGTCCGTAGCAATGAGGTATTGGGGATCTTCAGTCGCTATGCATTGGAGGTCTGTGAAGGGCAGCAACTGGACATGGACTTTGAGCACCGCGATGATGTAAGCGCCGAGCACTACTTGGAGATGATCCGCCTGAAGACCGCTGTGTTGTTATCCTGCGCACTACAGGTGGGCGCTTCGGTAGCAGGAGCAGCGGCGAACGAACGCGAACGGCTCGGTGCCTTTGGCGAACACCTGGGCCTCGCCTTCCAGTTGCGCGACGACCTGCTCGACGCCTTCGGCGATCCATTGCTTACAGGAAAACAACGCGGAGGCGATCTGCGCAACGGTAAGAAGACATTGTTGCTGATCCGTGGCCTCGAGCGTTCTGCAGAGCAGGGTTCATCGGCGCTTCGCACGGAGCTCAGAAAGTCGGCGGCCGATCGTAACGTGCAGCAGATGCTGAATGCATTAGAGGAACTGGGGGTGCGTGCAGAGGTGGAAGAGGCAGCGGCACGCCACGAAAGCGCAGCACTTGCTGAGTTGCAGGCCGTGAAGGTTCCACAGGAACGGAAGGAGCCTCTGCGCGGCCTAGCGGCCATGCTCATGGCCCGGGCGCATTAAAGCGTATCTCCGCCTATCAGCTCAATTCACTGCGCAATGCGCCGGCCAGGTCGTCGTGTTGGGAACGGAAACCCGTTGCGATCAACTTGGCGCTATTTGCGCGCGAGCCTTCCAATAGCACATCGCTCAGTTCGCCCAGCGCAAGCCGGAGCGCGAATGCTGGAACGTTCGGCAGTAAGAACGGCTTGTCGAGGACCTGAGAAACAGTCCGCATGAATTCGCGGTTTGTCGGCTGCTCTTGGGCGCACACGTTATATGCGCCGTGCATCTCGGTGTGCGTGATGGCATGCAGGTAGGCCATAGCGAGATCGTCCACGTGCACCCATGGCATCCATTGCTTGCCAGAGCCGAGCGCAGCGCCCAGTCCCCATGCCGCAGGTGCGGCCAGTTTGGGAAGCGCGCCTCCTTCGCGCGCGATCACTACGGGCGTGCGGAGCATCACCACGCGTGTCGTGCTGCTCCATTCAAGCGATGCTTGTTCCCAGTCCAACGAAAGTCGTCCGATGGCATCCTGGCCGGCCGGGTCCGATTCGACGAACACGCGATCGCTGGTGACGGCACCGTAAATGCCCAACCCACTGGCACTGGTGAACGACTTCGGCGCAAAGCCGTGCACCCTAGCTGCCTTGAGCATCAGCCTAGCAGCACCTCCGCGACTCGCGTACAATTCCTTCATTCGCGCATCGGTCCAACGCTTGTCCGCAATACCTGCACCGCTCAAATGAACGATGTGGTCAACTCCGTCGAATGCGCGCGCATCCACAGCTCCTTTGTCGAGGTTCCAAACAAAGCGTGTTACACCATCACCGCTTCCAGCAGTTCGGCTCAGCCAGCGTACCTCGTGCTTGTTCCGGAGCAGGAGGGACGTGAGCCGGCGACCCACCAGTCCACTGCCGCCGGTGATAAGGATCGTTGCCATGCTGCGAAGTGAACAACTCCGGTGGTTTTCAGTTCGGGATCAACAGGGCGTTAACGAACTCAGCGCAGCAGGTCAAAGGTCAGGGTGTGTGTGCCTGCTCCATCAAGGAACCGCAGCACATAAGGCGCATTGGGCAATGAAGCGGGAAGCGGTATGTTCAAAACGTCATTCGGCGCCCATGCTGATATGACATGGGCCAGGCGACCTTGCGTGTCGATGATCTCCACCCGGGTGATGTCATTGGCGCCGAAAAGTCGGAGCAGGCCACTACTTGGATTGGGGTATATTGATGGTAGGGCATGCGTCGGTCCTTGAACACCTGTGTTCAGGCATTGTGCCTCATTCGCATCGACCAAGGTGATCGACAGACAGGCGGTGGAATTGGCACACGGTTGAGCACCGGTGACCGTGTAGCAATAGACGCCGGCGGGATCCGAGCCGGGGTCGAAGGATCCACTGTGCGCGGTGTTGTTGGGTGCCGTCCAAGTGCCACCAGCTTGTGGTGCGCCTGCAAGCGAATCGACCATCATCACAAGGTCGCCGTTCGCACAGACGTTGATGGCGTTGGTCAGCCCCGCATCAGGAGCTTGCACGATGCTCAGGGTGAGGATGGAGGAGTCCGCCGGACAATCACCAAGAGCCGGTACCACGTACAAATAGACATTCGGCTCGATAAGGGTGAAGGTGCCATTTTCATCCGCTGCCGGGTCAAGGGATCCTGACAGGTTGGGCGGAGCGTCGCTGCAGTAGCTCGCAAACGCATTAGCTCCAGCGTATGGGGCGGTCGCTACGGTCACGGTATAAGTAATGATCTGCGATGCAGGCTGCGGGCAGGCGTCATCTGTTGCAGCAACGGTGAATGCGTATGTGCCCGGTGATGCACCTGCCGAGTTCCAGCAGATCAGCGCGGTGGCCGGGTTGGTTCCGGTTACTGAGAAGTTCGCCCCGGGCAGCACATCGGCAGCGTTGCTTTCCAGGTTCAGTGCTTGGGAAGCATCGGCATCGGTGATCGTTGCATTGAAGCAGAAAGATGCCCCACCGCATACAGCCAGGTCATGAGGTGCGATCACTAGCGCGGGTCCGCTCACAATGCTGATCACACCGGAGTTGGCATCGGGATTATTGTTCGCGCAGTTGATCACCACGAACACAATGTCACGCATCACAGTGCCAGTGAGTTCACCGGCGGCATTGAACGCGTTCACTTGGACGGCGACCACGTAATAGCCGATCGATGTGGGGGTGAACTGCACTTGCCCGGTGGTGGGGTCGAGCGTGATCCCTGGGATGGGCGAGGCACCGCTGTAGCCGGGTACGTAGTTCACGGTCTGGACGGACCCACTGAACAAGCGGGCATTGATGAACGTGTAGGCGAGCGAGTCCGATTCCGGATCGCTCAGGCCGAAGTTGTAGCTCACAAGCTGGTTCACGCACACGTACGGGAGGGCATTCTCCGCGAAGACGGGCGAATTGTCGCAGGTGCCCGTGGCATTGTTGATCGTGGCCTCGAGGTAGAAGCCTTGCAGGCCGAACACGTTCAGCGAAGCTGCCCGGCAGCAAATGTTCCAGCTCACGGTCCAATGGTCGCACGGTGGCAGTGTGACCTGCGTGTGGAACTCATACAGCCGCATGCCGGGCAGGTTGCCACCATTGCAGGTGCTGTTGCCCAGTTGGGCGGGGCATAGCTGCGACACTTCCACGCCTGCCGAGGCCGGGATGTTGCTTACCGTGAAGCTGGTGCCGCAGGTACTGGAGAAGCTGAGCGTTTGCGGGATGATGGCGGTGCCGCTGCAGTCCACGAACAATTGCAGGGTGACATCGTAGGTGTTGTTCAGCTGACAGTTCCAGATGATGTTGCCGCCGGAATAGTGCCCAGCGAAGAGTGGACCGCCGAGGCAAAGTGCAAGAAGCGAGGTGTAAAAGTTCCGGGCCATATCGTCGTCGTTTCGTTCTCCCGGAAAGATAACCGCCCATGGGATCCGTGATCCCATGGGCGGTAGAATGATCGATGGAATGTTTCCGTATTCAGCGCGACTGCTCCAGCATTCGCAGGTCCTCGGCAATGAAGCCCTCTTTCTTACCGAACAGCGCGGCGTCATCACGCAGGTACATCAGCTCACCTGTGCCGGCGTTGAAGATGCGCTTGAAGCACCACTTCGTTTTGTAGTCCCCGGTCATCACAACGTCGCTGATGGCCACACGGCCATCGCCTTTGGTAGCAGCGGACATCAATTGCGAAAGGTCCATCACCTGAAGCCCTTTGGTATAGGTCTCCTTGGCCTTGGCCGCATCGGGAACGGTCTTGTCCAAGTGTTCTTTGGCGATCCACAGGTCCATGTCCTTGATGAAGCGGTTGCGGCTGGCGTAGAGTCGATCGGCCGTGGCCTTATCCTTGATCTTACCGTTCTCCACGTTCTTCAGGAAGTCCTGCAAGTGCTTCGCGTAAAGTGGAAGTAAGGCGCTGTTGATGCTGCCCACGCCCTTGGCATCGATCATCAAGGTGGCGAGTTCCTGGTTGTCGGGGATGTTGACCACAGCACCGTCGGCCACGTCGATGACGTCGCCTTTCTTCTGCTTCCAACCCTGGATCAGCGCGAGGAAGATCGCGTCGTGCTTTTCGGCATCCGTGCGCTTGATCTTCATCAGGTAGAGCTTCGTGGGGTCGATCGGCCGCGTGGCCAGGTCCGCCGTGTTAATGAAGTCGAAGGCTTGGGTGAACTTCCAATCGGCCTTCATGGCACTGGTGATCGCCTGGTTGTACGAGGTGTTGCCATCATCCAGCACCACTACCGTGGTGCTGGCTTTCGCAGCGGTCACCGCCTTGGCGTCAAAGGTCCCGTATTGGGCTTTGGCCGTGAAAAGAGCAAAGCAGAACAGGAGTAGGATGGAAGAGCGCATGGTAGGTGTACAAGTTGAATGCACGGGGGGCCAAACATAGTGCCAGTAAAAAGCGACCTTGGTCCAAGTTTTCGACAGCATGCACGGGGAACTGTCCAGAAGCGCGAGCGATGGCCTGCGAAAGCGCCTCGATGAGGCCGTGGTGCTGTACGAGACGGTCGTTCAATTGCGCAAGGACCTCAACGAGGAGGAGATCACCCTGCCAAGCACCGACGAGCAGGCCTTCGAGCGGCTGCGGGCAAGCGTTATGTCGCACCTGGGTGCGTGGGAACGGACAGAGCCCTCACGTTTTTCCCGTGCGATCAATCGCGTAGACCTTACGGAGGGGCAAGTGAACGACGCCATGGCGCAAGGCGGCCTGCCAGAACTTGCCGGACGCATGGTCCTTCGCTGCCTGCAGAAAGTCCTGATCCGCAACCGATTTGCCGGGTTGGGATGAGCTTTGTTTTCCACAGCCGGAAGGCAACAACCAAGGCCTTCGGGGCGTATACCGGCCCACTCTGACGGCTAACTTTGGCCTCTGTTCCTATGGACAAATACTCCTATTTGAGCAACGTCGACAGCGCTTGGCTGGACGACCTGTATCAGCAATATCTCAAGGACCCCGCCAGTGTCGAAACGGGTTGGGCGCGATTCTTTGAGGGTTACCAATTCGCCAAGGCGCTGCACGAGGAGCCTCAGGCGCATGGCGCCTCCACGGTGGTGGAGAAGGCGGCCAGCGCGGCGGGTGGCAACGAGCGATTCCAGAAGGAGTTCCGCGTACTGGAGCTCATCAACGCCTATCGCACCCGTGGCCACCTGTTCACCGACACCAATCCAGTACGCGAACGGCGCAAGTACACGCCGACGCTGGCGTTGGATAATTTCCAGCTCAGCGATGCCGATCTGGATACGGTCTTCACAGCAGGAAATGAGGTCGGCATCGGTCCGAGTAAACTCCGCGAGATCGTTGCTCTCCTGGATCAGACCTACTGCGCGAGCATCGGCGTGGAGTTCAACTACATCCGCAACCCCGAGAAGATCAAGTGGCTGGTAGAGCGGATGGAGGGCACCCGTAACACGCCATCTTTCACGCTGGAGCAGAAGAAGGATATTCTGGAGAAGTTGAACGAGGCGGTGGTCTTCGAGAAGTTCCTCGGCAAGAAGTTCATCGGTGCGAAGCGCTTCAGCATTGAAGGAGCCGAGGCCTTGATCCCTGCGCTGGACACGGTGATCGAGCATGGGGCTGAACTGGGCATTACGGAGTACGTCATCGGTATGGCCCATCGCGGTCGCCTGAATGTGTTGGCGAACACTATGCGTAAATCCTATGATGCGATCTTCAGCGAGTTCGACGGCAAGGACTATGAGGATGCACTTGTAGAGGGCGATGTGAAATACCATATGGGCTACAGCAGTGTGATCACTGCAAATACCGGTAAAGAGGTACGACTGACACTAGCGCCCAATCCCAGCCACTTGGAAGCAGTAGGCCCGGTGATGCAGGGCATTTCACGTGCCATCATCGAGCACGACGATCATTTCGCCAAAGGAAGAACGGCGCCGATCATCATCCATGGTGATGCAGCAGTGGCCGGTCAGGGCGTGGTGTATGAAGTGGTGCAGATGGCCGGATTGAAGGCGTTTGAGGTTGGCGGAACGATCCACATCGTGGTGAACAACCAGGTAGGGTTCACCACTAACTATATCGACGCACGCACCAGCACGTACTGCACGGATGTGGCCAAGACCACGCTGTGCCCCGTATTCCACGTGAACGGCGATGATGCTGAAGCGGTGGCCTACACCGTCAAGCTGGCGATGGATTACAGGCAGCGCTTCGGTACCGACATCTGGGTGGATATCCTCTGTTACCGCAAACACGGTCACAACGAAGGCGATGAACCCAAGTTCACGCAACCCTTGCTGTACAAGGCCATTGCAGCGCATGCTGATCCGCGCGAGATCTACACGCAGAAGCTTATCGATAGCGGCGTGGAAGGCGCGCGTGAAATGGCAGAGGAGATGGAGCGCTCCTTCAGCGAGATGCTGGATGCGCGCCTGACCGAGGCCAAGCAGGTTCGCGTGGGAAGCATCAGCAACTTCATGGCCGAACGCTGGAAGGGCTTCAAGCGCGCGCAGGAAAGCGATTTCGCGAGTTCGCCCATGACGGGCGTGAAGAAAGAGATGTTGCGGATGATCGGTGAGAAGCTTACGGTCATCCCAGAGGGTATGAAGTTCTTCAGTAAGCTGGAGAAGATCCTGAACGATCGAAGGAAGATGATGGCCGATGAGACCCTGGATTGGGGTATGGCCGAACTGCTCGCATACGGTTCGCTTCTCGTGGAAGGTCATCCGGTGCGCTTCACTGGACAGGATGTGGAGCGTGGTACGTTCAGCCACCGGCACGCGGTGGTGCGCTTGGAGGACAGCGAGGAGGAGTTCATCCACCTCAAGCACATCCAGGAAGGGCAGGCCCTGCTGCAGATCTACAATTCACTGCTCAGCGAATATGCTGTACTCGGATACGAGTATGGATATGCGTTGACGAATCCAGAGGTGCTCACGATCTGGGAGGCGCAATTCGGGGATTTCGTGAACGGTGCGCAGATCATCCTTGACCAGTACCTCTGCTGTGCGGAGGAGAAGTGGAATACGCAGAACGGCATTGTGCTGCTGTTACCACACGGCTACGAAGGGCAGGGTGCGGAGCATAGCAGTGCGCGCATGGAGCGCTTTCTCAGCAGCTGTGCGGATGGCAATATGGTCGTGGTGAACTGCACCACGCCTGCGAACTTCTTCCATGCGCTTCGGCGCCAGCTTGCTTGGAACTTCCGCAAGCCCCTGGTGGTGTTCACACCGAAGAGCTTGCTCCGCCATCCGCGCTGTGTCAGCAAGCTTGATCATTTGGCGACCGGAGGCTTCCAGGAACTGATCGATGATGTGGAGGTGGAGCCAGAACAAGTTAGGACCATCGTCTTCACGCAGGGGAAGATCCACTATGACCTGGCTGAGCATCGCGAAAAGAATGGGATCAGGGATACGGCGTTGGTGCGGATCGAACAGTTGCATCCGCTTCCTGCGGATCAATTGCGCGCGGTGATCGCGAAATACGCGAAGGCCGAACGATATCTGTGGGTGCAGGAGGAGCCACTGAACATGGGGGCTTGGTCATACTTGGCCATGAACTTCACCGAGATCAAATGGGAAGTGATCGCTCGCCCGGCCAGTGGCGCGCCAGCCACGGGCAGTAGCAAGCGAAGTGCGAACCAACAGATCGCGATCATCGAACAGGCGTTCGCGAGGTCAGCCAGAACGGCAACGGTCAAAGCCTGATGACCCGGTATTCCAGAATTCATCACGCATACTTCATACCTCAATAGATGGCAACAGTCGACATCAAGGTCCCCAGTCCCGGTGAGAGCATCAGTGAAGTGCGGATTGCGCAATGGCTCGTGAAGGATGGTGATGTGGTCGCCAAGGACCAGGTGATAGCCGAGATCGACAGTGATAAGGCCACGCTGGAGTTGAGCGCAGAGATGGGTGGGCAGATCAAGATCCTGGCCGCTGCGGACGAGACCGTGAACGTGGGCGATGTGGTGGCGAAGCTGGACACGAGCGTTGCTGCTCCGGTGAGTGTTGCCAAGAAGGAGCCAGCGAAACCAGCGCCTGTTCCTCCTCCTGCTGCAGTAGCGCAAGCGGTCATAGCACATGCCACCCCCGTGGCGAAGGCCATGCTCGATGAAAGGGGGTTGAGCCCGGATAAGGTCAAGGGCAGCGGCCCGAACGGGCGCATCACCAAGAGCGATGTGGCCGCGTATGTGGCCGGGGGCGTGGATGCCGGTGCGGTCGCATTGAACGGATGGGGAGGTAAACGCGATCAGAACCGTGTGAAGATGACCACCCTCCGCAAAAAGGTGGCCGAACGACTGGTCGCGGTGAAGAATCAGACCGCGATGCTCACCACTTTCAACGAGGTGGACATGAGCGCGGTGATGGCCTTGCGCGACAAGTACAAGGACAAGTTCAAGGAACAAAAGGGCGTGAACCTAGGTTTCATGAGCTTCTTCACGAAGGCCTGCACCGAGGCCCTGCGCCGCTTCCCAAGTGTGAACGCGCAGATCGACGGCGAGGAGATGATCATGTTCGACTATGCGGACGTTGGTATTGCCGTTAGCAGCCCAAAGGGCCTGATGGTGCCTGTTGTCCGCAACGCCGAGCGCATGTCATTGGCGGAGATCGAGGCGAAGATCAAAGAGCTCGCGGTGAAAGCGCGCGACGGCAAGCTGTCGCTGGATGAGATGACGGGAGGCACCTTTACCATCACCAACGGCGGAGTGTTCGGCAGTATGCTTAGCACACCGATCCTCAATCCGCCGCAGAGCGCCATCCTGGGCATGCATAACATTGTGGAGCGCCCAATGGCGGTGAATGGACAGGTCGTGATCCGGCCTATCATGTACGTAGCGCTGAGCTACGATCACCGTATCATCGACGGGAAGGAGAGCGTGAGCTTCCTGATGGCCGTGAAGCAAATGATCGAGGACCCCAGCAAGATGGTGTTCGGCGGCAAGGAGCCGGGCGAAGTGCTTTTGGGGTTATAGTCCCCCACGCCTCCTGCCGTCTGGTAGTGAGAAGAAGCCATTGAATAGTGGTGCGATTGGTCCGCTTGATCGAACTGCAACAAGTCCATCCGGTCGTCAACTCGCAGACATAATAATAGGATGACCTACCGAGCCACTTTTGGCCGGTAGGGTTGGTCGCTGCAGGTTGAACGAAGTTCAGCCTGCCACAGCCTTGGTCCCTCGGCCCAGCATCAGGCCCACCACGCCGCCTACGCATGCCGCCCAAACGGTGTTCGCGAAGACGTCCACCAGCACCATCGCACTATTGCTGAACATGTTCATCATCGACATGAACGCGAGGTCTACGCTGAGGTAGAACAGAAAACCGATGATCGCGCCCGCAATTACACCACCTAGGAGCGTGCTCACGCCCATGCGGTGGAGGGCATAGGCCAGTGCTGAACTCATCATCAGGTTACTGACGAACATCAAACCGAGGTTCATTTCAGCTTGCGGCTTCATCAGGCCCTCATAATGGATCATGTTGGCATCATAGTAGCCGGTGAGGAGCATTCCGAAAATGACCCAGCCCAACAAGAAGGCAGCGATACCTCCCGCGAGGGCGGCCAATAGCACTTTCGTGTTCATGTGATCGTGAGTTTGGTGTGCGACCAAACTAGCACTTGCAGCCGGCCGGAATGGGATCTGTTCAGGGCAGATCCAACCCCCGAATGTTCATGGAGTGGCCAAGTGCAGCGAGAGACCCACGGGCCGGTCATGCAGGCCTGATGTAGTTGTGGAAATTGCGTTGGCACGCATCAGGCTACATTGCGGCCATTCAGCTCAAAGAGCATATCCAACCGTTACCTTATCAACATGGCCGACCAGAAAGACCTCGACGCGCATTACACCACCATGGACAAGATCTTCCGCCTGAGCTTGGGCGAGAAGGGCGGATACAGCGGCGCGCGCTTCGATGGCGACTTTTCCCTAACGCTGGAAGAAGCACAGGAGAAGAAGCACAAGTTCATCATGGACAACTGCAACATCAAGCCTGGCAGCAAAGTGTTGGATATCGGCTGTGGTTGGGGTGCCTTCATCGATTACCTGAACCGTCACGGTGTGTCCACCACCGGTGTTGTATTGGCGAAGGGACAAGCCGATGCCTGCCGTAAGAACGGACTGAACGTTCACCACATGGATTCTAAAGCCATCAAGCCGGAGACCTTCGGGAAGTTCGACGCTGTGTGCGCGATGGGAAGCCCAGAACACCTCTGCTCGGTGGAACAATATCGGGAGGGCAAACAGGACGAGATCTACAGGACCTACTTCAAACAGGTAAGTGACCTGCTGCCAGTAGGTGGGCGGTTCTATTGTCAGACCATGGTATTCGGGCCCAACATGGTAAAGTTCGAGGACATCAAGTTCGGCCGAACGGATGTGTGGAAGAACCGAAAGGACTACAGTGGCGAGGAGTTGATGGACTTAGTGTGCGACGTATTCCCGGGCTCGTGGTTGCCCTATGGAAGCGAAGGCATGATCGATCCGGCGAAGGAGCACTTTAAACTGGTGTCCAACGACAGCGGTAGGTTGGATTACATCGAGACCATCCATCGTTGGACCGCGGCGTTCAACAAGTTCGATCTCCAGAAGTATCTGCTTTATGCGTCCTTGTTGCCCAAACTGGCCAGCGGCGACTTCCGCAAGTGGGTGCGGCGTTACCAGATAGCACCGAACCTGCAGGTATTCGAGCGCGAGATCTTCGAGCATTATCGCATGGTGTTCGAGAAGGTGAAGGATTAGGCCAAGGCCACGCTGATCAGGGGTATTCGCGGGCAATGTTCTGAAATACCTGCAGCCATTCCACGCCGCCGTAATTGGAGCCTAGTCGCACGATCACCAGTTCGCGGGAAGGGTCAACATAGACGTATTGCCCCATGATCCCTTGGGCCATGAAGGCACCGTCGCTATCGGTCAGCCACCATTGATATTGATAGAAAGGAGCGCTCCCCTGGGTATTGGAGGCGTGGGTGCTGCTTTGCGCCCAGTCAAGCGGAACGAGCTGTTGCCCCTGCCATCCGCCCTTGTGCAAGTAAAGTGAACCTAGCTTGGCGAAGTCCCGTGCAGGTGCGTTCACGCAACAGAAGGTTTTTTCGAGCCCACCGTGCTTTCGGTCGATGCTCCAAGACGCGGGGTACTCCATGCCCAAGGGCGACCAGAGTTTTTCGTTCAGGTATGCTGTGACGGTCCGTGTGCTATCTCCTTTCGAGCGGATCGCGCGTTCCAGGATCGATCCCAGGATCTGACTTCCGCCGCTCACATATTCAAAGCGCTCTCCGGGTTGCCGCTTTAATTTCAGGTTGAAGATGTGCTTGTACAACCTCCGGCCATAGTAGAACTTGGCGGTAGGCCCGAACGGGTTCACATAGCTTTCGTTGAAATCCATGCCGCTGGTCATCTGTAACACATGTTCCACGGTGACCCTATCCCAGCCATTTTTCCGCATTTCCGGTATGAAGTCCGTCACCGGCTGCTGTATATCGCGGATATATCCGTCAGCAATGGCACAGCCGATAAGGATGCCAGTGATGGATTTCGCCATGGAGAAGGACGGATGTACGCGGCTCCGATCATAGCCGTTGAAGTAATGTTCATACGCGACTGAGTCGTGCTTGATGATCAGAAAGGCAACGGTCCTATGGGCTTGCAGGAATTGCTCGAATGGAAGCGTGCTACCTTCATGTGTTACCGGACCGGGACTCAGTTGTTGCCGACTGTCAGGATAGGTGAACGGAGTAGTAGAGGCAGGCAGGGGGCGTGATGGGAACTTACGGTTGTCACGCGTGTCGGCGAAGTTGTACAGGAAGAAACGGCCGACACTACAACTGCTCAGGGTTAGCAGGATGAGCGGGACAAGGTGGACCACACGGTTGCTTGGCATGGGACACAAGATGCGAGATCCGCAGGTGTGACAGGTCTCCTTGCCGTCGGTGTTTGGTAAGGGAACGAAGCTGTAAAGCCTCACTTGCCCGTTCAGTCCAGAGGGTGATTTTTCCTGAGCCATCCATATGACCTGAAGCGGGTGGGGGAGTTGCACATGACTTGCCCCGTTCGTCATCGCAGATGAGAAGGAACCGGGCTTAGCGTGAAGCGCGATGTTCGTGAGCTATGCATTGAGCGCAGGGTTCAGCCTGCGGGCGTTTTGCATCACCTGTTGGATCCGACCAAGCACCGGGATACTGGGCTATTTCATCGCCGTGGTCAGTGCCACCGTTCTGGTGGCCCCGTAGCTGTATGCCTTGTCGATGATCTTGGGCGAACATGTGCTTCACTTATCAGGGAAGCGGACCGGTAAAGCGTGGATAGAGCGCCGTGGGAGTCGGACATTAATGATCACCTTCCACGCGTCTTTGAATTCCGTTTAGATCCGGAACATCAACCCAACAGCGCCATGTTCACAAGTGCGAACATGCGGATGGATCTCCGGAAAGTCGAGCGTCTAGGTTTGCCGTGCACCTTTCCGGGCGACGTGTGCGACATCCGTAAGTGAACAAGCGGATGAGCATATCGGCACAAGCCGAATTGGGCGGATACCAGCCGAGCTGGACGCCTTATGTGACCGGGCAGGAGCGAACATACTGCAGGTACATGGCTTCAACCGTACGCGCGTTCCGCACCCTGGTCCTCCCGACCCGTTCACTCGTCCGCAACCTGGCGATCGCCGCAATGGCACTGCTGCTTGGAAGGCAGGAGGTCATGGCAACCCACGCCGTGGGCGGCGAACTCACCTATACCTGTCTGGGAGGGAACCAGTACAAGGTGACGTTGAAGTTCTATCGCGACTGCAATGGTGTGGCCGCTCCCACGAACTGCAACAACGGACTGTCCTTTAATGTCAGCTCGGCCAACTGCGGAGCGAATATCGATCAGTGCCTGGCCCTTGAAAGTGTGCAGGTGATCACGCCGATATGTCCTACTGAGCTCGATCGCTGTTCGAATGCGAATGGTGTATACGGGGTGGAGGAGTACACCTTTTCGAAGATCGTCAATCTGAGTGCCTATGCGAACTGTACGACAGGCACGGACTGGGTGATCAGTTGGGCGCTATGCTGCCGCAACAACGCGATCACCTCCCTGCAGTCACCAGGAACGCAATCGCTCTACTTAAGGTCCAGACTGAACACGCGGGTCACGCCGTGTGATAATTCTCCGGTCTTCAACACCGCGCCTACGCCATACTACTGCCTTGGCCAGAGCCTGAGCTACAATCCCGGAGCCACCGACCCCGATGGTGATTCGCTTGCGTTCAGCATCATACAGCCGCGCACCACGAACAACCAACTCATTCCATTCGCAGCGGGATACACGCTTGCCCAGCCGATCCGCAACAACGGCGGAGCAGGCGCTGTTACACTGAATCCTATCACGGGAACCATCACCTGCACACCCAGCATCCAGCAGGTGGCCGTGGTCACCTACGAGGTCTCCGAGTACCGGAATGGTGTGCTCATTGGTACAGTGACCCGGGATGTGCAATTCGTGGTTCGCCAGTGCGCTGGCAACTCATCTCCTACAGCAACAGGCTTCAATGGCACCAACAACTACGTGACCACGATCTGTGCAGGCACGCCTGTCACGCTTACCATCAACACGAGCGACCCGAACGCGGGCCAGAACACCTCGATCGTTTGGAACAATGGTATTCCAGGTGCCACCTTCACCACAAGCGGCGCGCCTTTCCAGACTGGTACGTTCAGTTGGACACCTACGGTGGCGGACATAGGACAGAACCTATTTGCTATATCTGTATCAGACAATGCGTGCCCCCTAGTGGGCAATAACCAATACGGCTATACGGTGAACGTATCGCCGCCGTTCACACCGGCGAACGCAGGTCCGGATCTGCAAGCCTGTGGTCAGGTGGTGTTGCAGGGAGTGCAGCCGTATGTGCAAACGCCAGGCGTGTGGAGCGTGGTGAGCGGTAGTGGAACGTTCGCCAACGCGGCGAACCCGACCACCCTGGTGACCGGTCTAGCACCTGGGAACAATGTATTTGCATGGACCTTGGATTACTCGCCCTGCGGGACCACGACGGATCAGATGACCGTGGTGAATTTCAATTCGGCGCAGCCAGCAGCTGATGCCGGTCCGAACCAGCAACGATGCACACCCAGCACATCGGCACAATTGGCAGGAAACACAGCCGTGGCCCCCGCGGTGGGAACCTGGACACTGGTGAGCGGCACAGGCACCATCACATCCCCCAACTCCCCGAATACCACGGTCACGGGACTCGCCATCGGTCAGAACATCTTCCGATGGACCATATCGAATGGTCCCTGCGGTTCGCCGACATCCGATCAGGTCACGATCCAGCTGTATGACTACGGGTTGCCTGCGGCCAATGCCGGACCGGACCAAGTATTCTGTGCTCCGGTGACCAGTGCGACCATGAACGCCCAACCATCAAGCGGGACATGGACGGTGACCGCTGGAACGGGTGTATTCGCGAACCCGAACTTCCGGAATACCTCTGTTTCCGGAATGAGCATTGGCGTGAATACCTATCTCTGGACCGTTACCAATGGACCGTGTACACCTCCATTCACACAAGACGCTGTGAACGTCACGGTCTATGACCCCAATAGTCCCGCTGCGAATGCTGGTCCTGATCAACAGATCTGTACCAGCTCCACCTCTCTGGCGGGCAACGCACCGATCGCTCCTGCTACAGGTCAGTGGGTTTTGGTAAGCGGCACGGGCACCATTACAACCCCGACCGCTCCCACATCCGGCGTTACCAATTTGGGGATCGGCGCCAATGTGTTCCGGTGGACGTTGACCAATGGACCCTGCGCGAACGGGCTTACCAATGACCAAGTAACGATCACTCGCTTCTCTCCGACCGCACCCGTGGCCAACGCTGGACCGGACAGGAGCACATGCAGCACGTCGCCAAGTGTGAACATGGCAGCCAATATCCCCACGGCTCCGAGCACGGGTACCTGGACATTGATCAGTGGCACTGGAACGATCACTGCCCCGAACAGTCCGACGACATCCGTGACCGGGCTCGGAGCAGGCACCGTGGTACTTCAGTGGTCCATCAATAACGGTCCCTGCGGCGCACCAACTGTCGACCAAGCGACGATCACGGTATTCGATCAGAACGCTGTGACCGCATCGGCCGGACCCGATCAACAGCTGTGCACACCTACCACCACAACCTCGCTTGCGGGCAACACACCGACCGCCCCCAGCACAGGAGTCTGGACCTTGGTCAGCGGTGCGGGTTCGATAACTACAACCAGTTCACCCACGACCTCCGTCACAGCGCTGGGTACCGGTATCAACGTGTTCCGTTTGACCATTAACAATGGCGCTTGTGCAAACCCAGTGAGCTTCGACGAGGTATCCATTGTGGTGAATAACAATGGTCAGGCTTCCGCGAATGCCGGCGCTGACCAGAACACTTGTTCGACCACATCGAGCGCCACGCTCACGGCGACCACAGCGAACGCTCCGGCCACCGGCGCATGGAGCTTGGTGAGCGGATCGGGCACGATCGCCACACCGGCCAGCGCCACCACCACGGTGAGCGGCATGGGTGTGGGCCAGAATGTATTCCAATGGACGATCACGAACGGCGCCTGCGGGAATACGAATGATCAGGTAAGCGTGTTCGTATATAGTGTGAACAATCCTTCGGCGAACGCAGGTCCGGACCAGAACATCTGCACGCCGGCAGGTACGTTGACCCTCACGGGAAGCAATCTCATCTTCCCTGCAACCGGCACCTGGACACGCACCGGCGGAACCGGTACGATCACTTCGCCGAACGCCTCGAGCACTACGATCACGGGCCTTACGCCTGGCCAAAATGTGTTCCGTTGGACGGTGAACAATGGACCTTGTGGAACGGCGACCTTCGATGAGGTAACGATCAATGTGTTCGACAGCAACAACCCGGCAGCGGCTGCCGGACCTGACCAACAGATCTGCTCCACCACCACCGTCATTTCCATGGCTGCCAGCCCAGCTGGTGGTCTAGCCACCGGTACATGGACGCTCTTGAGCGGTGGAGGCACGATCACCGCGCTTAACTCGCCCTTCACGACGATCACAGGGTTGCCAGTCGGAGAGAACGTGTTCCGCTGGACCGTGAGCAATGGTCCTTGCGGTACCACGGTGGATCAGGTGAGCATCTTCGTGTTCGACGCCAACAACGCGGCGGCCAACGCAGGTCCCGATCAAAGCCAGTGTACGCCTTTCACCACAGCCACCTTGGCAGGCAACACACCGACCTTCCCAGCAACGGGTATCTGGACGGTGGTGAGCGGAGCAGGCACGATCACAACGGCGGGATCTCCCACCACCTCCGTGACCAACCTCGGCATAGGCAATAACGTGCTTCGTTGGACGGTGAACAATGGCCCTTGTGGCGCCTCGACCAACGACTTGGTGACGATCACCATCTTCGATCTGAATGCGCAGCCGGCCAACGCCGGTCCCGACCAAAGCGTCTGCTCGACCAGTCCGATCGCGAACCTCACAGGCAATACGCCGATCGGAAGCGCGGTCGGCACATGGAACGTGATCAGTGGGACCGGGGTCATCACCTCGCCGAACTCCCCGACCACCACGATCACCGGTCTCGGTGTTGGAGAAGTGGTGGTGCAATGGTCGATCAACAATGGCACGTGCGGTACATCGAATGATCAGCTCACGATCAGTGTATTCGACAACAACAACCCGGTCGCAAACGCAGGTCTTGACCAGTCGTTGTGCACGCCGCTTACTTCAACCGATCTCACAGGTAGTTCGGTGATCTTCCCAGCAGTGGGCACTTGGACGGTGATCCAAGGGTCGGGTCAATTCACGAACGTCAACGGCTCGGCCAGCGAGGTGACGGGCCTGAGCATTGGGCAGAACATCTTCCAATGGACCGTGAGCAATGGACCCTGTGCCAATGGGATCACTACCGACCAGGTGAGCATCTTTCTGTATGATGCGAGCACCGTGGCTGCGAACGCCGGTCCCGACCAAGAGCTCTGCCGACCGAACCTCAGTACGACCATGGCGGGCAGTCCGCTGATCGTACCGGCAGCGGGTACGTGGACCTTGGTGAGCGGAGCGGGCACCATCATCACGCCGGGTTCGCCGACAACGGCGATCACCGAGCTCGTGGTCGGCGACAATGTCTTCCGCTGGACAGTGAACAATGGCCCCTGTGGTCCGATCACGTTCGATGACGTGCTCATTCGCGTATATGACGATCGCCAGGAAGCAGCAACGGCAGGTCCGGATCAGAGCATCTGTGTGCCCACCTTCCCCAACACCGTGGTGCTGAATGGCATGCCGCCGATCTATCCAGCGGTCGGGACGTGGACACTTATCAGCGGAACAGGCGTGATCACCGCGCCGAACTCCTTCAACACCACCGTGTCCGGACTAGATGTTGGAACGAACATATTCCAATGGACGATCAACAACGGCCCTTGTGCCAATCCGCTCACGAGTGACCAGGTGAGCATCTTCGTTTTCGACGCATCTGCGCCCGTGGCGAATGCTGGACCGGATCAAGGCCTCTGCACCCCTATCGTGAATACGGTGATGACCGGAAGTGCGTTGGTCGGTCCACAGACCGGCACGTGGACACTGGTCTCCGGTAGTGGCACGATCGTGGATCCGCAGAATCCGCAAACGGAGATCAACGGCCTTGGCCTTGGCAGTAACGTGTTCCAGTGGACCGTGAACAATGGTGCTTGCTTGCCGGGGATCACCAGCGATCAGGTTTCGATCAACGTGTTCAATGGGGCCGGTCAACCCGCATTTGCTGGGTTGGACCAGGACATCTGCAGTGATGCCGGTGGAACCACGGTGATCGGAAACCCTCCGACCGGTCTGGCCACGGGGCTTTGGACCGTGCAGCAGGGCACCGCCGTGTTCGCTGACGCTACGCAGTTCACCACAGCAGTCACTGGCCTGAGCATCGGTGTGAACATCCTGGTCTGGAGCATCGACAACGGAGCTTGCGGCGTGAGCAGTGACGTGGTGAGCATCAATGTGTACGATGCCAACCAGGCGCCGGCCAATGCGGGCCCGGATCAGTCGATCTGCGACGTGGGAACGGGTGTGCAGACCAACATGAGCGGCAGCAACGTCATCTTCCCCGGTCAGGGCAGCTGGACCTTGGTGAGCGGAACGGCGAACATTGATGACCCCAACGATCCCAATACGCTTGTGTTCGGCTTGCAGGTCGGCGTTACCGTATTGCAGTGGACGGTGGAGAACGGCCCTTGCATCCCCAACAGCACAAGCGACCAGGTCTCCATATCGGTCTTCGACAGTAACGACAGTCCTGCATTCGCAGGCCTTGATCAACAGTTCTGCACGCCCACCACGAGCACCACGCTCCTGGGCAGCCAGGTGAGTTTTCCGGCCACCGGTCTATGGACCGTTGTGCAGGGTACAGGTGTATTCGCGAATGCGACCATTCCGAACACCACGGTGAGCGGCCTGAGCGTAGGTGAGAACATCCTTCAGTGGACCGTGAACGTGGGCCCATGCGCCAACCCGATCTCCAGCGATCAGGTGAGCGTGTTCATCTTCGATCAGAACAACCCCGTGGCGAATGCAGGTCTCGACCAGCAGTTGTGTACACCCACGACGCTCACGATACTGGCAGGCAGTAACCTGATCGCTCCAGCCACGGGTCAATGGACCGTGGTGAGCGGTCCGGGTGTCATCGCGAACCCGGCGGACCCCAATACCGTGGTCTCGAACCTCGGTGTTGGCAACAACATCTTCGCGTGGACCGTGAGCAATGGCCCTTGTGCGAACAGCATCACCACGGATCAGGTCAATATCATCCTCTTCGATTCGAATAATCCAAATGCCGGAGCAGGTCCTGATCAGGATCTGTGCGGTGTAGCGAGTACGGCCACCATGGGTGCGAGCACCCCGGTGCCGCCTGCCACAGGAACATGGACGGTAGCAGCAGGGTCTGGGACCTTCGCAGGCACCAACGATCCGCAGACCGTGGTGAGCGGTATGACCTTGGGGCAGAACCTGTTCGTGTGGACGGTGAGTAATGGCGCCTGCGCCAGCGGATCGACCACGGACACGGTGCAAGTGAACATCTATGATGACGCCGCACCCGACGCCAATGCCGGAAGCGACCTGTCCGTATGTGGTATTTCGTCCGTTGTTCCTTTGAACGCAAATGCGCCAACAGGCGTGAGCCAGGGCTTCTGGACCGTTCTGAGTGGAACGGCCACCGTGAGCGATGCATTTGATCCGCTGGCCACGGCGAGCAACTTCGCCGTAGGCGAAGTGGTGTTGCAATGGACCATCGACAACGGCCCATGCGGAAGCACTACGGATGTCATGAGCATCTTCGTTTACGATGACCAACAGGTTGTTGCGAACGCAGGTGCCGATCAGAACATCTGCCTACCCCCGAACAGTGTTGCACTGAACGGCAGCTCCTATTCCTTCCCCTCCACAGGTAGTTGGACCTTGGTGAGCGGACAGGGAATTCTTGTGGATGCCACGCAACCCAATACCACAGTTACTGATCTGGCGGTGGGCGAGAACGTCTTCCAGTGGAACGTGGACAATGGCACTTGCTCCAGCACCACCACTGACCTGGTGAGCATCTTCGTATATGACAACCAAGCGGCGGACGCGAATGCAGGCCCCGATCAGGAGCTGTGCACGCCCGCATCGACCACCACCCTTGCCGCCAATGCGCCCGTGGGTGCAGCCACAGGCACGTGGACGATCCAATCGGGCAACGGTGTCTTTGCCGATGTGAACGATCCGAACAGTGCGCTTTCCGGACTATCCGTTGGTGAAGTAGTTTGTGTCTGGACCATTGACAATGGACCGTGCGGTACCAGCTCAGACCAGGTCAGCATCTTCCTTTTCGACGAGAACAACCCTTCGGCGGATGCAGGCCCTGATCAGGAGCTCTGCACACCGGATACGACCGCAACAATGGCCGGTAGCGCCGTTACCTTCCCTGCACAGGGCACTTGGAGCTTGATCCAAGGAACAGGTGTCTTCGCCGACCTGAACGACCCCAACACGGCGATCAGCGGCCTGACCATCGGTGTGAACATCTTCCAATGGTCCGTGGATAACGGTCCATGTGGCATCGGTACCACCATCGATCAGGTGAGCATTACGGTGTTCGATGCAGGCAGTTCACCAGCGGCAGCAGGCCCCGATCAGGAGCTCTGCTCACCCGCGAGCACGACCAACTTGGCCGGCAGCATTGTTGTCTCCCCTGCGCTCGGTGTGTGGACACTGATCGGTGGAACAGGTGTGATCGCTGATGCGAATGACCCGAACACGGCTGTAAGCAACCTTACCATCGGCGAGAACATCTTCGTATGGACAGTTGCCAATGGTCCCTGTTCCAATGGCCTGACCTATGATACAGTGAGCGTCCTCGTGTTCGATGAGAACAACGCTGTGGCCGATGCCGGCCCGGATCAGGAGCTGTGCACACCCACCACCGACGCGGTGATGGCCGGCAGCGTGGTCACGTTCCCGGCCCAGGGGACGTGGACCGTTCTGCAAGGCACCGGTGTCTTTGCTGATGTGAACGACCCCAACAGCGCGGTGAGCGGCCTCGCCGTTGGCGAGAATATCTTCCAGTGGAGCGTGAGCAATGGTGTCTGCACCAATCCCCTAACGACCGATCTGGTGAGCATTTTCGTCTTTGATGAGAACAACCCGGTGGCCGATGCGGGTGCTGATCAGGATCTTTGCCTGCCGAATGAAAGCACAACCCTCGCGGGTAGCAACGTCATCTTCCCCGCCTCGGGGAACTGGACCTTATTGAGCGGCAGTGGTAGTGTGACCGACGCAACGAACCCAACAAGCACGGTAACGGGGCTGGGGATCGGCGTGAACGTCTTTGTGTGGACCGTGAGCAACGGCCCCTGCGCGAACGGTATCACCCGTGATACGGTCTCCGTTTTCATCTTCGATAACAACAACCTAGGCGCGGACGCAGGATCGGACCAGGAGCTTTGCACACCAGCGAGCACCACGAACCTTGCTGGGTCTGCTATCACCTTTCCAGCGGTCGGGACATGGACGTTGATCACCGGTTCCGGAGTGATCGTCGATGCCAATGATCCGAATTCGACCATCACGGGACTGCTGGTCGGTGAGAACATCTTCGAATGGTCGGTGCAGAATGGACCCTGCGGCACGCCAACGACGGACCAGGTGAGCATCTTCATCTTCGATGAGAACAACCCGCTTGCCGACGCTGGTCCAGATCAGGAACTGTGCTCCCCGCTGGACGCTACCTCACTTGCCGGAAGTGCCGTTACTTTCCCCGCCACGGGCAACTGGTCAGTTGTTTCAGGAACCGCCTCGGTGGTGAATGTGAGCGACCCGAATAGCGGGGTCACTGGCCTCACGGTAGGCGAGAGCATACTCGTATGGACCGTATCGAACGGACCTTGCGCGGGCGGTATCACAAGCGACACGTTGAGCATCCAGCTGTTCGACGCGAACAACCCGATCGCTGCCGCCGGCCCCGACCAGGAGCTCTGCATGCCAACGACCACCGCACAATTGAGCGGCAGCGCCGTGACCTTCCCCGCAACGGGCACATGGACGTTGCTGCAGGGCACCGGAACATTCGCCGACGTGAACGACCCGAACACCACCATCAGCGATCTACAGGTAGGTGAAACGGTGATCCAATGGACAGTGAGCAATGGTCCATGCGAAAGCGGTGTGACCACAGATGATCTGACCATTCTTCTGTACGATGAGAACAACCCCACGGCTGATGCCGGTCCAGATCAGGAGCTGTGCTCCAATGCAGCAGCCACCAACCTTGCTGGCAGCGCGGTCACCTTCCCTGCTACAGGCAGCTGGTCACTGATCTCCGGTTCCGGCATCATCACCAGTGTGAACGACCCCAACACTGCAGTGACGGACCTGGCCATTGGCGAGAACATCTTCCTTTGGACGGTCAGCAACGGGCCATGCGCCAATGGAGTAACGACGGACCTGGTGAGCATCGTGGTATTCGATGAGAACACGCCTGTGTCCAATGCTGGTGCCGATCAGCAACTGTGTACTCCGGTGACCAGTGCCACGCTGGCCGGAAGTGCTGTGGCCCTGCCTTCAACAGGGCTGTGGACCATTATAAGCGGAACAGCCACCATCACCGATCCGGCCGATCCCAACACCACGGTCACGGATATCGGTATCGGTGTCCTGGTCCTCGAATGGTCCGTGAGCAATGGACCATGTGCCAATGGTGCGTCCACGGACACGATGCAGATCGAGCTCTTCGATCTGAATTCGCCACCAGCAGCCGCTGGGCCGGACCAAGAGTTCTGCACACCGGTGAGCACGGCGGTAATGGCCGCGAACGATGCGACCGCACCTGGTTTCGGAATATGGACAGTAGCACAGGGCACGGCCACTTTCGCCGATCCTGCCAGCCCGATGACCGGCGTGAGCGATCTGCCCGTTGGTGAGAACATACTGGTGTGGACCCTGGAGAACGGCGTGTGCGGCACCAGTCACGACTCGGTGAGCGTGTTCATCTTCGATGCGAACAACCCACCAGCCAATGCTGGTCCGGATGTGGAGATCTGTGTACCGCAGGATAGCATCTTCCTGTCCGGCAATACACCAACCTTCCCCGCAACAGGTACATGGTCGCTCATCAATGGCGCAGGCCTGTTCGAGAACGTGAACAACCCGACATCGAAAGTGGTTGGCCTCGCCATCGGTGCGAATACGTTCGTTTGGACGGTGGACAATGGTCCATGCGCCAACGCGATCACCACCGATACAATGACTGTGATCCTCTACAGCGACAGTACCGAAGCGGCCAACGCCGGTCCTGACGTCGAAACATGTCTGCCGCTCAACTTCGCCCAATTACAGGCCACCACGCCACTGCCGCCGGCCTCGGGAAGTTGGACCTTGATCGGAGGAACGGGTACAATTGTGGACCCCTCGGATCCCGCGACACTGGTAACTGACCTCGCCGTGGGTATCAGCACACTCGTCTGGACGCTGGATCTGGGTCCGTGCCCCAACAGCGGTCTGCTGAGCGATACGGTGCAGATCTATATCTACGACCCCACGGCACCGCCGGCCAATGCTGGCCCGGACCAGGAACTCTGCACGCCCAATATCAACACCAACATGCAGGCTGCCACACCCAGCTTCCCCGGAGAGGGCAACTGGATACTGGTCAATGGAACGGGTGACATCAGTGATGTAAATGACCCAACGACAGCCATCACTGGAATGAGCATAGGCCTCAACACCTTTGTTTGGACGGTCTACAACGGTCAGTGCGGACAAGGTCCACCAACAACCGATACAGTCGTAGTTGCGGTATTCGATGCGTCGGCTCCGCTGGCGGAAGCGGGACCCGATCAGCAGCTGTGTACGCCCAACATCACCACAACGATCTCCGCAAGCAATGCAACCCCTCCCGGCGTGGGCACATGGACCGTGACACAGGGAAGTGTCGTGTTCGCTAATGCCAACGATCCGAACACCGCAGTGAGCAACATTGCTGTGGGTACCAACATCCTGGTCTGGACCATCGACAATGGGCCATGTGGAACATCGACCGACACACTGGTGATCGAGCTGTTCGATGGTAGTGCGAGCCCTGCTGATGCAGGTGCGGACATTTCGATCTGCATCCCCACACAACCGAACGCTGTGAGCCTTGATGCGAACGCACCGGTGGTGCCCGGCACAGGTAGTTGGACGATCATAAGTGGGACCGGGGTACTGACAGATGTCACAGACCCCAACACGGAGGTCACCGGACTTGAGATCGGTGTTAGTGTATTTGAATGGACCATCGACAATGGACCATGCGGTACCAGCAACGATCAGGTCACCGTTACGGTTTACGATGCCGCTTCGCCGAATGCCAATGCAGGGCCTGATGCGCAGCTCTGTGCACCAGAGAACAGCACTACGTTAGCTGGCAATGCGCCCACCTTCCCGGCAACTGGCGGTTGGACGATCCTGAGCGGTGCAGGCACATTGAGCGACCCCGCGGCTCCGAATGCCACGTTATCTGGTCTTACACCCGGCATCACGGTATTGGTCTGGACGCTGAACAACGGACCCTGTGCGAACGGCATCACCACGGATACCGTGCAGATCACCGTGTTTGATGGAACAGCCGGGAACGCAGATGCTGGAAATGATCAGATCCTCTGCGAAGGAGGCCCCTCCGATGTGGTCATGAGCGCCTCCTCTGTGGCGCCTCCAGCCCTCGGTGTGTGGTCGCTCGTCAGCGGCAACGCGACCATTGTGGATCCTTCATCGCCCACAACACCGATCCTTGATCTGGGCTTCGGAGAGAACATCTTCCTGTGGACCGTGAATAACGGTGACTGCGGAAGTAGCACGGATGAGGTGATCATCTCGGTGTTCGACTCTTCCGAGCCCACTGCCAACGCTGGTCCCGACCAGACCTTCTGCCAGGATACCACCGAGACGTACATGGCTGCAGTGGAACTGGTGACCCAGACCGCCAATGGCCTCTGGACACGCTTGGATGGAACGGGCAATATCATAATGCCCAATGATCCGCTCACACTCATAACGGAATTGGAGGTCGGCACCAACGTCTACCTCTGGACAGTGAACAACGGACCGTGTGGCACCACCAGCGACAGTCTGTTGATCGTGGTGAACGATTGCACGGAGCTGATCGTTCCCGATGCCTTTAGCCCGAACGGGGATGGTGTGAACGACACCTATATGATCCAGGGATTGGAATACTACCCGAAGAATTCCATCCTGATCTACAACCGCTGGGGAACATTGGTTTACGAGCGTAGCCCTTATCTCAACGATTGGGATGGTCGCAGCGAGGCAGACCTCAACTGGGGCGAAGAGCTGCCGGAGGCGACGTACTACTACATACTGGACCTTGGCAATGGCGATAAGGCCTTGACCGGATTCATCTACTTGAAACGCTAAGCACCCACGGGCCCGTTACTCTTAGGACCCTAAAAACGAAACGATGAAACCGACCGCCAAGCGATGGAAAGGGATGCTTCTGGGGCTTGCGCTCTGTGGCAGTGCGTTCGCGCAGCAGGATCCGCAGTTCACCCAATACATGTTCAACCTGTTGGCGATCAATCCCGCCTATGCAGGCAGCGCTGAGCGTGTGAGCTTGAAAGCCCTGAGCCGCCACCAATGGGTGGGCTTTGAAGGGGCCCCCACAACGCAAACACTTACGGCTCATAGCCCATTTCTGATGGAGAGTCTCGGTTTGGGCGGGACCATCATGCGGGATGAGCATGGGCCGGTGGTGCAATACGGGTTCATGGTGGATGTGGCCTATCGCATGTTCCTCACACGGAACACCAAACTGTCGTTCGGTATCAAGGGCGGGATGAACCTGTTCCAGGGAAAGTTCGCGGAGCTGAATCCCTTGCAGCCGGATGATCAAGTGTTTCAGCAGAACGTGCAGCAAAAGCTGGATCCTCAGTTCGGATTCGGGATCATGTGGTATGGAGACCGGCACTACTTAGGGATCAGCACGCCGAAGATGTTGCGCACAAAGCTGTTCCAGGATCCCGCCCTGGCGGACACCATCATTGGGACAGTATGGCAAGCCGGGCAGCGTGCCCACTGGTTCCTCACCGGCGGCTATGTGTTCAATATGGGTATGTACAACAAGTTCAAGCCCAGCTTCCTGCTGAAAGCGGTGAACGGTGCACCGATAAGTTTCGACATCACCGCCAACTTTCTCTTCTACGAGAAGTTTTGGCTGGGTGCCATGTACCGCCATACGGATGCGGTCGGTCTGCTTGCGCAATACCACATCAACAGCGACCTGTCCGTGGGCTATGCATATGATTACCCGATCTCCAAGTTGAACAACTATACCGGCGGGTCGCACGAGTTCATGCTGGGCTTTGAGTTCGGCAACAAGTTGAAAGGCATTCGTTCACCGCGCTACTTCTGATCACATGCATCTGTCCATCATGAAGCGGTCCATCAACCACCATCAGCCCTTGTGCCGCCTTCCGAAGGTCAGCAGCCGGATAGGGTGGCAGCATTTCGTGCGGACCATCGGGGTCTGCGGACTGCTGTTGTTCACCTTGATCCAGCCGCAGGCCGTACAAGCACAGAAACTCAAGATCCACCTGGCCGAAGAGGCCGCCTCGGTGTTCGATTATCCCCGGATGGCGGCCATCTACGAGGACATCACTACGAGCGGTAAGGTAACGCCCGCTGACTACCGTCGGCTCGCGTTCGCCTACAAGCGCATGGGCCAGCTTTTAAAGGCGGAAGCGGCCTACAAGCAAATGGCCAACATGGCCCCCTTGAGCCCGCCTGATATGTTGGACTATGCCGACATAATGCGGACGAACGGGCATTATTCGGAAGCCATGATGGTGTATGAGGCCTATGCCGTAACGAATCCGGACGATGTGCGTGTGAAAGGCTATCTGGCGCAGAGCGATTTCTTTATTCGGCTCAAGCGGGATAGTACCCGAAATGAAGTACGTACGGTGCCCATCAACAGTCCGCAGGCCGATCTGGGGATGACCGTGATGGACGACTTGCTGATCTTCAGCAGTGCGCGGGGTGAAGGGGTGGGCGGAAAGACTGCATACAAATGGGACGACCAACCCTTTCTGAACTTGTACACAGCCTTGCTGAAGGGGCGAACGGCCGCAGAACCCATGGTGATGCGAAAGGATCTGAACAGCCGTTATCACGATGGTACGGCCTCGTATGACTCGATCGCCCACCGACTTTACTTCACACGTGACAATGTGTTCTATGGTACCTTGAACAAGGCGAGCAACGGCGAACTGAAGCTGGGGATCTTTACTTCGGATATCGCCGCCGGCGAGTTCAACCAGCGCGAATGGGATGGGCTGGTGCCGTTCGAGCATAATGATCCCGAGTGCAACACGGGCCACCCGGCGATCAGCCCGGATGGCAAGCGATTGTATTTCGCGAGCGATCGCCCAGGAGGTCAGGGAGGCACGGACATCTGGTATTGTGACAACCTTGGCAATCGCTGGGGTGTGCCCCAGAATATGGGTACCAAGGTGAACACGCCGGGCAACGAGCTGTTCCCCTACCTCAGCCAGGACAGCGTGCTCTATTTCACCAGCAATGCCCATCCCGGTTTGGGTGGATATGATATATTCCAATGCCGCCTTACACCCAAAGGCCCGAGTTCCATCATCAATCTAGGCTATCCGATCAACACACGATTTGATGAGCGGAACCTGATCATACTGAAGGACGATAGTTCAGGCTTCTTCGTCAGCAACCGACCAGGTGGTCAAGGCAGCGATGATATCTATGGATGCACAGTGCATCCCCCGATGGAGCATATCATTGGTCGCGTTGTCGATAGCAAGACCAGGGAAGGGCTGGACGGTGCGCTGCTGGACATCAAGGACGGCACCGGACGCTACCTGGATGACGCACGGATCTCCATGGGTGGTGATGGTCATTTTGAGATCGAAGCACCGTATCGGAGCGCCTATGACGTTACTGCCACGAAGAATGGATACTTGCAGAACAGCGTTTCGCTCAACCCGGATACGGATGCGTTGGATGACGTGACGATCGCGCTCCAGAAATATGAATATGGTGCGGAGGGTGTCGTGCTGCATGGAGAGACCCGCGCTCCGCTCGCGGGCTCCAAAGTGTTGCTTTTGGATGGCAATGACAAGGTGGTACAGGAGATGGTCACTGGACCGGATGGCAAGTACACCTTCAGCCTAGCTCCCAATACGGACTATCGTTTGAAGGTCGAGAAGGAAGGCTTCTTCAAGCAGAGCGCACGGATCAGCACCAAGGGTAAGATGGCCAGTGTGATCCGCACGGACTTCAATCTGTTCCCGTTGGAAGTCGATCAGGTGGTACGCTTGGACAACATCTATTACGATCTGGCCAAGTGGAACATCCGTCCGGATGCGGCGCTGGAACTTGACAAGTTGGTTCAAACGCTCGTTGACAATCCGACCGTAAAGATCGAGTTGAGCGCCCACACGGACTGCCGTGGCAAGGATGCGTATAACATGGATCTCAGCGCCAAACGAGCGAAGAGCGCCGTGGACTATTTGATCAAACAAGGCATTGCCAAGGACCGTCTCATCAGCAAAGGCTATGGCGAAACGAAGCCTGTGGAAAGCTGCGAGTGCACCAAGTGCAGCGATGAGCAACATCAACGCAACCGCAGAACGGAATTCAAGGTGCTGAGCAAGTAGGGTTGGGTTCCTCTTGCGCCGTAGGCAAGGGGTTGTTCAGCGAAGGGAGCACGCGGGCCGAGTGATCGGCCCGCGCGCTTTTTGGGCCCTTACGCTTCCCAACAGAAACAGCGG
>JBKJNF010000122.1:0-32465 GCA_046596155.1 Flavobacteriales bacterium | reverse complement strand
CAACGGTGCCACCACCCCGACCGTTCACTTGATCACTGGAAGAGCAGCCATTCACCGTGACCAGCACGCTCCAGCTACCTATGCCCGCTTGAACGGTCGGGGTGGTGGCACCGTTGCTCCAGAGGTAGATGGCATTCGCCGCAGTGGCGTTCAACTGGGCGGTTGCGCCGGGGCACACCATGCGGTCCAGGCCGAGGCTCACACTGGGCAACGGCACGATCGTCACGTAAATGGAATCGCGCACCGCGCAACCGTTCAGCGTAACATCCACCCAGTACCATCCGGTACTTCCCGCATTGATCGAACCGGCGTTGGAGCCGGTGTTCCATGCGTACGCGGCGCCCGTGATGTTCAAGGTCAACGGAACGGTTGTCCCGGCGCAAGCGGTAAGATCAGCACCGAGGTCGACCGTCTGCAGGTTGAAATGATCCAATACAATAGCATCGCTTGCAGAACAGCCGTTCATAGTGACCTGAACGCTGTAGTAGCCCGGCGTTGCGGTCGTGAGTGTAGGACCGGTGGTGCCATCCTGCCATAGGTAGGTGGCCCCAACGGTGGTTGCATCGAAGGTGGCGGCGTCACCAGGGCAGGCCGTGAGGTCATTCCCGAGATCGACCAAGGGAATGGGATTCACACTGATGTTCGTCGTGCAGGTGTTACTACATCCATTCGCGTCATTGAACAAATAAGTAAGCACATGCGGACCAGCGCCCGCCGATGCTGGGTCGAAGGACCCAAGGGCAACACCCGTTCCGCTCCACGCCCCTCCGGCTGGGCTTCCACCTAGGACGATGGGGCCAGCGTTCGCACAAAAGGGGCCATAACTGCCGCAATTCATCACGGGTAGGCCGTTCACCGTGATGTTCGTGCTACACGTGCTTGTACAGCCATTGCCATCGGTAAAGGAATACGTGAGCTGATGTGTTCCAACGCCTGCACTGGCGGGGCTGAAGGTTCCGTTGTTCACGCCAGGTCCGCTCCAGGATCCACCGCTGGGAGCACCACCCAGAACCATGTTGTTCGCGCTTGCACATACGGGGCCGTAGCTGCCGCAAGCCACCGCAGGAATTGCGTTCACGGTGATCATGCTGGTGCAACTATTGATGCAACCTCCCGAGCTGATGAAACTGTACGTGAGCGAATGTGTGCCAGCTCCAGCTGCGGCCGGATCGAATGAACTGCCCGTAACTCCTTGCCCGCTCCATGTTCCGCCACCGGGTGTTCCTACGAGCGCCAATGGACCTGATGCCATACAGACCGGGCCATAGGACCCACAGTTCATCACGGGCAGCGGGTCCACGGTGACCTGCGCTGTGCAACTGTTGCTGCAGGCGTTACCGTCAGTGAAGGTGTAGGTGAGGTTGTATTGGCCCACACCAGCGGCGGAAGGGTCAAAGTTTCCTGCGTTCGTGCCTGGGCCGCTCCAGGTTCCGCCCGCTGGTGTGCCGCCAAGCGCCGTTGCCGGTGAATTCACACAGAACGGACCAGGATTGCCACAATTCATCACCGGCAACGTGTTCACCGTGATGTTCGTGGTGCAGCTGTTCGTACATCCGTTGCCGTTCGTGTAGCTGTAGGTGACACCAAAGGTCCCAACGCCAGCGGTCGCGGGGTTGAATGCATTGCCGCTGACACCCGGGCCGCTCCACGTTCCGCCGATCGGTGCACCCACCAAGGCGATCGATGTTGCACTGATGCACACAGGGCCATAACTGCCGCAGGCCACCACGGGCAATGGGTTCACGGTGATGTTGGTGGAGCAACTGGTGGAACAACCATTCGCGTCCGTATAGGTGTATGTGATGGTATGTGAGCCTGTCCCTGCGAACACTGCATTGAAGCTGTTCCCTGTGATGCCCGGCCCGCTCCAGGCCCCACCGACCGGAAAACCTGCCAACGCCAGCGCTCCGGAGCCAAGGCAAACAGGTCCGTAGTTACCGCAGTTCATGATCGGTAGCGGGTTCACCGTGACATTGGTCGCGCAGGTATTTGTGCAGCCATTGCCATCCGTGTACGAATAGGTCAGTGTATGCTGACCAGCACCGGCGATCGCGGGAACAAAGCTGCCGGCGCTCACTCCTGCCCCGGTCCAGGTTCCGCCGGCGGGCAGGCCGTTGAGCACCGCCGCAGGAGCATCGATACAGAAGGGGCCATAGCTGCCACAGGCCAGCACCGGCAGGCCGTTCACCGTGATGTTCGTGGGGCAGGTACTTGTGCACCCATTGACGTTCGTGTAGGAATAGGTGAGCGCATGTATACCTGCCCCCGCTGTAGCCGGGACGAATACGTTACCGCTGACACCGGTCCCGCTCCACGTGCCACCGGACGGCGCACCACCTAAAGGAATGGCTGCAGCGCTTAGGCAGACAGGTCCGTAGGAGCCACAGGCAACCACCGGCATCGCGTTCACAGTGATGTTCGTTGTGCAACTGTTCGGGCAGGAATTCGCGTCCGTGTAGCTGTACGTGAGCGCATGCGTGCCCACGCCGGCGGTGGCGGGATTGAACGAAGCGCCTGAAACGCCGGTGCCACTCCACGTGCCGCCGGTCGGCACACCTCCCAGCGCCACGTTCCCTGCCGCAACACATACAGGACCATAGGTACCACAATTCATCACCGGCAGTGGGTTCACGAACACATGCACGGTATCACGCAGGATGACGGTGCTGCTGAGCACCATATCATCCAGCCCAATGTCGTTGCCGATGCCGTACCCGCTCATTAGTTGCAAGCAGAAATCGAGCTGCGTAGCACTGGTGGTCGCGGTCCATGTACTATTGAAGGTGTTCCACTGACCCTGAACATTTGACGCAACGGCCAACCCCGTAGCCGTACCATCTGAAACGATCCACTGCACCTGCGGCGGTCCGGCGGTAGCCAAGCTCGCCATGCGGAACGATAGGTTGTAGAGCTGCCCAGGGCACACCGTTACGTTCTGGCAGTATATGGCGCTCCAATTCGTGCTAAAACCTGCGTTGAGAAGGAGGAAATTTCCATTCCCAACCCCCTGCCACTGGTTATGGAAGGTGTTCGCGTTGGTACCAATGTTATAATGTCCTTCGGTGTACAGGTCGGGAGAGAAAAGGAACGCTGAGCTAAAGCCGGTATTCCCCGCACTGAAGTTGCCATTAAGAAAAATATTCCCCGTGGGATAACTCACCTGGCACCAATAATCCCCTGGTGCGCTAACCGTGATGTTCTGCGTGACCGCACCTGTGCTCCACAGGTAGTTCGTATATCCGGGAGGACCGAGCAGCTGTACGTTCTGCCCCTGACAGATGGTGCGGTCCTGACCTATGTTGATTGAACAGACCGGCTGGGCCACAGACTCCATGGCGCAGAAGATCCCGAAAAGGGTCAGAACCGGGTGTAACTGTCTAATTATCAAACTTTGACGGTCTAAAATACGTGCAAAGGTCGGTGCTTGGCAGCGAAATCCGTCCGATCATCGCATCTCGCTATTCACATGCCGGTGAACACAAGGTTGGTGCCAGCCAAACGCCGCTCGTTCATGTTACGGAAATGATGACGCATTTCCCGGGCCAATTGTGGTCTGCGTATCGAAAAGTCACGGCCGGTGTCCACCGGTTGATGAGCGCACGCCCCTTGGTCTCTTCAACCGCTTCAAGCCACCTTTGAACTCTGCCGATTCCATCCTTTGCGTGAATTCAACGTCCTTGAACCTGTCCACGACCAAAAGATCGCATGACCGTTCATGTTCTCGAACGAAGTCAAAGGCGTCGATTTCCATCAAGGTGAATTCAGGCAGGTGATCCGAGCAGAAGGGGACTTCGGGTCTTGTGCCCTGATGGATGACCTGTTCGTGATGATCACCCAGACTCGCTGATCTCCCCGTTGTGCAGGTGAGTACATTCGCGATCCCGTCCACGGACCGGACAAGCTTTGTCCATATGGAGCATTAGCTGTGCGGCCAATTCCTACGCATGTTACCACTCACTGCCATCACGCGATACAAGCTGCGGAAGCTGCTCAAATATGGCCTCGTTACGTGGGGTGTGGCGTGGGTGCTGACCCTCTTCAGCGGTGAGTTGTTGTTAGATCAATGGCCAGCTTGGTTCCTGCTGGGCATCTGGACCGGGGTCCTGGAAGAATTCCTATTTGGACGTCGCTTCCGGGTGCTGGCTATTCCGCTCCAGTTTCTGGGTAAGGTGCTGGCTGTGAATATGCTGACCGTGGTGTTCATCATCCTCGCCTTTGCATTCGATCGCCAGCAATTGCTTCCTCTATCCCAGAACGCGGATTTCAGTCCTGCACAGATGATGATGATGCCACAGCTCTATCGCCTCGTACTGCGCGTGGTGGTGGTCACCTCCATGGCCATCCTGGTGGTGCAGGTGGAGGAGTTCATGGGTCAGCGATTGTTCCTTGGGTTCCTTTTGGGCAGGTATGAAAGGCCGGTCGCTGAAGAGCGTGTGATGCTCAGCATCGATCTGGTCGGGAGCACCGCGTTGAACGAAAAGATGGGCGATCTCTTGTACTTCCGGTTCCTCAATACTACCCATTCCCTGATGACCGATGCAGTGTTAAGGAATGAAGCGGAGATCCACAAATACATCGGGGACGAGGTCATCTTCACATGGACCATGCACCGAGGTGCGCGCGAGCTGAACTGTCTGGACCTTTACTTCGATATCATGTCACGCATCGACGCAAATGCCGATGAAATGCAACGGCTTTTCGGTGTAGTACCGAAGTTCCGTGGTGCAGTGCACGGAGGGCGGGTGATCACTGCACAGACCGGACACATCAAACGCACGATCGACTTCAGCGGTGATGTGATGAACACAGTGAGCCGCATGCTTGGGATGTGCAAGGATCTAAAGACCGACCTTCTGGTGAGTTCGGAACTGTTGGCCCGAATGCCATCGGCCAAGGAGCGTTTCAGCCTAGGGGATGAGCTAGTGCTGCCGGTAAAAGGGCGAAGACGGCAGGTGCATGCTCGGGCCATTCAACGCATTAGTTCCCAAGCTTGAGCATGAACCCTGACGACCGGCAGGCGATCAACTCAGCGCTATGTTCGCATTGATGTTGCATCGTCCATTCGTTCTATCCGCATCTATTTGCTTCGCCTTGCAGAGCCTGCTGGCGCAGACTGCGGTACCTTACGTGAACGCGAACGATCATTTTGGTGTGTTCCAGAGCGGAGCATTCCACGAGCTGACCTCCAAGCCACCGGTGGCCGTATTTCCCAACGGTGACCGGCTTGGTTTCCTCACCGCTGAAGGTGCTCTGGAACTTTGGAACAGTGGGACGGTGCTTCTCCTCGCCCAAGGATCACCTGCGGACTCGACGAGTATGAAGACATCAGTTGGAGCGGCGCGCGGACCGTTCGTATGGCGGCAGGGGCCCGCATTGTATGCAGCCACGGAGAAGGGCCCGATGTTATTGACGGGGAAAGCCGGCGGTTTCTCCGTTGAGGACAGCCTGATCGCCTACCATGAATTGGAGGACAGTACGCTGAACATGTATTGGCGAGGCAGATCCTTCCCGGTCGCGGATGTCGCCCGTTCCACGGAGGCACCTCAGTGGAAAGCAGGCTCGAACACGCTGGTGTTCTATGACCGCGCCCAGCACTCTGTACATCTCGTTTATCGAGGAGTGGCACAAGTGCTATGCGACAGTGCGGACTACGGCCGCGTGGCTCCCGGAGGTGATGTCGTGGCCTATTGGGATGACGGTGATGACAGCTTCAAGGTCTTTGACCGAGGCGAACGTTTGACGGCAGAATCATTCGCGCCGCAGAGCTTCAAGGCGGGTGATGGTGTAGTGGCGTGGGTAACCGCGGCGGGCGCCTTCAGGTGTTATATTGATAGAAAGGTCATGGCCATTACACAAGGATCACCGACGGATTATTTCGTGCAGGATAGTGTGATCACCTGGGTTGAAAAGGGTGAATGGCGCACCTTCCATAAGGGAATGGTAGAGACGATCGAGCGTTATGTACCGGAGAACTGGCAGGTGTCAGGCACCATCATCGCTTATCAGGATCTGAACAGGGAGCTGCGGATCTTCCGCAATGGACAGCGGATAGTGGTCACGAACGAGCCAGGGATCAAGGAATTCAGACTGGTGGGCGATGCTGTGATGTGGCACAGCGACACCGGCACGGTGAACATTTGGTGGCAGGGCACACGATACGAACACTACTGACCGGGTAACCGTGCATCGCGGCGTGTCAGGCCTCTGGTTTGGTCACACGGGTGTCCGCATTCGAAGGCAAGGGGTCCTGCACGGGCGATACCGTATAGAGAGTAACGCTTCGTAACTTGCCTTTCAACGGTACTTCCCCGACCGAACGCAGGTTCCACTTCGATGGTGGAAGCACGAGTACATCGAGCAGGTCCTTGCTCACCAGGATGTCCACACCATGCTCATTGCAGGCCGCCTGAATGTGGGCGGCCGTGTTCACGGCATCGCCACTGAAGATGGTCTGTTTCTTCACCAGACCTATCTCCCCCGTGGTCACTTGGCCGTAATGGAAACCCGCCTTGAAAACGGGTACGATCCCGTATTGCTCTCGGTAGTAGATCGCTCGCCGCTGAAGTTTCTCGCGTATGGCGAAGAAGCATCGCAGGCAGCGCTGCCCCTTTATACCCCGTTGCAGCTTCCAACTTATACTGACCTCATCACCTACATACTGGTAGATATCTCCCTCGGTGTAGATCACCGGGTCCGTGATATCGGCATACACATCGTTCAAAAGTTGGAAATACCGCGTATCGCCGATGCGTTCGGCAATGGCCGTAGAGGAACGCATATCGAGGAACATGAAGATCCGCAGCTCCTGCCGGGGTTTGAAATAACCTCCCAGTAGGAATCCAGCGGTTCCTGCGCCCAATTGGTCGTTCAGCCGTACCATCAACATGGTAGCGCCCATCAGGAGGGAGCCCCACAGAAAGGTCCCCAGGAACTGCCAGGTGACCACCCCTGAAAGCATGGAGGAAGGGGTCATGTCATCGTTTCCGACCGTATTCCTGAAGATGTGCCACACCACCAATACGGCCAGGACGCCAATGCTCATGATGCCGAATGCCGGCAGGAAGGGTAGGTTCCGCAGTCTGTCCCGGAGCAGGAACATGTATACGCCCCCGCCCAGCAGGCCGATAGAAAGTGAGAGCCAGAAGTAGTGGTCCAGCATGCGCATCCGATAGGGTGGCAGCCCGGTCCGTTCCAGAGCGTTGCTTTCCCAGAGCGCCATAAGGACACCAACGATCACCCAAGCGAACGCGATCCGGAGTGTTCGGTGGGTACGGCGTTGTGCCTTGGACAGGTTGGAGGGCATGAGCTGTGATGGGGTGCAATTGATCGGGCTGGATGCAGCTTACTCTGTTCGGTCGCGTAAAGCCCGTCGTTTACGTGATGCTTCTCGAGGCGACAACACAACGTAATAGATGGCCACACAGAACAGGCCTGCGATGAAGAAGGGCAGCGCAATTCTACGGGTGCCATCCTGAAAGTAGAACTCGCCGACCATCCAGGTGGCGTTGGCCATGATCCAGAAGACCACGGCGAGGCTATGCAGGAGTTCGCCAATATCCTCCCGGCTCTTCCAGGCGATCCAGATCGCCATCAGCAAGGTGGGCGTTATCATGATCGTTCCCAGTATCTTTTGGTCCATTACCCAACACATATCCTTTATCAGCCAGAGGACAATGTGGAAGTTTTCGCCTTTACGGAGGGAAGCGGTCAGGTTCATAGGGGCGAAATAATGGTCGGCTGGCATGCGAAGATGCGATCTGATAACTTCACCCGGTGGAACATTCATCCATCGGGGTCTTGTACCGCGGGTGTTCCTGCCGGTACACAGCAAGCAGATCGGCCCTTGATCTGTTACATGCCAAGCGGTTCATGAATGTATTGGACCTTGCCCGTTGCGGATCCCCGGAGCGAGCTTCCAAATGCTTCACCTGCTTTCCAAAAGTGCGATCACACAATGAATAAGTTGGCGATACTCCTCTTCCTTCTGATCTCCTTGATCAGCAGCGGCAAATTGCAAGCGCAACGCTTCTATGTGAAGATGAGCGGTAAAATCACCGAACATTTCACAGGAGACCCGCTCAGAGGGGTAAAGGTCCGTTTACTGAAGGCCGGCAAGGAGGAGAGCGATCTCAAGAGCAGACCGGATGGCACATATGAATTCACCCTGGACCGCGGCTGGCGGTATGCCATCTGGTACAGTCTCGACGGGTACATCACCAAGCATATTAACATTGATACCGAGGAGATCCCTCCCTATCCGGATGTTCCCTTCTTCGAAATGGATGTACAGATGACGCTGTTCGAATGGATACCGGATTTCGATTTTACGCTGTTCGACCTGGCCTTGGGGGAGGCCAATTACAAGCAGAGCGTGCGGAACATGAGCTGGGATGTACAGTACACCGAATTCATACGGCCATCATTGGCAAAGGCGATGGACGAATATGAGAAGACGTACAAGGGCTATTACAAGCGCAATAAGGGCCGACTTCCGCCCAAGGTCGCCGTACCAATGGCCATCCCGGACAGCACTGGGCGCGCACCAGTGCCTAAAGGACCCTGAGGATCACCGTGTTGGGACATATGTCAGCAGGTCCGTCATGCTCACGATGGCGTAACTCACGCATCATTCCGCTCCGGCGGGATCGCGCTCACGAGCCGCACGCACTCACGAGCCTCCTTCACATCATGCACGCGCAGGATGCTGGCTCCTTTCATCAGGGCAATGGTGTTCAGGATGGTAGTGCCGTTCAGCGCATCCCCTGAATGTATGCCCAGGACCTCATTGATCATACGCTTCCGCGAAAGGCCCACGAGCACCGGCGCACCAAGTGCCACGATCCGCGGGAGTTCGCTTAGCAGCGTGTAGTTGTGCTCCGTTGCCTTGCCGAATCCGTATCCGGGATCCACGATAACATCGGCGATCCCTGCAGCGCGGCACGCGTTGAGTCGTTCGCTCAGAAAGTGTGTTACTTCGGCGGCCGCATCGGTATACTGTGGTGCTTGTTGCATCGTGTAAGGCGTGCCTTGCATGTGCATGGCGATGTAGGGGACACATAGTGTGGAAATAGTATCCAACATGGCCTCGTCCAACAGGCCTGCACCGATGTCGTTCACCATCACGGCGCCAGCTGCTACAGCATCTCGCGCCACGGAGGCCCGGTACGTATCGATGCTCAACCAAGCTTCGGGAAAACGCTGATGCACCGCGTCGATGACGGGTAACACGCGCCTGAGTTCATCCGCTTCATCAACCTCCATCGAACCGGGTCGCGAACTGGCGCCACCGATGTCCAGTATCGTTGCCCCTTCCATCATCATGCGATCGGCCAGCCGGAGCGCGCCGTCCACATCCACGCGGCTAGCTGCATGGAAGGAGTCCGGTGTGGCATTGAGGATGCCCATTATATGTGGAAAGCGCGGAGCCAATAGATGACCGCCCGACCGCCAGGTCCTATTTTCGTCGCCGCTCATGGCCGCCAATATCGGTCGTTGCACCCCATGGACCGCACTTTACGTCAATACGATGTCATTGTTCAGGAGTGCCTGACGCTGTTCACGAAGAAGGCGCACGACTACGGCACGGCCTGGCGCATCCTGCGTGTTCCATCGCTCACGGACCAGATCATGATCAAGGCCCAGCGGATCCGCACCATCCAGAATGTTGGGCTTAGCCGGGTGGAGGAGGGCCTCCGTCCGGAACTCATGGGGATCATCAACTACGCGGCCATGGCCTTGGTACAAATGGACCTGGGCGTGGTGGATACACCTGACCTGGGGCCCGATGAAGCCGCAGCTCAGGTGCGCGTGCGGATAGAAAGGGCCCGCGACCTTATGCAACGCAAAAACCACGACTACGGAGAGGCGTGGCGCAGTATGCGTGTGAGCTCGCTCGTGGACCTGATCCTGATGAAGTTGCTTCGCATCAAGCAGATAGAGGACAACGCAGGCAGCACCCTGGTGAGTGAAGGCATCGACGCCAATTTCCTGGACATCGTGAACTACGCGGTGTTCGCGATGATCTTGATGGACGAGGCCATCTAGGAATGCCCTTTACTTGCTGTTGAAGGAGGCGAACATGGCATCCGCCATGTAAAGCGATTCTTCATAGTGCTGGGGACTGGCCATGTAGGTGAGCACGTGAACGTGTTCGCCTTGTAACCGGTACAGTCGTTTGATGCGCAGGAGGTTCCCGTTCATACTGGCCGAATATTCGCGCACCAGCCGATCGCCTTCCGTGCTTTGCCCGAGTTCCTTCACGTCCCCAAGCCGCTCACCCAATTCGGCCGCACCCCCGGAGGCCACGGTCTCCAGTGAACGCCCTTTGGGGTCCAGCACCTGCACCTCCAAGCGGTCCCGTTGCGCGGTTCCACTGTCGGCAGGGGACATGAACAATGCGCTCAGCCCCTGAAGGCTGCCCAACTCCTGCGTCCAGTTGCCGGGATAATTGATGCTACGATCGCCGCCGTTCCACTTCTTCCAATTTGCGTTCTCCAGTTTCACCACGGACGTTCTTACCGTCGCCGTGTACTGCGCGAAGGTTGAGAGGCCGAGACCCGTGATCAGGGTGGATAGGGCGATGCGGTACATGATCGTTCGGTGGTTTCATAATACGGGCTGTGAAGGTAGTCGCAAGTTGATCGGAACGGACCTGTTGCCATGCTGCAGCGCGCAGACCATCGTTCGTTCGGCAACTCCGTGATCAACAATCAGCTGTTCATCGATCCTTGTAATTGATCCTGTTCGTCCTTGGATCCCAGGATCGGCGGGAATACTTTAGCGCCCAACACGACACGTGCCTACAGCCACGGTCGTTGCAACGCATGGCAACGTTGAATAGATCGATGGCATTGGGTTTCGCCATCATGACCCTCTCCCATGTACAGGCCTTCGAACTCAGGGTTCATGGTGTGGTAACGGAGTACTTGTCCGGCACGGTCATCACCAATGCCTTGGTTCGCGTTTACAAGGACGGTGTGAAGCAACAAGCAGAGGAAACGGGAATTCTGGGTCTGTACGCCGTTAAACTCGAGAACAATGCGCGCTACGTGATCCGGTTCAGTGCACCGGGTCACCAGACTAAATGCTTCAGTTTGGACACGCATGGTCTTGCCTGGGAAGGCGAGAACAAGACCAAGGACCTCTTTGTGGAGATGACCTTGTTCGAACGTATATCCGACATGGACCTGAGCTACTTCGACCTGCCCATGGGCATGGCCCGCTTCCAACCAGCAACAGGGCTGGTCACCTGGGATGAAGCGTACGATTCGCGGATACGTGCGGAAGTTCAGAGCATCATGAGCGAGTATGAACGCAGGATGACCGCCACGGCCGACGCGAGCGCCTCAACGGGACCTGATGGAGCGTTGCGCTCCAAGCATTCCATTGCCGCTCGTTAAGTGATCGTTGATCCAGGGCCGACGAGTTTGGGGGGTCCTACTTTTGCGCTTGACCAGCGACGAGGGTGACATCCTGTTTTCCTGAGCATTGCACGACATGAAATACGTTCTCTACATCTGCCGCATCCTTGTAGGTGCCACCTTCATTGTTAGTGGGTTGGTCAAAGCCAATGACCCGCTCGGCTTCAGCTATAAGTTGGAAGAGTACTTCGCCGAAAGCGCGCTGAACCTCACATTTCTGGAACCCTACTCCTTGGCTTTGGCCATCCTGGCGTGCCTTGCGGAGGTTGTGCTGGGCTTCGCTGTGCTGGTTGGGGGTCGTATGAAGCTGACCACATGGGCGCTCCTCGTGCTCACCCTGTTCTTCGGGTGGCTCACCGCCTACACGGCCACCTGTGATCCCCAAGCGAAATATGAAAGCATCGAAGCAGGGGTGAAGGTGATGAAGGATGTGACCTGCGTTACGGATTGTGGCTGCTTCGGGGATGCAATGAAAGGCTCCTTGGGCCGCAGCCTCACACCTTGGGAAAGCTTTACAAAGGACCTGATCCTGTTGGTTTTCGTGCTGCCCATCTTTTTCGTAAGCGTCTTCCGGAGACCGGGGATCACCTTCAACACCGGTGCGGACGATAAGGTACTGCTGCCTGGTGGGTTGCTGGTGGTGGCGATCTGGTCCTGGGTATTCGGATGGAGCTTTTTCATCTGGTTCACGTTGGTCGGACTGGCCGGTTACCTCCTCATTAAACGCTTCATGAAGGGCGTGAAGGGGGAATGGATCACGGCCATGTGGATCACGATGTTGACCTTCGGCTTCATCTGGTATTGCTGGCAGCATCTGCCAATGAAGGATTACCGCGCGTACGCGGTTGGGAAGAGCATCAGTGAGCAGCAGAAGATGGGAAGACCGCCCGTGCAGAACATCTTCGTTACGTACAAGAACAAGATCACCGGGGAGAGCAAGGAATTCGACTCGAAGGGCAAATACCCATGGGATGACAGCACGTGGGTCTATGTGGATCGTCGCATCGAGGAGATCGAGCGCGGCGTTCCCAGTCCTGTGCAGGATTTCCGGCTGACCGATCGGGACGGGGTGGACGTCACCGGGGACATTCTCGCGGAACCCAGCCCTATACTGCTCATCGTAATCAAGAACATCGACAAGGCATCAACTTCGTGTTTGCCTGCGATCAAGGCGCTCACTGATGCCGCATACACAGAGGGCTGGTATGTGTACGGTGCCACGGCAAGTGGTTTCGATGAGGTGGAATCGTTACGCCACGAGCATCAGCTCGCATTCGATTTCACCACCTGCGATGAGGTGACGTTGAAGACCATGACCCGTAGCAATCCGGGCATAGTGCTCCTAAAGGAAGGGCGCATCTTAGGCCAGTGGCACTGTAACGACGTGCCCACACTCGATGCCGTGAAAACGATGTTGAAGTAGGAGGTCTTGCGCCAAGCAGCCAACCATTCGGCCCCGCTTCCGTCTACCTTCGGATCGCTGGACCTGGGTTCGGCCTTTTGTTCGAGCCACATATGCGCACCGCCTTTTTCCTGATCACGTTAGGCTTGGTCAACCTGTCCTGGGCCGGTCCGGGAAATCCGTCGACATTCCGCCTGCTGCCTTCCGACGGCCGGTGCGCCGGGGCGCTGCGTTTGATCCAACCTTCACCAGAACCACCATCCTACAAACGGGTGTTCAGCACCTGGAAGAACAACCCGCACGCCAGCCACACTTTCTTCGCACCGAGCGCCATCCCACTTCAGCAGGGCCAGGGGTACTACCAGAACAGCTATGTGCTGATGCACTCCGCCTGGTTCGCGCCGTTGAACGAGGTGAGCATCGGCGGAGGATTCCAGATAATGAGCGTATTGGCCAGCCTGCGTCCGGGCCAGAAGAAGCTGCCGGGCTACTTCCTGGCCATGAAGATCGGCAAACGCCTGCAACCCGGCGTCCACGCAGGGATCTACGCGGTGGGCACTCAGCTAAGCAACGACCCGCCTTTCCGGGATTCATTGGATACCGGTCGCAAGATGGGCGCTGTCATCGGTCAGTGTACGATCGGCACAATGGAGGCGCATGCCACCCTGAACTTCGGATATGGCGTTACAGGCATCGGCCTCACCCGTAAGCCGCTATTCGGATTCAGTGCGCAGTGGCGCTTTACAGAACCGCTCGCGATCATCACGGAGAATTGGGTCCTGAACTTCGGCGTGGATGCCTTCCCGGTGTATACCCTAGGCGTTCGCTTCATCCACCGCAAGCTGGGGGCCGATGCCGCTTTGGTCTACAACAAGGACCTGTCAGAGGGGGTGGGGCCTGTATTGCCCTATTTCGGCTTCTCGCTGCTGTTTTGATCCACCCTTGTTGTTGACATCTGTTCGCCTGGGGACGGCTGGGCAATTTTCACCGCGTACATCTTTGTCAACATCACAGGGAACGATAGCTCTGTGGGGAACATTATGCGCAGGATCATTGCAGGCAATTGGAAGATGCACAAGGACAAGGAGGAAGCCTTGTCCCTCATTGATGCGCTCGTGGGCGCTGGAACTGGCAGTGACGATGTGCAGGTGATCATTGCGCCTCCATTCCCCTTCCTCGCCATGGCCGTTGAGCGTACGCGGGACACACGCATTGCCGTCGCAGCGCAGAACTGTCATCACCAGGACCATGGGGCCTACACCGGAGAGGTAAGTGCCTCTATGCTGCACAGCATCGGGGTGACCCACTGCATCGTTGGGCACAGCGAACGGCGCCAGTATTTCGGGGAGACGGATGAGCTGGTAGGGGAGAAGCTCCGCCGGCTGCTCGCGAACGACATCACCCCGATCTACTGCTGCGGCGAAAGGAAGGAGGAACGCCAGGGCTTGATCCACCTGGCAACAGTGACGGCACAGATGACGATGGCCTTGGCAGAGCTCTCCAACGCTCAACTGGAACGGCTCATCGTTGCCTACGAACCTGTTTGGGCGATAGGAACAGGACTTACGGCAACGCCCCAGCAGGCCCAGGATATGCACGCGCACATTCGCGCTTTGCTGGCCAGCCATGGCAGCGAGGTGGCCGCCCGTGTACCGATCCTGTACGGCGGAAGTTGCAAGCCGGACAACGCAGCGTCGCTGTTCGCGCAGCCTGATGTTAACGGTGGCCTGATCGGTGGCGCGGCGCTTGTACAGGAGCAGTTCATCGAGCTCATCCGCCTCGCCGGTATGGACAGTACCCGAGATCTGAACTGACCCGGCAACCTAGGAACATCCATCCACACCCTGCGACGTGAACTATACCGAGGTCATCTTCCTGGTAAAGCCACTGGATCCTTGGCGGGATATTCTGATCGCCGAACTGGGCGACATCGGCTTCGATAGCTTCGAGGAAACGGTGCATGGTGTAAAGGCCTATCTACCGAGTGCCCAATTCCGGCCACAGGACATCAGGGGTCTGCAGGTGCTCCGCGATCCACATGTAAACATCACGCACACCGCACGGGAAATGGAGTCGCAAAATTGGAATGCACTGTGGGAAAGCAGCTTCCAACCCGTGGAGGTCGGGCATCAGGTGCGCATTCGCGCGGATTTCCATCCCGCGGTCCCGGGCTTTGAGCACGACCTGGTGATCACTCCGCGCATGGCCTTCGGCACCGGGCACCACGCCACCACACGTATGATGGTGGAGGCGATGTTGCGTCTGCACTTCACCGGAAAACACGTCGGCGACCTGGGCTGTGGCACGGCCGTGCTGGCCATTTTGGCCGAGCGGATGGGAGCGGCTTCAGTGCACGCTATCGACATCGATGAACAGGCCGTGCTCAATGCCCGCGAGAACGTGGCTTTCAACAAATGCGGTCGCTTGGTTGTGGATAAAGGCGATGTGGCGTTGCTGAAGCCTGCTTCGTGCGACGTTATTTTGGCGAACATCGAACGCAATACGCTTCTGCGCGATATGTCCGCCATGCGCGATGCCTTGCTTGCCGGCGGTGTGTTGCTGCTCAGTGGCTTCGTGCAGTCAGATGTTGACATCATGCGGGATGCTGTCATCGCGGCGGGAATGGTTCCCGCAGAAACCCTGGCCCAAGGAGAATGGGCGCTTGTCGGATGCAGGAGAACGTGAACAGATCTAAGATGAAGTTCCGGTCATGGATGTTCCGTGCATTCATCGCGATACGGGTGTCAATGTCGTGCGGACTGGTGAATGGCCAAGCGAAACCGTTCTCGTCCGATCACGCCACCTTCCTAGAAGAGGTCACAACCTTCATGGTGGATGCCGACAAGAAGGAGGGCAAGCCCTTCATGGAGGACGTGTTTGCACCCGCATGGAATGGCACTTTCTTCAACGCGGCGCAGGAAACGCGCATCGTGGAGCTTTCGAATACCATGCTGAAGAAGCGGTTCGAGGCCTTTCCTGCATTCCGCGACTATCTTTCCTCGATCGCGGCCTTTGCCGTTAGTCGCCGCAGTGCGGTGGAATTCGATGTCTGGATGAACTGCTTGGAGAATGCCGCGCGCAGCACTCGCAAGCAGAACCTCGCGGACCTTATCGGCTTGAGCTCCGACCTGTTCAAGGACAATTCATTCTATAAAAGCGCCAGTGTGCAATGGCGCAGCACCAGCAGCCAGTTCAGCTTTGCCTTTGACAGCATCCCCAAGGTCATATTTCCGCTTGCCGACCTTCACTGCCTGGCCAAGGGTGATAGCATTGTGATCCACCATACGGCCGGGGTGTACTACCCGACCCAAGGTATTTTCCGCGGAAAGAGCGGCCTCCTCACGTGGGAGCGTGCCGGCCTTAAACCGGCGGCCACGTTTGCCGAATGGAACAGTGCATATGAAGTGCGCGCGAAAAGCTCCGAGATCGAGGTCGACAGTGTGCAATTCAACGACCCTTACTTCGAGCGCACGCTCAAAGGCCGCGTCATCGATAAGTTATTGGCGAATGTGACGGCGGAAAAGGCGAGCTATCCGCGCTTCGAGAGCTACGACCGCCGTGTACGGATCCGTGACATCATCGACGGTGTCGACTTCGAGGGCGGCTTCACCTTGCAAGGGGCCAAGCTTCAGGGGTACGGCACGAAGGAAGAGCCTGCGTTCCTCACCTTCTATCGCGACAAGCGCCCTTTCATCGTCACCTCCGGACTGCTTTACACGATCACACCGGACAAGATCACCAGTGAACAAGTCGCCCTCACCTTACGCATGGAGAATGATTCCATTTCTCATCCCAGCGTAAGCGTACGCTTCCTCAAGGACAAGAAACAGCTCATCATCATCAAGAGCGATGAGGGCTTGGGTAAGGCACCGTTCTGGGACAGCTTCCACCAGTTGGATATGTATTTCGAAGAACTGCGATGGAAGCAGGGCGATCCGCTGCTGGAGCTAGGTAACCTTCAGGGTAGCGCACAGACGCGCACCAGCTTCGAGAGCTACAACTACTTCAAGCGGGCACGATATGAGGCACTGATGGGGGTGGATGCCATCCACCCACTGTCACGGCTCAGGGAGTTCAGCAAGAAGGCCGGCAACGATTTCACGGCCACAGAATTCGCGGTGTTCACCAAACTGCAGAAACCTCAGGTGATCCCCTTGTTGTTCGACATGGCGATCCGGCGCTACATCGATTACGATCCGGAGTTCGAACAAGTGCATGTGTTACCTAGGCTCGGCGAGGCCGTGCTCTCCAGCGCGAAGAAGATCGACTACGATGTGTTGCAGTTCACCAGCAATGCTGATGATGGCGTGAACGGCACGATCAACCTATTGAACAGCGACCTGGTCCTGAAAGGTGTGGCCAAGATCGTCATGAGCGATTCCCAGGACGTGAAGATCTATCCGAGCGGTCGGGAGGTCACTGTGAAAAAAGATCGCGACTTCACTTTCGGGGGGAACATCGCAGCTGGCAAGCTCAACTATTACGGAAAGGAATATTACTTCCACTACAAGGCCTTTACCATCGATCTGCTGAACGTGGACAGTGTGAGTTTCTATGCGGACAGCTTCGAGCCGAACGAGAAGGGCGAGTTTGGACTGGTGCGCGTGAAGAACGTGCTGGAGAAGGTGACCGGCACACTGGAGATCGACGAGCCCAACAACAAGAGCGGCATTCAACAGGTGATACGCAATGGCAACATGGAGGGGCGCTATCCAGCCTACCCAAAGTTCAACAGCACACAGGAGAGCTACGTCTTTTACGACCGCGGTCACATTCAAAAGGGTGCGTACAAGCGCGATAAATTCTATTACAAGAGCGATCCCTTTTTGCTGGACAGTCTGGACGATTTCCAGAATTCCGGACTTACGTTCAGCGGCACGCTGATGAGCGGTGGCATCTTCCCGGACATCCGCGAGCCGTTGAAACTGCAGCAAGATTATGCCCTGGGATTCGAGCGGCCAACGGGCGATGGCGGGCTTCCGCTCTATGGACGAAAGGCCACCTTCAGCAATACGATCAGGTTGAACGACAAAGGCCTGCACGGCGATGGCGACCTGAGCTACCTCACGACCTTGGCCACTAGCAAGGACCTGTACTTCTGCCCGGACACTACGTACGGTATCGCGGACACACTGTCCAACAAAGAGTCGGCAACAGCCGGCATGAAAGTGCCCAAGGTGCGCGCATCCAACGTGTTCATTCGCTTGGAACCGGCGAAGGATGTGCTGCTTGCCAAGCAGATCGAAAAACCCATGGTGATGTACGGCGGCATGGCGTACCTTCATGGCAGAACGGAGTTAACGCCAACAGGCATGACGGGTGCGGGCCTTGTGGACTTCACCAACGCCACGCTAAAGAGCAGGTTGTTCTCCTTTGAGACCATGCGATTGCATGCCGATACCAGCGACTTCCGCCTCACGGAAGGTGACACGGCCAGCATCGCCTTCCGCACTGATAATGTGAATGCCACCGTAAAGCTTGATGAGCGCGTGGGCGACTTCGTGAGCAACGGTACCGAGACGAAAGTGGAATTCCCGGTGAACCAGTACATGTGCTACATGGACCGGTTCAAATGGTACATGGATCAAGGCGATCTGGAACTGGAGAGCGACCGCAAGGTGGCCGCGGTGAACGAGGACCTGCAACTGTCGGGCACCAACTTCATCAGCACACGTCCCGATCAGGACTCGCTCAGCTTCATGGCGCCGAAGGCCCGCTATGATCTCAAGCAGCACTTGATAACCGCGAACGATGTACAGTACATCGGCGTGGCAGATGCCTTGATCACTCCGGACAGCAATCGAGTGCGGATACGTCGCAATGCGGAAATGGACCCCATCACCAACGCGGTGATCACGGCCAACGCTGTCACCAAGCACCACACCATCTACAATGCCACAGTGAACATCAAGGCCAAACGCAACTACAATGCGAGCGGAGATTATGACTACGTGGACGAAACGAAGAAGTCCTTCAAGTTCCACTTCGCCAACATCAATGTGGACACCGCCTTCCAGACCTATGCCCGAGGGCGCATCGGCGAGGATGAACGCTTTCAACTGAGCCCGGCCTTCGACTATTACGGTGATGTGCTGCTGCAAGCCAGTAGCAAGGAACTGACCTTCACGGGTAGCACACGAATCTTACACGACTGCCATGGCATCGAGCGGAATTGGATGCACTTCACAGGCAAGATCGATCCCACCGAGGTATTCATTCCTGTGGGGGATACCATCAGTGATGAGAGCGGCGCCGATGTTGGGGCGGGCATTTTCCTAACAAGCGATGATCCGTACAAGCCGTATGGCACCTTCCTGAGTCGTAAAGAGGCCAAGGTCGATAGGGTGGTGATCAACGCGAAAGGTCTCCTTTTCTATGACAAGGCCAAGAAGCAGTACATGATCGGTAGCAAGGACAAGATCCGTCAGTCCGATCTCGCAGGCAACCTTGTCAGCTTGAGCATCGAGAGCTGTGCGTTGGTTGCCAATGGCAAGATCAGTACGGGCACGGAACTCGGCCGAGTGGAAGTAGCGAGCTACGGCAACATGGAATACCGCGGGGATAGCGCCCAGTCCAAGGCCGACCTCTCGATGTACATCAACTTCTTCTTCCATGAGAACGCGCTGGAGAAGATGGCACAGGATATTCTGGCCTATCCTGAGCAGAAGGCGGTGGACATCACCAAAACCCCTTATGAGCGGAGCATGCGCGAAGTCCTTGGCAAGGAGAAGAGCGATAAGCTGATCAGCGAGCTCAGCATCAAGGGCGAGATCAGAAAGCTGCCGGATGAACTGGTGAAGTCGGTGGTGCTGGCCGATGTGAAGCTGCGTTGGAACGCGACCGAGCAGGCCTGGCAGAGCAGCGGCCCCCTCGGCATCGCCACCATCCTGAAAAAACCGTTGTTCCGCGCGGTCAAAGGCAAGATCGAATTCCAACGCAAGCGCAGTGGCGACTCGTTCACGATGATCCTGATGCTGGATGATCGGACCTATTGGTTCTTCCAATACGCCCGTGGCCAAATGCTTACGTACAGCAGCGATCCCGCATTCAATACCATGCTCGCGGAATTGAAGGAAGACAAAATGAAGCAGGACAGTCACAAGGATGAGGCGGAATTCCGCTTCATGCTCACGAACAAACGCAAAGCGGACGAATTCCGCGATCGCTTCGGCCTTTGAACCATGGACGCACACTGGGTGTATGCCGGGATCGCGATGGTGCTCAGTTACCTCTGCGGGAGCATTCCCACCAGTGTGTGGTGGGGCCGTGCGTTTTACGGAGTGGATGTCCGCGAACACGGAAGCCGCAACGCAGGGGCCACTAACACCTTCCGCGTGCTGGGGGTAAAGGCCGGTGTGCCCGTGCTGCTCATCGACATGTTAAAGGGCTTTGCGCCTGTGCGCATGCTCGCTTGGTGGAGCGGCCTCGAGACCGATTCAGCGGATTTCACTTGGTTACGTGTGGCCTTGGCATTAGCTGCCGTGGTGGGACATCTCTACCCGGTGTTCGCAGGCTTCCGCGGTGGAAAGGGAGTGGCCACGTCCTTTGGTGGCATCCTGGCCCTGCATCGTGGCGTAGCGCTGATCTGCGCGGGCGTCTTCCTCTTGGTCTACATACCTACGCGCTACGTGTCCTTAGGATCGCTCTGTGCGGCATTGGCCTTTCCGATCACGGTATTCGCTGTGGTACATGACCGGCATGATGTGCTCCGCGGCTTTTCCTTGGTCATCTGTCTCATGGTGTTCTGGACCCACCGGGCCAACATCGGTAGATTGCTGAAGGGAAAGGAGGGTCGCATGAGCTTCGCCAACGGAAGTCACGGATGAAACCAAATCCCAGCCAAATGGGTTTAAGCCCCCACTCTCGGATGACCCACACATTTGGAATGACCTTACTGTTCTGCGCTCCTATGGCCCTTCTGGCCCAGGGTGGCGATGCGGAACTACGCTCTTCGGCCGACGCCATGTTCGCCAAGGGTGAATACGCCAACGCCTACGAATCCTACCAGACCCTGCTGGGGAACAACCGGGAGGATTTCGATCTGAATTTCCGCTACGGCACCTGCGTACTGTACGCCGGGGTGGATAAGGATGATGCGATCATGTACCTGAAGAGATCCACTCAGGGGCCAACGCCGCCGGCACTTGCCTGGTACTTCCTCGGCAAGGCTTACCACGAGAGTTACCGCTTCCAGGAGGCGCTTCAAGCCTATGCGCATTTTAAGGGCACGGCGGAGAAGAAATTGTTGTCCGACCATCCGGTCGACGCGCTTGAGCTGCAATGTCGCAATGGCATGAACCTTTTGAGCAATCTCAAGGAGATCGAGGTGCACAACAAAGTGGAAGTGGACGGCAACGAGTTCTTCCGTTTCTACGACCTCAGCAGCATTGGCGGCCGTATCGTTGTAACACCCGAGGAGCTCAAAAGCTCGCTTGACAAGAAGCGAGGTGACCGATCGCTGATCTATCTGCCGGACAAGGGAGGGGCTATCTGGTTCGCTAGTTATGGCAAGTTCGGCGACACCGGGCGGGACATCTACCGCACGGAACTGCTCACCAACGGAGAATTCGCAACACCGGTGAAACTGGCCGGTTACATCAATACGGACCAGGACGAGGATTTCCCGTTCCTCGCGCCGGATGGTCGCACCTTCTACTTCTGTAGCAAGGGACACAACAGCATGGGCGGCTACGATGTGTTCAAGAGCACGTATGACAAAGGTCTTGACGTATTCGGCGCGCCGATCAACCTGGACTTTGCGGTGAATACGCCTTCTGACGAATTGCTCTATCTAACCGATCCTTCGGGGAACGAAGCCTGTTTCGCCAGCGGCAGGGACAGCAAGCAAGGAGCGTTGCATGTCTATCGTGTGGCCACCTCGCAGTCGCTCATCAACATCACGGTGCTGAAAGGGACGTTCGTTTCCTTGTTGAAGCTGGACGACCGCAAGGCACATATCGTCGTACAGGATGCGCTCACGCAAGCCGATGTGGCCGATGTGCGCACCGATATCAATGGCAACTATGTCCTCGCCCTACCGAAGAGCGGTCGATACCGTTTCTTGGTGGAGGCCGGTGATGGTGGCCGCACACACGTAGGTACTGTGGACGTTCCGCGCAACGATTCGCCCAAGGCCTACCGCCAGGAGATGAGCCTGGTGGACCAAGGGGGGGAGAAGCTGTTGATCAAGAACTATTTTGAAGCGCCGCTGAACGAGGACATGATCGCCTTGGCGATGGACGAGATCAAGCGCCGCGCCCGCCTCGATGTATCCACGCCGCCACCGGCGATGAGCGAGCAACAACCGGTACCGACCAATGGTGGCGATGTGATCACCCAGGCCGGTTTTGCAGGAAATGTCACCAAGGAACAGGCCTTGGGAATGGCGCACACCGATGCGCAGGAATTAGCAGCCCGACAGAAGCAATTGGAGGAGCGTGCTACAGTCGCCTACAGCATGGCCTTGGAGAACGCAACACAGGCCGAGGCCCATACCAGGCAGGCAGAGGAATTGATCGCACAAGCACAGCGCTCCACGGATGAGACGGAGCGCAACCGTTTGATGACCGAAGCGGCCCGACAGCATCAGCAGGCCCGGGCGGCGGACCGCCGTGCGAATGCGGCACTACAGGCCGGCAATACTTACGATTCGGAACGCGCGGGCATCTCCATCAAGGCTCAGAACGCTAGCAAGCTTGATCAGGACCTGCAAGTAACCTTGGGCGGAACGGACCGAGCGTTGGCCGTGGCGAAACTGAAGCAGCTACGCCTCCGTATGAATGAGAAGAACGCACCGGATGGCTCCATCACCGCCACGGAGAAGATGCGCCGAGCAGCAACCGAACGTGAACGAGAGGCGGCTCAAATGCTCCAGCGTGCCAACGCAGGTCGGGCCGACGAGAATGAACTGGCCGATCGTGTGGCCCGAAAGAAACGCGAGGAACAGGAGGCGAAGGGCGGTAAGAAGGCCACTATTGCCGGAGAGCGGGTGGAACTGGAACGTCAATTGGCGGAATTGCACGAAGAGAACCAGGCAGCGTTCGCTCGCGCTCGTGCTGCAGAGAACATCACAGCCACAGCACGCGGGCAGGCCGACCTGGCGAAGCACCTGGACACAGCACCACCCCCTGCCACGGTCACTGAGCTTACTCCGGAACAGGTACGACAGCTTTCCGATCGCATCAGCGGCAATGGCATCCGACTGTCCGCCCTGGCCGTGGATGAGCGCTATGAAGCGGCCATCGCCGAGGAGGCGCTCGCCGCGGAACGCACACAGTTCGATTGGACAGCTCCGGCGGATGCCAACACCGGCGCGCCCCTAGTGGCCACCGCCATCGCCCCCCGCGACAACTCCGGCACGCCCGATCACGCACAGGGCAACACCGTCACGCTCAGCCCGGCTGAACTTGCCGCACAGCGCCTCATGCAAGGCGGGCAGGTGCAGCAACCTGCACTCACGCCGGAGGCTGAGGCCCAAGCCCGCCGCGATGCCCTGGCGCAGCAACAGCTCAACTCGACCCCAGTGGGATCAAGTAAGCCCGGTGGCACAACTGCGCACACGATGGCCGTAAGCCCTTCCCGAACGGATACCGACATGGCCTCTGCACGCGGCATTGTACCCTTCACTCCGGAAGACAATGGAGAAGTGGCACCCACGCCACGCCGCGTGGAGGATGGGGCGGTGCAGGATGATGGTCCGCTTGTGGCAGTGGCCCCTCCGACCACACCGGAGGAACGCGCTTTCGTCCTTTCGAATGAGCTTTCCGAAGTGCAGCAGTTGCGCATGGCAGAGAAGAGCAAGCCACGTAAGGACAGCTTGGACCAACGCATTGGCGATCTCAAGCGAGAACTGAATGTCGTGGCTGCGCAACAGGCCACAATGACCGCGCGCCAGCAGGGATCGAACGACAATGGTGCCAACGACACTGCACAAGGCACGCGGGTCGACAATACCGCCGAGGCCAAGGAGGATAATGTGACACTGACGCGGCCAGCCATGGTCTTCGCGAATAGTGCGACAGAGGGGTCATTGGTCGATGGCGTGTTCCCGGATTATGCCGCCGACCGGACGCGCATGCGCGATCAGGTAACCGATCCACAGGAACGCCGCGCTGCGCTGCATGGACTGGAATTGATGCTGGTGGACAGCATTGACGCTGAGAACGCGCGACAGCTGGCTGCGCTTGAACGCACACCGGCCGAAGCCACCACGATCCTCGCACGCGTTGATCGGTTGCGCCAATTGAAAGAGCAACATGTGCAAGAGGCGGATCGTGTGCTGGCAGAAGGGGACCAGGCCTATGCGGCGCAGGAGTCAAAGGCCATGGAGGATGCGGTGATCGCTGATGCAAGCCGTCAGCAGAGCCGCGCGGACGAGCCGAGGGAAGAACAAAGTCTCACTCCGCACAACGATGCGTACGTAAAGCTTTCCACGGATCCGGAGGACATTTATTCCAGCGTACTGGAGAACCATTCCACCAATGCTGATCTGTCCGAAGCGGTCCGCGATCGCGACCGTGACCTGATCCGGATGGTGGACCTGGAGGATCGCATCGACTCCATGGAAGAGGCATTGTCCGCGATGGAGAACGGCAAGGCCTACGACGCATTGCGCGAGAAGGCCGATCGCGTTACGGATGATCACATGATCATGCGCACTGAACTGGGTCAGCGCATGGCCTTCATCATGCGTGAGGAATTCAAGACCGCGCAGGACAGTGCAAAGGCTCTCCAGTCTGGAATGAACCGCATGGGACTGGCAGCGAACGAGCCCTTGCTCTTGATGGCCAGCAGCTACGAACAGGAGGCCAAGCAAGGCATGGTCGGGGCGGTAAAGCTCAGGAAGCAGGCGGACCGCAGTGAAAAGATCGAGGCCCGTGATAGCCTGCTTCGCGCGGCATACGCCGAGGAGTTGTTGGCTTTGAAGAACATGGACAGGGCGATCACCGCGCGCAACTATGTGGTAGGCGAGGACTTCAAGAAGAATGAGCAGCTGAGCTATGAGGTGATCGAACAACGCTTGTTCGGTGTGCCCGCTCCGTTGTTGGTACAACAAGCGGCATCTGGGTCCAACGTGGCACCGGCCCTGGGCAATGGTAACCAGCCGAATGCCAATGTGCCTGCGGCGAATACCGGGCAACCAGCGCTTGGTATTTCCCCAATGGTCGATGCTCCGTTGACCGTGGATCCAATGACGGCGATGGGTGACCAGACACGGCCAGCTGCAGCCGGCGTGAATACTGCAGGCACAGAGAACCTTGCAGCCCCAGCGAACAATGCAGATGGGGTGAACAATGCAACCCCGCAAGGCGTGCCACCAGCCACCAACTCCCGGCAGGACGCAGCAGCCCATACGATGCCGAGCGCTGCACGCCCCAATACCAGCAACCAAGCTCCGGGTACGAACCCCGCAGGCATCGTACAGCCGACCGTTAGGACCGCAACTACGGCTGCTTCCAATGGCATGCCGGCGAATGTCGCTCACGGGTCCAACAACGATCCGTCAGTGGCCCAAGCTGGTTCATTTTCGCAGCCCGATGCGTCCATGGGCGGCCAGGTGCCACAGCAGACCATGGATCCCGCGATCGCGGCCCAGCGTGCGCGTGATCTGGAATCACGCTCCATCGCAGCGGCCGATCGGGCCAGCGTATTGGAGGACAGCGCTGCCTCGGCACCGCGCGCAAAGCGCGATGTGATGCAGCGTGAGGCCGGCCGTCAACGTCTACTCTCGGATTCGCTGCACATGGCTTCGATGAAAGCTGCCACTGGCGCGTATGAGCTGCAGGCGAACAACGACAAGGCCGCCGAGGCAGCGGAGTTCAATCGACGCCTGAAACAATTCTACTACCTGAAGGATCAGGAGGAAGCCTTGGTGATCAATGCGGAGGACATGAGCCGCTACTTCGAAGCACGTTCAAAGGCGCTCGAACAGCGTGAAGAAGCTGTGTTGGCGCATGAACAGGCCATTAGCACGAAGGCGTTATCCGACACGTTGCTGGCGCAAAGCGGCGACATCCTGGCCAACCCCAACCCTGGTGGAGCTCCGCTTACGCCAGAGCAAATGGCCACCGCATCGCGATTGTCCGATCAAGCGGTCCGTCTGGCCCAACGCGCGGATTCCCTGCGCCGTGCCGAGGACAGATTGAACATGGCGGCCACCATGAACGAATCGCAGGCTGGTACCATCCTACAGGGACTTGATCCACAACGCGGCACCGACATAATGGCCTTGGAGCAGCGCACTCGTCGCACCGAACCTGGCCTGGCCATGGCGCGTGCCAATGCGATCGACGCCTCGAACTTGGTCAAACCTGCCCGCCCTGTGTCCGCATCTGTAACGCCCAACACTGCACCTCGGCAGAACGCGGTTGACAATGCGACCTCACCCGCCAACGCCGCCGCCATGCCGAACCCGGGAACACCAGCAGGAGATGCTGGCAATGGATCAGCACCACGGCTACTGGCGCCGCTCACATTCGACCTCTTCACGATCGATGCGACGAACGCCACGCCTGATGGTCCCATCCCAGTGGATGCACCCATGCCGGCGGGCATCGTGTATAAGGTGCAGATCGGTGCATTCCGTCATGACATCGCCGAGGGGTCCTTCGGTGATCTGGCACCCGTCACCGGGGAACATGTAGGCAATGGCATCACGCGCTACACGGCCGGTATGTTCACCTCACCTCAAGGCGCGGTGCAGGCCACTGCCAAGGTGCGCGAGCAGGGTTACCGCGATGCTTTCGTGGTGGCCTACCAGGATGGCCGACGCGTTACGCTGGCGCAAGCCATGCGTGCCTCGCGCCCAGCCGGAACTGCCGCTCTGCCGGAGGCGATCGCCGCTATGCCCGCTCGCCCCGCCGCCGAAATACGACCTGTCGTAACGTCGATCGCCACTGCTACACCGGAAAGCGAGCGGGCTACGGAGGCTGAGGTGCTAGCCAAATATCCGGCAACCCCCGAACAGCTGCTGGCCGAATTCGCGCCACCCGCCGATGCCTCATCGTACTATAACGACCCTAAGGCTGCTCCCGCCCGCCAGGTGGAGACCGTCAAGGGCCTGTTCTTCACGGTGCAGGTGGGTGTGTACAGCAAGCCCACAGCGCTCGACAAGCTCTTCAACATCACCCCGCTCAACAGCGAGCGCACCGAACTGCAGAAGATCCGCTACACCACCGGGGTATATGTGGACATGGAGAAGGCCCGCGCCCGCAAGGACCAGAGCGTTGGTCTGGGTGTGAAGGATGCTTTCATCACGGCCTACCTCAATGGCAAGCGCATCCCCATGCGAGATGCCCGAGCACTCATTACCAAGTTCGGAGCAGCGGTGTTCGTGGACCCGGCCATCATGACGCGTTGAGCGCTGCCGGTCACGGCCCTATTTTTGCGGTCACACACCCGTGACCATGAAGATGCACCTGCGCCCGGAAGAAGCCTTGCTTCAGGAAGTGCTCCTGGAGGAAGGTCTTGTTAAAGAGATCATCCTTCACAATGATGACGTGAACACGTTCGAGCACGTGATCATCAGCTTGATGGACATTTGCGGGCACGAGCCTATGCAGGCCGAACAGTGTGCCTGGATCGTGCATCAAAATGGCAAGTGCAGCGTGAAGCGCGGCACCTTCGACCAATTGGAACCCAAGTGCACCGCATTGCTGGAGCGCGGTCTTTCAGCCGATATAGAGTGATCATGAAACGCACCTTCGCCATACTGATGAGCGCAATGCTCATCCTATCCTGTTCCCAAGTCCCGATCACCGGTCGCCGGCAATTGAACCTGCTGCCAGAGAGTCAGATGATGGCGATGAGCCTCGGTGCGTACCAGGATTTCCTCAAGGAGACGGCACCTATGCCGTCATCGGACCCGAACGTGCAGATGGTCCGACGTATCGGTAAACGGTTGTCCGATGCGGCCACGAAATACCTCACGGACAACGGTGCCGCCAACAGGGTGGAAGGATTCAAGTGGGAATTCAATGTAGTGGATGAGCCCACCGTAAATGCGTGGTGTATGCCCGGGGGAAAAGTGGTGGTATATACGGGCATTCTGCCTGTCACTCAAAACGAAACGAGCCTGGCGCTGGTAATGGGGCACGAGATCGCGCACGCTATCGCACGACACGGCAACGAGCGGATGAGCCAAGGCATTGCTGTGCAGGGGGCGGGCATGACCTTGCAAGTGATGGCCTCACAGAAACCCAGCTTGGCCAAGGATATGCTGCTGCAATCCTTCGGCATCGGCAGCCAGCTGGGCATGTTGGCCTATAGCCGCAATCACGAGAGCGAGGCCGATAAAATGGGCCTTGTCTTCATGGCCATGGCCGGTTATGATCCTCGCAGCGCCCCCGATTTCTGGAAGCGCATGGCGGCCCAGAGCAGCGGCGCGAAACCGCCGGAGTTCATGAGCACCCACCCCAGCGACGAACGCAGGGTGCATGATCTCGAGGTGTATATGCCCGAGGCCATGAAGTACTACAAGCCTCAATAGAGGCCGTAATGTGCTAATTCAACTGCGCGATCTATCTTCGCGGCCACTTTCACGGACCCGTAGCTCAATTGGATAGAGCACCTGACTACGGATCAGGAGGTTTGGGGTTCGACTCCCTACGGGTTCACGAAGTATGGATCGAGGCGCTGCGCAAGCAGCGCCTCTGTCATTTCCGGGTGATCCATCCATTTCACGGCCGTACGCCGCCAAGATCCGTCGCTTACGACCCGAGGCCTACATTCGCAGCCCTTTTCAACGGAAACCATGGGAGTGAAGTGTGGTATCGTCGGTCTGCCCAACGTGGGCAAGAGCACCTTGTTCAACTGCCTCAGCAACGCCAAGGCGCAGGCGGCCAACTTCCCGTTCTGCACCATAGAACCCAACCTCGGCACAATCACTGTGCCCGATGCCCGCTTGAATAAGTTGGCCGATCTGGTGAAGCCGCATCGCATCCTACCCACCACGGTGGAGATCGTGGACATCGCAGGCCTCGTGAAGGGCGCCAGCAAAGGTGAAGGCTTGGGCAACCAGTTCCTCGGTAACATCCGGGAGTGCGATGCCATCCTGCATGTGTTGCGTTGCTTCGACGACCCCAATGTGGTGCACGTGGATGGCAGTGTTGACCCGGTGCGCGACAAAGAGGTCATCGACATCGAACTACAGTTGAAGGACCTTGAAACGGTGGACGCGCGGCTGAAGAAAGTGGAAAAACAGGCGCTGATCGGCGAGAAAGAAGCGAAGCGTCGATTCGACCTACTATCCCGCATCCGGGTACACCTCCTCCAAGGCCATAGCGCGCGTGCAGCCGTCACCGAGAACGATGATCCCGCGCTGCTCGCGGAGTTCCAACTGCTCACCACCAAACCGGTGATGTACGTGTGCAACGTGGACGAGAAGAGCGCCATCAAAGGCAATGCGTACGTGGACAAGGTGAGGGCAGCCGTGTCCCATGAGAATGCGGAGGTCATCTTCGTCACCGCCGCTATCGAGGCTGAGATCGCTTCGCTGGACACACCCGAGGAGCGCGAGATGTTCCTGAAGGACATCGGGCTCGACGAACCCGGCGTGAACAAGCTCATCCACGCCGCCTACCACCTGCTCAAGCTGCAGACCTACTTCACCGCAGGGGTGCAGGAGGTGCGGGCTTGGACGATCCATCAGGGCGACACCGGTCCGAAAGCGGCCGGCGTGATCCACAGCGATTTTGAAAAAGGCTACATCCGCGCCGAGGTGATGGCCTACAACGACTTCACCGCCCTGGGCAGTGAAGCGGCTTGCCGCGCTGCGGGCAAGTTGCGGGTGGAAGGGAAAGACTATGTGGTGAAGGACGGTGATGTGATGCACTTCCTCTTCAACGTTTAAGCGGCAACCTCCGGACAGGGTCACATCTTCAGGCCATTCGCCGGGAATACCACATCTTCGCCACGCATGCAGGTCCGATCGCTCAGCATCATCATTCCCGCGTATAACGAGGAGCGTACCATCCACGAAGTACTGGGTGTGGTGCATGCCTTACCGCTACCGAACGGCATCACGAAGGAGATCATCGTGGTGAACGATCGCAGCAAGGACGGTACCTCAGCAGAGGTAACGCGCTTCCAGCAAGGTCTGCCACACGCGGGGGTGGTGCTGGTGGAACAGCCTGTGAACAGGGGCAAGGGCGCGGCCATACACCGCGGCATGCAGGAGGCCACGGGTGACATGCTGATCATCCAGGACGCTGATGTGGAACTGGACCCGAACGAGATCGTGCACCTGCTGGAACCCGTGCTACGCGGTGAAGCGGACATCGTATTCGGCGATCGCTTTGCGAATGGACTGCCGTATCCCGGCTTCAGCAAGAAGAGCTACTACGCGAACAAGTTCCTCACCTGGTTCAGCAACATGTCCACTGGCAATCCGGTGCGCGACATGGAGGTGTGCTACAAGCTGATGCCAACGCACATCGCCAAAGGGCTTGGGCTGAAGGAGGAGCGCTTCGGTTTCGAGCCGGAAGTAACTGCGCGGTTGAGCCGCATCAAAGGCCTGCGTTGGAAGCATGTGCCGGTGAGCTACACGGCCCGCACGAGAGAGGAGGGCAAGCATATCGGCTGGAAGGACGGCATCCGGGCGCTCTGGTGCTCGGTGAAGTACCGCTAAGCGATACGTCCACATACCACCTGCTGGTCAACAGCGAAAAGACAGCTCGTTCCATTGGCCTACATTTCGCGCCCATTCACACCTGCATGTTCAACCGCATGGCCCGCCTTGGCTTCACCACCCTGATCCAGGCCAGCGCCTGCGGCGAGGGACCGGTGCACACGACCAACACCGAACTTCCTGCCATGACCAACCCGCTCGCGACCGCCAGTCCGCTGGTGTTCCACGCCCCGGTCTTTGATAAACTGAAGGACACCGACTATCGCCCCGCGATCGAGGCGGGCATGAAGAAGCAGCTGGCCGAGGTGGACGCCATCACGACCAACAAGGTGCCAGCCACCTTTGAGAACACCATTGTGGCCATGGAGAAGAGCGGTGTGGACCTCACACGCGCCTCCAAGATCTTCTTCGGCCTCACTGGCAGTGCCACGAATGACAGCTTGCAGGCCATCAAGGCCGAGCTGGCCCCGAAGCTCACTGCACATGGCGATGCCATCACTTTGAATGATGCCCTTTTCAAGCGCGTGAAGGCCGTGTATGATGGTCGCGCCAACGCGGGCCTTGATCCGGTCTCCACGCGATTGATCGAGCGGTACTACGCGCGCTTCGTGCGTGCGGGTGCTTTGTTGGATGCGGGAGCGAAGGAGCAGATGAAGAAGCTGAACGAGGAGGAAGCCAACCTGTCCACCAAATTCCAGGACAACATTCTGAAAGCGCGCGCCGCCGCGGCCATCATCGTGGATAAGAAGGAGCAGTTGGATGGCCTCACGGATGAGGCCATTGCGGCCGCTGCGGAAGCGGCGAAGGCCAAAGGGAAGGAAGGCAAATGGCTCATCGAGATCGTGAACACCACCACGCAGCCCGTGCTGGCCACCCTGAAGGACCGGTCGTTGCGCGAGCGGATCTACACCGCAAGCATTTCGCGGAACAGCAGCGGCGATACGGATAACAGCAAGATCGTGGCACGGCTCGCACAGATCCGCGGCCAAAAGGCGAAGTTGCTCGGCTTCCCGAACTGGGCGACCTACGTGATGGACGACCAGATGGCGAAGACACCCGAGGCGGCGCTGAAGTTGCTGGGCGGTCTGGCACCTGCCGCCGCCAAGAACGCCAAGGCCGAAGCGGTGAAACTGCAAGAGCTCATTGACAAGCAGACGTCTTCGTCCCGACCTGTCGGGAAAGGCGGCTTCAAGCTGGAGCCCTGGGATTGGGACTTCTACAGCGAACAGGTGCGCAAGGCCGAGTTCGACCTGGACGAGGCTGCTATGAAGCCCTACTTCAACTTCGACAGTGTGCTAGTGAACGGCGTGTTCTACGCGGCGCACGAGATGTATGGCCTTACGTTCAAGGAGCGGCATGACCTGCCCGTGTACCATTCGGATGTGCGTGTGTTCGACATCATCGACACCGGTAACACCGTGATCGGCCTGTTCTACGGCGACTATTATGCCCGTGACAACAAGAACGGCGGCGCCTGGATGGACAGCTTCGTTGACCAATGCGAACTGCTCGGCCAGCAACCCGTGATCACCCAGAATTGCAACTACGTGAAACCAGCCGCAGGAAGACCCTGCCTGCTGAGCTTCGACGATGTGACCACGCTTTTCCATGAGTTCGGTCATGCCTTGCACGGCATGCTGAGCCGCCAGAAGTACCCGCTCTTCGCCGGCACGGCCACCACCACGGACTTCGTGGAGTTCCCCTCGCAGATCAACGAGGCGCTGGCCACGGATCCAGCCGTGCTGGCGCACTATGCCAAGCACTACAGCACCGGCGAGCCCATGCCTGCAGAGCTCATCCAGAAGATGAAGAACGCCAAGACCTTCAACCAGGGCTATGCCACCAGCGAGTACCTCGCTGCGGCGTTACTCGATATTGAGTGGCATAAGATGGGGGCGGATGCTCCGTTGGTTACGGATGTACAGGCGTTCGAGGACGCTGCGCTAAAGAAGTACGGCCTGTTGAATCCGCAGGTGCCGCCGCGTTACAAGACGAACTACTTCAGCCACATCTGGGG
>JBKJNF010000239.1:0-6319 GCA_046596155.1 Flavobacteriales bacterium | reverse complement strand
CTTCAACTTCCGCGTGGACCGGCCGAACTGGGGCCGTTATGTGGTACGGCTCATCGATCCGGAAAGCGGACACGTGAGCGCCTTGCAGCTGTACGTGGACTGGCCCGGTTACGAAGGTCGCAGCCGCAGACAGAGCGGGAAGGAGGCCGCCATGCTCACCTTCAACAGCGACAAGCAGAAGTATGCCCCCGGCGAGAACTGCACGCTCACCATCCCCAGCAGCGGCACCGGACGCGCCTTCATCAGCCTGGAGACCGGTACCCGCATCCTGAGCGCACAATGGGTGGACCTCAAGGATAAGGAGACGAAGTACACCTTCCCCATCACCGGGGAGATGGCCCCGAACGTCTACGCACACGTCACCTTGATCCAGCCACATGCCAAGGCTGTGAATGATCTGCCCCTTCGGCTGTACGGGGTGATACCCATTCCCGTGGAAGATGCCACCACGCACATCGCACCGGTGATCACCATGGCCAATGAGGTGCGCACGGATGAACCGTTCAGCGTACAGGTGTCCGAGGCCAACGGCGAAGAGATGACCTACACGCTGGCCATTGTGGATGAGGGACTTCTCGACCTTACGCGCTTCAAGACGCCGGATCCCTGGAACCACTTCTACGCACGGGAGGCCTTGGGTGTGCGCACATGGGACCTCTATGACCAAGTGATCGGATCGTTCGGAAGGCAGCTGGAACGTGTCCTTGCCCTCGGTGGCAGTGACCAGGTATCCCCGGAGGCTGCAGCCAAGGCAAACCGGTTCAAGCCCGTCGTGCGTTTCGTCGGTCCCTTCCATTTGGCACCTGGTGCGAAAGCCTCGCACCAGTTCACCATTGGCAACTATGTGGGCAGCGTGCGTGTGATGGTAGTGGCCAGTAGTAATGGGAACGCATACGGCCAGAAGGAGAGGACCGTGCCGGTGAAAAAGCCGCTCATGCTGCTGGCCACACTGCCACGCGTGGTGGGCCCGGGCGAAACGCTGGACCTGCCGGTGACCGTGTTCGCCATGGACGCCAAGGTGACGAAGGTGACCCTCAAGCTGGAGGCGAACGAACTGTTCAGTGTGGAAGGCGGAAAAGAGCAGCAGCTCACTTTTGCGAAAACGGGTGACCAAGTAGCCGTGTTCCGCGTGCGCATGGCTGAGCGGATCGGCTTGGGCAAGGTGAAGCTCATCGCGGAAGGTGGAGGTGAACGGGCGACACAGACCATTGAGATCGATGTGCGCATGCCGAACCTCCCGCAGACGGATGTGACCGAAGCGGTGGTGGAGCCCGGCAAGAACTGGGAGGACATCCCCCGCCCCAACGGCATCGCGGGTACCAACAAGGCATACCTGGAAGTGAGTACGATACCGGCCGTCGACCTCGGTCGCCGACTACAGTACCTGATCGATTATCCGCACGGGTGCATCGAGCAGACCACCAGTGCCGCCTTTCCGCAGGTGTTCCTGGCCAGCGTAATTGATGTGGATGTGCGTAGCGCCCAGCAGATGCGGGCCAATGTGGAGGCCGGTCTTCGCAGACTTAAACTGTTCCAGCGGCCGAGCGGCGGCTTCAGCTATTGGCCGGGTGAGGTGGACGAGAGCGATTGGGGTTCCATCTACGCGGGTCATTTCATCATTGAGGCCGAACGCGCAGGGTTCCACTTGCCCGATGGTATGCGCACCAAATGGCTCGGCTACATGCGTAACAACGCCCGGAATTGGATGCCCGTCGAAGACAATGGTTGGAGCAGCGATGGCAGCCAGCTTACGCAGGCCTACCGCCTCTATGTGCTTTCCCTGGCCAACGCGGCGGAACTCGGTGCCATGAACCGCTTGCGCACCACACCGAAACTCAGCCTCCAGTCAAAATGGATGCTCGCTGCCGCATATGCCATCGGTAATCGCAAGGACGTTGCTCGTGAAATGATCACCGGGTTGGCCACGAAAGTGGCACCGTACACCGAAATGGGATACACCTACGGGAGCGACCTGCGCGACGATGCAATCATCGCCGAAGCACTGATCCGCATCGGTGACCTAAGCACTGCCGCCGTGGTGATCAAGCGCATTGCAAGTGACCTCGGAACGGAAAGTTGGTACAGCACACAGACCACAGCCTGGGGATTGCTCGCCGTGAGCCGCTTGGCCACATCCGGCACCATGGGAAAAGGCCTGAGCTTCGCGCTCGGCCTTGATGGCAAAAGCCAGGACCGCTTCAGCGAAAAGAGCGTTATGAAGGTGGACCTGCCCGTGCCCAATGGGCAGCACAAAGTGAGCGTGACCAACACCGGCAAGGGCGTCCTCTACGTGCGCACGGTTCGCACCGGCACACCGATGCCTGGCGATGAACGACCGGCGAGCAACGGCATCGCTGCCGATGTGCGCTACATGAGCATGGATGGCAAGCTGATCGATCCCACAACGCTTGATCAGGGGACCGACTTCCAGGCCGTGGTCACTATTCAACACCCCGGCATTCGTGGAGATTATCAAGAGATGGCCCTCACGCAGGTATTCCCCAGCGGTTGGGAGATCCGGAACAGCCGCTTGGAGGGAACCACCAGCGCACAGGAGAACAGCTGGTTCCAATACCAGGACATCCGCGATGACCGGGTAATGACCTACTTCGACCTGGCCGCGCGGCAACATTCCACCTATCGCGTATTCCTGAACGCGGCGTACATCGGTCGATACTATCTGCCGCCCACGGTGTGCGAGGCCATGTACGATCACACCGTGAACGCGCGTAGTCCTGGCCGATGGGTGAACGTAGTGAAGCCGGGCGACGGACGCGCTAGCAAGTAGGTGATGGACTGAATGAAAAGGCCCGCGCTGGCTGCTCCAGCACGGGCCTTTTCTTGTTCACATGACCTTAGCGTATCATCACACGCAGACTTTGTCGTTGCGCTCCGTCCACCAGCAACATATAGGCCCCTGCGCTAAGTCCGCTCACGTCCATGCGCAGGACCGACGATCCGGCGGCATTCATCTCTTGCACAGGTCGACCCTGCATATCGACCAGGCGCAACAACCTTGCTCCGGGCGATACACCTTCCACATTGAGCACGGTACCGGCCGGTACGGGCCATGCACGCAGGCTGCCATTCACGTCCTCATCCATGCCCACCAACAAGGGAGCCTCGTCACAAATGGTAAAGGTTCCCGCATTCGCACCGCCGTTGTTCCATACCTGGACGTAATAGGTCGTATCCGTTAGCAATCCATTAAGGACCACCGGCCCTTGCGTTGGATCATAGCAACCGATGAACCCTGAACCGCATGCGGAGTACAGGGCCAGACCGAGGGGGCCGGCAGTGCCAGCCGTGAGCGTGATCGTATGCGTGGCCGAGGGCCCGGTGGCGATGCTGTACCACACATCCTGGATCAGTGCATATGGATCGCAGTCGGGGTTCGGTGCGCTGCTCGCGTAAGCGCACACATTCGTACCTGTCAATGCTTCGCAGCTGCCCACGGTCTGCGGGGTCAGGGCCTGGGCATTTGTGCAAGCATCATTGGGCACCGTTGGTGTGCACGGCGCGGAACAGGTCATGCTGAGGGTGAACGCGCCTGCGGCATCTTGGTATCCGTGGACCAACACGTGGTACTCCACTCCAGGAACGGTGGCCACCGTGATCCGCGATGTGTTCCCATTGCACCCGGCCGCATCATCGTTCCCGCCCGCACAGAACAGGTCCGCACAAGGGCCGGAGAACACACTGATCTTCGTATCGAAGTCGGCGGTGGCACAAGTACTCAGCGTGGCATCGTTGCCATCACCGATGAACGTGTACCAAAGACCAGGTGAAGTGATATTCGCCGATCCGCACCAAGGGCCTGGCGAGTAGAGGCCTTGTGCCGTATTGCCTTCCACCGATCCATCGCAAGCGATCGGCAGCGCAGTGGAGCAGAACGCATTGCTCGACACAGGATCGAGCAGGGTCGTGAACGCCACCGGACCTCTCCGCAGGCTAACACCACCATCCGTGCAGGTTTCCGTAAGGTATACCTCGTAATCGGTACTGGCCACAAGTCCTGTCATCGTTACTGGCGGCCCATCTACTCCGTACGTACCTGTGATCACTGTGCCACTTCCGGGTATGAATCCAGCGGGGCCGTATTCCACGGAGAACTGTGCGTTACTGTTGGCGGATGTCCAGTACAACAGGGCTTGTGTATCCGCAGCGGTCACTATCAAGCCTTCCGGTGGTTGGCATGTGGGGCAATCCAGTGAGAGTCCGAATGTGCCGGTAGCTCCGTTATATCCCTGCACCAATACCAGATACGTGACCCCCTCCTCCGCCTGCATGATCACTTCGCTTCCATATCCACATCCTTCAGGGCCATCATCATTACCGGCCACGCATTGCAGATCGTCACACGGGCCGGTGTATACATTGATCTTCGTGTCGTAGCCGTGTTCGGCGCATGTGGAAAGGATCACAGCACCCGGACCCGCAGTGAAACTGTACCATACACCCGGAGCTGATATGGACGTGCCACATTCCGGCACAACATCCTCCGCCACACCCACAGTAGTCCCGAACGTGGTGGTGCCACACGTTATCGGTTGAGCGCCCTCGCAGTCGTCATTCTCGGCGGCCCCCAACGCGTTCGCATGCCATGGGCCCGTGAAGGGAGCCACGTTGCCGCCACCGCAGTTCACGTTGATGTACACGTCAAAGGCCACATTGCCTGCGAGCGAGTCGATCGTGACCGGAGGCTGCGCATTGCCTTGCACTCCGCTGATCGTGGTACCGGTGCCTTGCGTGAATCCGGGTGGACCGTACTCCACAAAGAAGGGAGCGCCGGAGGCCAGCACCGGCCAATCCAATGTAAAGGACCCAACGCCGGAAGTGATCGTAGGAATAGCGATCGGACAGGCATGCAGATCCATGGTCCATGTGAACCCATCGGTGGCGTACCGATCATCCCACTCGATGTAGTAGGTGATGCCCGCCTGGACCGGAATGTTCGCGAGCAGGCTGCTTCCTGGCGGATACCCTTCCGGACAACCATCATCATCACTTCCCAACAAGTTCAGGGAACCACAGTCGCCGCTATGGATATGCACGCGTGTGTCCACTTGCGAACCACAACTCCAGACGGACAGGAAGCCTTCGACAGGTGGCGTGAAGGCATACCAATCGGCGTTCTGCGCATCGGCTTGTGATGCACCCGCACCCGATGCCGGTCCATCAGCGGCGAAGGTTCCTGGGGAGATGAGGACCGCTTCTTCGCACAGGTCCGCCTGTCCAATGGCGGAGGAACTGAAGAACAGGCTTGAGAGAAGTATAAGGGCTAAGGATGTTCGCATGTGATGGAGCTGTCGTATGGGAGAAGAAGACCTATTCGTCCGAACGCGAGGAACGTCGGCGTTGCATGCGTTCGGGGTCGGCGTGAAAAAAGTAGCGGATGTCCATGGTGAGATAGGCACCGCCCACACCGGACTTGATCGTATGGCCGATGTCATCCGCATCATACCACGTAAGCTCGGCCACGGCTACATCGTCGAACGGCCTGTGATAGGTAGCACCGAGGTAGAACCATCCGCTTTTCAAGGTGCGGTACTCCACTCCGATGTTGGCCACCACGCTCATGCGCACCCAATTGGTGCGGGCAAAGTAGATGCGGCTTTGCTCAAGGATGCGTTCCGCATCGCTGGGATAGAGGTCCGCGCTAAAGCCAAGTGCGTTGTTCATCCAGCTGCGCTCGCCCAACCGGATGTAGACCATGGCCATCGCGGGTATCTCGTAGCCCACATATCTCAACCGGTCCTCTTCGCGGTATGCGATCGTGTCGTTGCTGATGGCACAGGAAAATCGCCGGGTGATCTGGTTGATCCCTGTTTCGAAGGAGATGCTCTTGCTGATGCCTGTGCGCACCACCATACCGAACGCGAATCCACCCGTGAGTTCAACCTCTCCATGTAGCGGCGAAGTGCCCACTTTGGTGATCGGATCGAAGAAGGAGAAGGGGATCACCGGCTTGGCCTGGAGGCCAAGCGTCGTCAAACCGGCCTGACCGAGGGCCGGCATGGTCGAAACAAGCAGAAGAGGAAGGATCAGCGATGCGGCACGAGCGAAGCCTGTTCGCCACCCAAGCGCATGGCCACGGTGGTCGGCAACACCATCAGGCGCTGCCCCACATGCAGACGGGACTTGCGGCAAAGACCATTTGGACTGCACAGTGCTTCGACCGGCACTCCGTAATGAGTGGCGATGGTGCTAAGATGCTCACCTTTCTCCACAGTATGAAATCGCGTCCCCTTGGGATACGCCGAGAATCCGGCGCGTGACCGTTTGAGCACCATCGTATCACAGAGCAATGTGCCAGTAG
>JBKJNF010000097.1:0-5432 GCA_046596155.1 Flavobacteriales bacterium | reverse complement strand
GCCGCAGATCGCGGGTAGCCATCCATACTCTAATGGCCAAAAAGAAACGAAGTCCCAAGGCCGACATCGCCGCCATTGAACGCGCGGCCAAACGGGCCGCACAGAAAGCGCAAGGCGCGCTTGACGGCCGATTTCGCGAGAAGAAGGTGGAGAGCAAGAAGCACTACTCGCGCAAGCGGAAGGACGAGGGGTCGGCGGAGTGACGGGCGTTCAATCAGCCGCCTTTGCCCAGGATGTGTTCAGCCGCTTGTGCGCGCGCAGGGCGCTGATGTAACGGTCTTCCTTGAGCTCTCCTTTGGCCCGCATTAAGGCCAGCAGTGATCGCTTCTCCTGTGCCGTCCAGTTCGACAACTCGGGGATCAGGTCGATCGCGGGCGCAAGGTCACTGAATGCCCGTTGCTCATCCAACGGCCACTGACGATGATCGGACACACTGAGCACCTTCCGCACACGTTCGGCACATCGGCGTGTTGCGGAGGCACGATCGCCGTTTTCGAGACCGGCCAGGTGCTGCAACACGGCTTCGCTCAACGCTCCGGGCTCAAATTCGGGCACGGAGCTCGCGGTCAGGTGAAGCCGCATAGAGCCGGCGACGAGTTTGCGCAAGGTGGAGGCGGAACTCCTGTAGTTGCGATCGGTCGCGAGGATCACGCGTTCGGCCTCGGCCAATGCGAAAAGCTGTGGATCCTCCGAGCGAAAGCCGGCGCGATAGTAGAACCAGTAAGCACCGGACCGGATGCCATCGGCATTGCCATGCCCCAACTGGTAGCTCTCCGCTTCGAAGCACTCCACACCATACCGTTGCGCATAGCACTGCATGATGCGGGCGAAGAGCAACATCGACGGACCGCCGCGGAATGCAGGGAAGACGTTGATGCCCACCTTGCTCTTGCCGGGAAAGATCCATGCACCACCATAGGCCACTGGAACTTCGTTGGCGAAGAGGATGTAGCCCACATAACTGTCGAAGGCCGTGCGCCTACCCGGAGGCAGGGGGAGCAGCGCCACGCCAAGGCCATCGCCGAGGTCCTGCCAGTCCAACGCTTCGGGATCGCATAGGGTGGTGGTATCCGTTTCGCGCAAATGACCAAGCAGCGCGCCGCGTGTAGCGTTCACTAGTGCCATCCGCTCAGGAGCCTTCAGCCGTCGTGGAGGTGGCAAGGGTGAACGGATGATACGCATCGCGTCGACCTCACCAGCGGGCGCGGACAGGTGCACCGGTGACGCGATGCCACGGCAGAACGTGCGTGTCAGGAAACGAGGCGGAGCTTCGATCAGCAGCAAAGGGTTCATCACCTGCCACAGGGCTTGGCGCAATGCAGGCGCTGCGGACATGCCATCGATCGCGTTGACCATCCAGCGTAGGGCCGCTGCATCGGCACCGCCACATGCTTCACGCACACGCTCTTGCACGGTGTAGCCGATGTGGTCCATGGCATCGGCTTCGGCCGGTAGCGCAGCCGCCACAATGACCGCGCGCATCAGGTCCTCTTCACCAGTGAGCGAATCGAGCTGAACAGAAACTCCGCCCACGGTAGCAAGCCAACGCGCAAGATCGATGCTGAAACTCGCGCACGAAGGCGTGCCCGCAATGCCGGAGTCGGTCAACGCCTCACGCATGGCACCACGGGCCCTCGCCTGTTGCACGACCAGTTCGGCCACCCGCTCCAGCTCCTCCCCTGCCCGTTGATGATCCTCTGCGTTCGCAGGAAAAGCCCGGATGAACAGCAGCAGGTCGTGGTAGTGAACCAGCGTTGGAGTCGCGCGTATGCGCCCCTGCCGCAATGCATTCCATTTCTCAGCACGCTCTCCACCGACCACGCCCTTGGTGAAAAGCTTTCGCAAGGCGGTGATCTCGGCTGTTCGTATTGTACGGGGCGCTGGCATGGTGCCCAAAGAAATGGAATGTGGAATTGGTCCGTGGCCTCGTACCTCAAACGAGCAGCTTACCTTGGGATCCGCCTCGCTTGCGCATGTCGTTGCAGCGATGGAGCACATGCCTTCGCCGAGGCTTCGGCGCATTCGAATGAGCAAGAACATCTCCTCCCTCTCCGGCCGTGATGGCAAAGAACTCGACGACGCCCTTTGGGAACGCCTTCAGCAGGCCGCAACAAGGACCGGCACGCCCGACGACCGGGAGCTGACCGCCATCGCTGATGACTTCCTTGTGGGCGAGGCCGTCACCTTCGGCACCAGTTCGTTCTACGACTTCCTCAAAAAGGAGAATCAAGGCGTAAAGGCTTACGTGTGCAATGGAAGCGCATGCCTCGTTGCCGGCACGCAGGACAAGGTGCACCACGAACTGGCGAAGCATTTCAAGGCGGAGGAGATCGGCCACATGTGCTGCCTTGGGCGATGCCACGAGAACAGCGCGTTCAATGTGGGGGACGTGAACTACTCGGGGAAAGCGATCGATCTATTGGACCGGATAGTAGGTGGCACACACCGCGATGGAATGGACCGCCACCATGTGGGTACGTCGATGGCACAACCCATCCTCACCGCGCCCATGCCCGCGCTGGATGAGTTCTACGCGCTCTGGGAACAGGTGCTGAAGGGTGAACCCGTGGACGCGCTCAACGAGATCAAGACCGCGACCATCCGCGGGCGCGGAGGTGCTGGCTTCCCGATGGGCTTCAAGCTGCAGGCCTGTCGAGATGCACAGGACATCACTGGCAATGGCACCCCGCGCAAGTACATCGTCTGCAACGCAGACGAAGGCGATCCCGGTGCATTCAGCGACCGCTATCTGCTGGAGCAACGACCGCACCTGGTGCTGCTCGGCATGATGATCGCCGGCTTCTGCGTGGGTGCCGACACCGGCGTGCTCTACATCCGCGCCGAATACCCCGAGGCGGTGGAGATCGTGAAGCAGGCCGTGGCCGCCATCGACGCGAAGGGATGGCTCGGCACAAACATCAGAGGCAGCGGCGTTAACTTCCGTTTCAAGGTGATCAAGGCCGCAGGCGCTTACGTGTGCGGTGAAGAGACCGCATTGCTCAACAGCATTGAAGGCAAGCGCGGTGAGGTTCGCACCCGTCCACCCTACCCTGCACAACAAGGCCTGTTCAACCGGCCCACAGTAGTGAACAATGTGGAAACGCTGGCCTGTGTGCCATGGGTGCTAAAACACGGCAGCGCGGCCTTCACAAAGCTCGGTACCGAGAAGAGCCATGGCAGCAAGCTCGTTTGCCTTGACAGCGGCTTCAAGCGTCCGGGATTGTATGAGGTGGAATGCGGCACGCCGCTGAGCAAGGTGATCGACGAGCTGGGGCAAGGCTTCGCGCGCCCGACGAAAGCGCTGCACATCGGCGGTCCGCTCGGCGGCATTGTGCCGCTTACGAAGATCAACGACCTGGGCATCGACTTCGAGAGCTTTCAGAAGAACGGCTTCCTGCTGGGTCACGCGAGCGTGCTTTCCATCCCCGCCGACTTCCCCATGGTGAAGTACCTCGAGCACCTGTTCGAGTTCACGGCGTTGGAGAGCTGTGGCAAGTGCTTCCCCTGTCGCATCGGTTCAACCCGCGGGAAGGAGTTGATCGTGGGTGCGCGCATGCATGGCCGCAAGATCGATCGCGCCTTGTTCGACGACCTGATCGAGACGATGGAGATCGGATCGCTGTGCGCGCTTGGTGGTGGACTCCCGCTCGGGGTGCGCAACGCGTTGCAGTACTTCGGCGATGAACTGAAGATCCACTTCGCCTAGCGCATGTTCCTCGACCCCAATCTTCAGAAGGAATTGTTCTTCCAGATCATGATCCGTGGTGAAGTGATGTGATCAGTGATGGTATCACCTAGGATGCTCGATCGCGTATGCATGCGCGCTTCTGAGGCACCATAAGAAACGCGAAAGGGGCTCGACATGTCGAGCCCCTTCGCCGTAAAGCGCAAGCGCCTTACTTCTTCTTCTTAGCAGCCACCTTCTTCTTGGGGGCAGCCTTCTTGGTCGCCTTCTTAGGGGCGGCCTTCTTCTTTGCAGCTTTCTTAGCCATGGTGTGAAAGTTTGATCACAAACCTATCCGGATGTTTGACATGATCACTACTTCGCGTGAAAGATCTACGAACCATTGTTTGTTGATATCGTGAAGGTCATGTTACCGTATCGCGATCCGTTGAATAGATCGATCACAAGCGCGGTCATCATCACGCATGTGAGATCACGACCTCTACATCGATACCCGGTACGTGTGATCCGATCATGCGCGAACTCTTGTGGCACGGGCATCACCGAAGCTCGCCATGAACTGATACGTACGATCACATCATCGCTGTTACACTTGTGACCGCACATCGCACAACATGCCACAACATATCGCACAGCTCGCTCTTCTGGTGGACGAATACGACCGGGCGATCACCTGGTACACCACTTCGATGAACTTCGAATTGATCGAGGACAGACCATTAAGCGACACGAAACGATGGGTGGTGGTCGCACCGAAGGGATCGAATACGTCGCGCATTCTGCTTGCCAGGGCCACTACATCTCAACAGGTCGCGGCCATCGGCGATCAGTGCGGAGGTCGCGTGTTCCTGTTCCTTCATACCGATGATCTTTTGCGCGATCATGCGCACATGATAAAGGCTGGGGTCGAATTCATCCGAGGACCGGAACAACAGCCTTGGGGACTTGTCGCGGTGATCCGGGACCTATACGGAAACCTGTGGGATCTGATACAGCCGGACCCCTAGCGACGCAACTTTTGCCCGAGCGGCGAAGTGGGCTGGCCCATGCGCATGTCCACCGCATCGGCCAAGGCCTGACAGCAGAACTTCACCTTGCGCACCTTAACAGATGCCTGGTAAATAGCCGACACCTCGATCACGGGCAAACCATCGGGATGTTCCTCGCACGTGAACGGACCGGCTTGCTCATAGCGTTCGGCCATCTCACGGGCCTGATCGTTGGTATGCGTGACCGCCTCCAAGAGGTCGGGGTTCACCGCACGGTCCATGCCGATGAGCTTGAGCTTGATGGTGACCATGCGAACGCAACTGGCCAGGTTTCGCGCGCTGACCTGTGACATAGATACGACAGATCCCGTCGACAGGATCGGTCCGCAGCGGAATGGCTCCGCATATTGATATCCATTCGCCACGGCGAGATCCTTGGCAGCCACACCTCCACGACCCAGATCAAGCCACATGAATTCGCGACAGCGTTGAACAAACGACCGCATACCCATAATGTGGTTCATCAGCAATACCCTGCGCGATGCGCTCACCTCGTAGACGATGCTGTCGATAATACCGGCCGCATTGGACTCGCCCACGGCGAGGTTCACTTTCGCGGAGCCTTGCTCATTCGCGGCGAATATCTTGTTGTACTTCATCCCCGCGGGACCAGACCCATCGAGGGCGGTCGGGGCGAGGCGCCGTTCCATGGCCATGGCGGCATTAGCACCGGGATCGGCTAGGCCTATCGCCGGATC
>JBKJNF010000046.1:0-26860 GCA_046596155.1 Flavobacteriales bacterium | reverse complement strand
ACACGCCGCACAATCCGGCGGGCACCATCCTGCGCGATGCGGACATGAAGCGGATCGCGGATATTTTGCGAGGCACGAACATCTTCCTCATCAGCGACGAAGTGTATGAGCATCTGGTGTACGACAACGACCAGCACGCTTCCGCCATCCGCTATCCTGAACTGCGCGAACGCGCCTTCGTGATCTTTAGCTTCGGCAAGGTGTTCCACACGACGGGCTGGAAGATGGGCTATGTGCTTGCTCCGAAGGAACTGATGTCCGAGTTCAGGAAGGTGCACCAGTTCAATGTGTTCAGCGTGAACACACCCATGCAGCATGCACTGGCCGAGTACCTGAAGGACCCGCTCAACTACGAATTGGTGCCGCGGTTCTACCAGGAGAAACGCGACCAGTTCCTGATCGGCCTGCGCACATCGCGCTTCGAACCGCTGGCTTGTGAGGGAAGCTATTTCCAACTGGCCGACTACAGCGCGATCAGCGATGAGCCGGATCTCGTTTTCGCCGAGCGGCTGGCGCGTGAATTCGGCGTGGCGGGCATTCCACTGAGCCCCTTCTACAAGGAGCCGCCCACAGGCCAACGCATCCTGCGCTTCTGCTTTGCCAAACAGGGTGAAACGCTTGATAATGCCATGGAGAAGCTATGCATGCTCTGTACGAGCGTCACTCTCAGATCGCGCATAGCTTGCTGGGCTGAAAGGCACTACGGACCTCATCGTGCTGCCTGAAATGTTCACTACGGGTTTCAGCATGCGCAGCGCGGATCTGGCCGAGCCGATGGACGGCTCCACGGTCAAGTGGATGAAGGAACAGGCACGTGCATTGGATGCTGCGATCTACGGGAGTGTCATCATCTCAGAAGGTGGTCGGTGCTTCAACCGTGGTCTGTTCGTTCGGCCGGATGGCCTCGTTGAGAAGTACGATAAGCGGCACCTCTTTCGCATGGCGGAGGAGATCCATCATTATTCGCCTGGTGAACAACGTGTCGTGGTCGAGTGGCGCGACTGGCGTCTGTTGTTGCAGATCTGTTACGACCTCCGTTTTCCTGTGTTCGCCCGGAATCGCGGTGATTACGATGCGTTGATCTACGTGGCCAGTTGGCCCGAGGCTAGACGCTTTGTGTGGAGCCAGCTGCTCATCGCCCGGGCGATCGAGAACCAGAGTTATGTGATCGGCGTGAACCGTGTGGGCATGGACGGCAAAGGACACCACTACTCCGGCGCTTCTGTGGTCATTGATCCCCGCGGTGATGCTGAGGAGATCGCGGCCGGCGAGGGCCTCTTGCATTCCTTACTCCACCGCGAAGCGATGGATGACTTCCGTGCGAAGTTCCCGGTTGGGAAGGACGCGGATGATTTTGAGTTGCGAACCTAGCGTAGGATGGTTATGTGACCCATCTCCTTATGGTCGAAGCCTTCCTTGCCGGAGTCATGCTCGCGGAACTTGTACGTCATTCGCCACACGTAGACATCATCCTTGAGCGGCTGGCCATTGTACGTGCCATCCCAACCCATTGATGGGTTGTCGCTCTGGAAGATCACACTGCCCCACCGATCGAACACCAGCATTTGGAATTCACCAATGTTCTTCCCTACTACATTCCACACATCGTTGATCCCATCGCCGTTGGGGGTGAACGTATTCGGTACGAAGATGCTCGGAGGACAGAACTCCTCCACTACGGCGGAGTCCGTACGCGCACAGTTGTACTGGTTGACCATGCTCACATAGTACCAGCCGTATGATCCGGCCAGGATCACCTGGCTCGATGCGCCGGTGTTCCAGTCATAGGAACTGCCCTCGTTCCCCGCGTCGATCACAACGTAATTCGGCGCATCTGTGAGACAGGTGAAATACCTGGCTGTGGAAAGTGCTGATGGGCGCGGATTAAAGACCGCAAGCAAACTGTCGCGTGCCACACAAAAGCCATTGCTCACGGACACCACATAGATGTGTGTGAAGCGCACCTCGATGCTCGGCGTGGTCTGGCCGGTGTTCCAGACATTTAATAAGGTCGGCTGGCCTGAGCTCAGGTGCAACACTTCTCCTTCGCACAGCACGGTGTCCTGCCCTAGGTCGACCACGGGGTAGGCAACAAAGGAGACCGTGACATCATACGTGGCGCTGCAATTGGATGCATTGGTCACGGTTACTGTGTACACGCCTGGCATACTCACGCTGATCTGGCGCGTGGTGGCATTCGTGTTCCATAAATAGGTGCACCCGTCGTTCCCAGCATCCAGCGTAATAGTTTGGCCAACGCAGGCGGTCACATCCACGAGGACATCCACCGGTGCAGCTCGGAAGGTGAGTTGTATCGCATCGCTACCCGTGCAGTAGCCATTGGTCGCTGAAACACTGTAGTTGCCTGATGTGGTCGGGCTTATGGTCTGGGTGGACGCACTTGTGCTCCAGGTATACGAGAGCCCTGGTGTACCCGCATCAAGCACCCAGGGTTCCCCAGTACATAGGGAGGTATCCGGTCCAAGGTCGATGTTGATGGTGGGCATCAAGGTCACGTTCGCATCATATGTTGCGCTGCATCCCTGGGCTGTGGTGATGCTGACCGAATACGTCGCGCTGGTGATCGGTGTGATGGACTGGGTTGTCGCAGAAGTGCTCCACAAATAGGTGCTGCCCGTATTGCCAGCGTTCAAGGTGGGGGGTTGGCTGATGCAGGTCGTTATATCCTGAAGAACATCCAATGGTAATGGGTTGAATTCCACTTGGACCTGATCACTGCGCTGGCATCCCTGCGGTGTTGTGGCGGTGACGGTGTATGACCCGCTCTGGTTTATGGTGATCTGCTGGGTCGTAGCGTTCGTGCTCCAGACCACAGTGTTGCCGGGGCTATTCGCGTTCAACACAAGGCTCGTCGCACCGCAAAGAGCCGTGTCCGCTCCAAGAGCCAAAGCAGGCAATGGATCCATGCTCACGTAATACGTCTTCACCGCGTGGCAGCCTTGGGGATCCGTTATGTCGCACACATAGGTTCCGCCTACAGTAATAGTGATCGTCTGGGTTATCGCGTTCGTGCTCCAAGAATAGGTCGAACCCGGGAAGCCAGCATCCAGCGATAACCCGTTACCCTCACATGCGGAAAGGTTGATGGGCGTGATCATGGTGTCGAACGGGTCGGTGATCGTCACGGAATCGCTCACACTGCAGCCGAATGCATCCGTTACGGTAACGTGGTAGGTGGCCGTGGTATCAAATTGGATCGTGGGCGACGGCACGTTGGAGGCGTTCAGAAGCGTAGCCGGGCTCCAAAGCACAGTGGGAGATGGAACGTTGTGCACCACGTTCAACTGGTGTCCCTGCACGTTGCAGATGGTCAGGTCAGGTCCGGCGCTGATGCTGTATGCCGGGCTTGCGTTGATGGTGATCGCATCGCTCAGCGTGCAACCACTGGCCGTTTCCGTGATCGTGGCGGAGTATGTAGTGCTTGCCGTCGGCGTGGCGGTGGTGCTCGGCGTACTAAGGCTGGTCAGCGTACCATTGGCCGGTGTCCAGGCCAGGCTGTATGGAAGTCCTGCAACAATGTTAGCTGTGAGCACACTGCTCTCGCCGCTGCACAATTGCATATCACTCGCGGTCACGTCAATGCTCTGCAATTGCCCCACGGTGATGGTCACGCTCCCATTGTCCGTGCAACCAATGTCCGTCGTTGCTGTCACGCTGTAGGTTGTCGTAGTGGTAGGCGTTGCCGTTGTGCTGCTGTTCGTGGTGCTGGTCAGCGTACTGTTCACCGGTGTCCAAGCGTACGTGATGCCTGTGCCGGATGAAGCTGTGGCCTGCAAGGGCACGGCCGTGCCTGATGTACAGATGGTTGAATTCGCTGTGATGGCCAGGTCGAAGGCTGGCGCAACGGTCACGGCGACCGTCCCTTGCTTCGCGCAACCCGAGCTGTTGGACGCAGTTACTGTGAAAATGGTATTGGAGGCCGGCGAACCTTGCGTAGTGGCAGAGTTTGGGGCTGTGAGACCACTAGCGGGAGACCAGGCGAAGGTGATACCGGTATTGTTGTACTGAGTGATGATCACATCGTCCAATGCCCATACATCCGTGCCAGCCCCGGAGTTGGCCAGCTGCGACCACCGGAACCGTGTGCTGGTGCCCATAGCGGCGACGGGTATCGGGATCACCAGTTGGGTCCATGTGGCATACGAAGCCTCGTTGAGCGTGGAAATAGGCACCCATGTGGAACCATCGAGGCTGTAGGACACCAGGACATCATCACCGGGCTCCGCATCATCGCAAGGCGCTGTGCCGTTCGCAATGCGTACCGCGAAACGCAGGTTGGCCCCCGTGGTCATGTTGAGCGGGCCGGTCGTGGCCATACGCACACCAGCGCCATCGAATCGCAACGCCGTTCCACTGATCGACCCGCATACGGCACTGAGACCGCCGCCTTGGATACTGGCCCACATCGTGGATGGAGCGGTCTCGAACTGGTCGGACACGATGGAGCGTTCGGCTTTGGCCTGAAGGGTGATGGCATCGCCGGCACATATTTGGCCGTCGTTCACGACCGCAAGCACGGCGATCAGGTCGCTGGGATCAACATTGACGAATACACTATCCGTCACCTGGCCGCATCCTACTGGACTGGTCACCTGCAAGTGGAACCAGGTATCGCTCATCGGCTGTGCGATCGGGTTCAGAATGGTGGCGTCGCTCAGTGCACCGGCTGGTGTCCATTGGATGTCGAAGATGTTCGGGTCGGGCGATGGAGTGGCATTCAGTTGAACGTCCGCGAACTGGCAGATGGATGCCGGCGAAAGGCTGTTCGCCGTAGCATCCAATGTGATGGGCACAGGTACCCCGACCTCCCACTCCTGGTGGACCGGGCAGCCGCTAACGGGAATGGCCCCATTCACGATGTAGGTATCATTGGAAGCCGGAGTGAACGTGTAACTGCTGCCGGTGGCCAGCACCGAGTTCGGGGCGCTCGCAGTGGTCCACTGTGCTGAAGCGAGCATCAATGGGGCCATCAACGTGATCGGGTTGGAGCTGCACAGCACTGTGGTCGGCGGGATCACAGGCGCGGCCACGTTGCTGATGACCAGCGCATAACTCTCACCAATGCCGGTGCCTGAGGAATACGCGATGAACCCACCGATTGCCGCAAGTGTGTGTGTGCCAGACCCTACAGGTATCACGCCGACGGAATATCCAGGGCAGGAGGCATAGGGCTGGAAGAGGGCCGCGCTCACACCCGAGCCGTCCAGTGTCAATTGTGCGATGTCCGCCGTTTCCATAACAACGCTCACGTAATGTGCACTGATCTGGGCGGAGGCCACGGTGCCGAATGTCGCGGAAGTGCTTACGCGTTCATCCGGCAGCAGTTCCACCATGCTTGGGTCGCCTTTGTTCGCGCAGTTGAATCCCTCCATGAACTCGGCCACACCGATCGGTTGGTTCGACGAAATGCATACAGGGTTCACGGCGGCGTTCACTTCGTATTTCTGACCTGCGCTAAGTGTGATAGGCGCAGCCCCATCGATGGACACTTGTGTGGTGGATAGGTGCGCAAGTATGCGATAGGTGTGTTGTGTTGTGTTGCCGAAGGGTACAGTATGGAACAACGTGCCCCATTTGTCCGTGGGCACCATCTGCTCGCAGATATGGTCACACGCCGAACAACCTACAGGGACGTTCGCGCACATGCTGCCGCCGAACACCGCGAATGGACGGCAGGTCCCGCTTTGCACCGTGGAGACCACGGTTGTGCCCGTAAGGTCCAATGCGGCCTGTGCGCTTTGAACTTGGTAGCTCTGGCCGGCATTCAGGTTCACCGTGTAAGGCACACCAGCTGTATGGCCCCCGCTGGTGTTAACGCTAGGTGTTATGATCACTTGGGTGCCATCCTGCGTGGCCACGATCAGCAGTTCGCTTTTGTAGAAATCCGCAAAGCCGGGCAGGCCTCGGTAGGCTTCGACCCGGTAAGAGGTGCCCAGTGATCCCGAGGGCATGACCTGCGAGCCATCGGTGCTGAAGTTCTGCAGGTTAACCGCCGTTACAGTGACATTCGCCGAACTCTGGATCAGGATGCCCTTGTCGTTCACCACATCGCCCCCAGTGTGCTCCGTGGAGTTGGGGATGGTCACCGTGGCCACCCCGTTGGTAGCGATCGCGAAGGGTGTGCTCCAACCCGAAAGCGGAATGCTCACCATGCCGGTCACGGACGTTTCGGAAGCGATCTGCAGCCGCAAGCCCTGTGTGCCGTATGCGTTCTGCATGAACCCCATCCAGAACTCAGTGCCGGCCGTGGGAAGCGGCCCGGTCTGGGCAAGCAACTGGCTGCCACATAGGAGCACGGCCAGTACACCCAGATAAGTTCGCGAAGTGTGCTTGGATCTCACCATTTATAAGCTAGTGCGGAGCGTTGTACGTTCGGAACAGCACAAGGTTCCAACGCTTGACCCTCAAAGGCTTATACGTTCCATGGGAGTGTTGGTGCGGCCGCACCTCAAATGGTGCTTACCATTGTTCATATGGACGCACAATCCTCCATTCCGTTGCTCCTCTTCCATTGGGACTTCTTCGGCCCTGATGCATTTCAGACGGCAGAACACTTCCTGCTGCACGTGGACGAATTCTGCACGCGGGAAGGCATTCAGGGCCAGCGCCATTGGGTCACCCAACTACCGATGCGTTGCACAGCGACGTTGGAGTGCGATGGAGCTCATCTCGTCCTGGTGCGCGACAGGCTTCGGCCCAAGCGAGCGGAGCGACCGGCTTGATGGTCATTTCAGCGCCCAGCGCAGAATGCGTTCCTTGCCCTTACTGTAAGGTGGATACTGCAGACCATGTTCGAGGAAGGTGGCTGCTGTTACAATGCTCTTATGGTGTGAGAACAGGTCGAAGCTCGCCCGACCATGGTAACGCCCCATGCCACTTGTGCCCACCCCGCCGAACGGCATGGCGGAATTACCGAACTGTAGCATCCCGTGGTTGATGCACATGCCGCCGGCCTGGATGCGCGATGTGAAGTAGGCCTGCACATCGCTATCCGAACTATACACATAGGCCGCCAGCGGGAAGGGATTCCGGCGAATGATCTCCAAAACCTCTTCTCGTTCGGTCCAACCGAGAACGGGTAATACCGGACCGAAGATCTCCTCCCGCATGCTCCTGCTATCCATCGACATGTCCGTAAGCACCGTTGGCGCGATGTAGCGCTCGCCCTCGTCGCTTTGGCCGCCAGCGCGCACTTTCCCGTCCGTGATGTAGCCCTTCACCTTGGCGAAGCGCTTGTCGTTCACCAGTCGTGCGAAGTGCGGACTTTGTTTCGGGTCGTCACCGTAAAAGCGGTTGATCGCGCGGCCCACTTCATTCACGAATTGTTCCAGCACGCTGTGATGCACCAACGCATGGTCCGTAGTGATGCAGGTCTGGCCGGCGTTGAAGTATTTGCTCCAGGCAATACGCGCGGCGGCCTGCTTCACATTCACGTTGCGATCTACGATGGCCGGACTTTTCCCGCCCAGCTCCAAGGTCACGGGCGTGAGCGTGGGCGCGGCCATGGCCATGATCTTCGCGCCCACGGCGGGACTGCCGGTGAAGAAGATGTGATCGAACCGGAAGCGCTCGATCAACAAGGGTCCCATGGCGCTACCAGGTCCGTGCACTACCGCCACATGCTCAGGTGCAAGTGATTTGGCAAGTATGCGCTCGATCGCGATCGCCGTGTTCGGCGTTTCCTGGCTCGGCTTCACCACGGCGCAGTTGCCCGCAGCAATGGCACCGACCAGCGGAGAGAGCAGCAATAGGGCCGGATAATTCCAAGGCGCGATGATGAGCACAACCCCCAATGGCTCGCGGTGCATGGAGCTGCTCGCGGGCTGCAGGCTCAGCGGTGTGGATACATGCTCCACCCGCATCCATTCATCCAGGTCGCGCAAGGCATGGGCGATCTCGGCGTACACCAGACCCACATCGCTCATGTACGCCTCAAAACGCGGCTTGCGCATGTCGGCGTGAAGGGCCGCAAGAAGTTCCTCCTCATGCGCCCGCAAAGAATACGCGAGCGCCTTCAACGCAGTACGTCGCGCAGCTTGTGGCCGAGTGGCTCCACTGTTGAAGTGGTTACGCAGTGCTGCAGTGATCTGCGTAATACGCTCTGTGGAAGTGGACTGTGTTTGCATGACCCGCGAAAGGTAATTCCGCGTTCATGCGGCGGGGATGACGTCCTCGCCCTCGGTCAACCTTACGAAGTGAGGTTCTCCGCAATGCGGATGCCTATGCCCCGTTGGCAGGGTCAAATGTCATCGCATGTCGACAATACTAGCTTTGCACCCAATGAACGGAACGGCCGCTGCTAGTAAAGACAAGAAGTTCTGGTACTTGCAGAACCACCGTCTTTTTGACCAGCTATCCGATGATGCCGTTGAGGGACTTTGCATCATTTCACGGTTCAAGGAGGCACGCCGTGGCGAGCACATTTTCTTCACCGAGGACACTGCGGACCGCATCTTCATTCTTAAACTCGGGGCGGTCAAGATCGTGCAGTCCGATGATGACGGAAATGAGGTGGTGAAGGATGTGCTCAGAGACCACGACCTGTTCGGGCATCTGCCCACGCGCAACCGCACGGCCATCCATGAAGAGCATGCCGTGGCGCTTACCGACGATGTGTCGATCTGTACGTTCAAGCGCGCCGACTTTGAGGAAGTGCTCGCGTGCAACCCACAAGTGTCACTGAAGCTGGCCTCCCACATCGGAGATAAACTCCGAGACCTGGAGCAGAAGTACGACAGTCTTGTTTTCAAAGATGTCCGATCACGCCTAGTGGAGTTCCTCCAGCGCTATAGCGATCTCTTCATGGCAGAGCGAGATGTGGACGGTGCAGTGCCGAACCTATTACGTCAAGAGGATATCGCTCAGCTGATCGGCAGCAGCCGGCAGACCGTGGCCGAACTGATCGGCGAACTGGAGCGTGAAGGTCTCATCCGCTATTCGCGCAAGGCGATCCTGGTTCGCTGAGGGCGTGTCGGCCGGCTGACATTCCGCCTTCCGGAGCCAGCTGATATTTGCCGCAAATGATCTGCTCCGTGCGCCATCCGCTAGCCCTCTGCCTCTTATTCGCCGCCCAATTTTCCATGGCACAGTCCGGTGCGCTTCCCCGGTACAATACGGATGATGATGGCCTGTGGGTGGAGGGCTACGATCCTGTGGCGTATACCGTGGACCATAAAGCAGTTCAGGGGAACAAGAACTTTACACACACCTACCATGGTGCTACGTTCCGGTTCGCGAGCCAGGCCCATCTGGAGAAATTCGTCGCGGAACCCGAGCGCTTCCTGCCCGCCTATGGCGGGTGGTGCGCTTATGCCATGGGCGCGAAGAACGAGAAGGTGGATGTGGATCCCGAGACCTTCAAGGTGAAGGATGGCATGGTCTATCTCTTCTACAACCGTTTCTTCACCAATACGCTGGAAGACTGGAACAAGGACGAGCCGCATCTGCTGCCAGCGGCCGATCGTAATTGGGTCGCCTTTAAGCACCGCAACTAAACGCACCGACCATGCAGCACAAAGCAAACCACCTGCGTAAGTGGGCCGGCCGTGTACCGGGGATCATCGCGGCTGTGATCCTGCTCCAGACCCTCTGGTTCAAGTTCGCCGGAGCGCCGGAATCGGTGTACATCTTCAAGACGCTCGGCATTGAACCGTGGGGACGGTACGGTTCAGGCGTGGCCGAGCTCATCGCCGCTATCCTGCTCCTTATCCCGCGCACCTCTTGGATGGGCGCGGCCTTGGCGCTGGGTATTATGGGCGGTGCGATCATTAGCCACCTCACGGTGCTCGGCATAGAGGTCATGGGTGACGGCGGTACGTTGTTCATGCTTGCGCTTGCTGTGGCCGTTTGCTCTGCCTTCATACTGTGGCGCGACCGAAGAACGATCATTGGATCCGTTGGCCGCCTGACCGGTCGTGGACAAGCGTCATGAACCGGACCCTGCCATCCATGGAACGGACCAAAGAACACAACGTTGCCCTCCTACATCAGGTGGACGATCTGCTCCGCCAATTCGATAATGCGGACCTCACCACTCCGCGCGCGCTGCTTTTCGGTGGAAGCGTTGGCCAGCACGTGCGCCACATCGTCGAGTACTATGATCTATTGTTGAGCGGTTGGCCAACTGGAGAGATCAACTACGACAGGCGCGAACGCGATCGCAGGGTCGAAACCGATGTGGCGTATGCGCGGCGTGCGATCGATCGCTGTCTCGACCTGTTGCGCGGCATATCCGCCGACCAACAGCTTGTACTGGAAAGTGAACTGCCTGCGGATGGGGGTACGGTATCGCAGACCACCAGCCTTATGCGCGAGTTGACCTATGTGGCCGATCATTGTGTGCATCATCTCGCCATGGTCCGCATTGTAGTGGAACAGGAGCTCCATCGCATTGTATTTCCCGCGGACCTCGGCGTGGCCGCAGCTACGCACAATCACCGAGCGCGCTGATGTGTACGCTTACCTACCTGCCCAGCCCGGGCGGCTTCGCGATGGTCTCAAGCCGCGATGAAATGCGCACGCGCGGACCCATGGCCCGCCCCCTATTCGATGAAGCACTACGCTCCTTGTACCCGGTGGATGAGCACAGCGGAGGCACATGGATCCTCACCTCCGCGGAGGGCTTTAGCCTCAACCTGCTCAATGGCGGGCATGTGCGCCACGCCATGGGCGGCTCCTACGCGTTCAGTCGTGGCCTCATCCCGCTCATGTTCGCCAAGGCTGGTGGTTTGGCTGCTTTTCTGAATGTGTTCGATCCTCAAGGGGTTGAACCGTTCACGCTGGTCGTTATCGGGCATGCGCCGCGGAGCCTGACCGCGCTGGTTTGGACCGGGATCGAATTGGAGCGGATCGATCATGATCCGGACCAGCCGCGCATCTGGTCCTCCAGCACACTCTACACTGCTGAAGCGAAATCCGAACGTGAGGCTTGGTTCACCGAGGCGGTCACGGCTCGTATTAACGGCACACCGATGGAACACCTCCTGGAGTTCCATCTGCACGGTGGCGAGGGGCGCGCGCCGGAGACAGAGCGCATCCGCATGGCCCGCCCTAATGGCCCGGAAACGGTGTGTCTCACGGGGGTGAGCCTTGGCCAGGCGGAATGGACGATGTGTTACCACGACCTGGTAGCCAATACGCGGAGGAACGTCCGCATGATCGGATGATACGGCATCTCCGGGACCGCTTCAACCATGAGTACTGGCCGTGGTGGGCGATCTATCTGCCCGTGCTGCCTTTGTACCTGTGGCAGGCGTTGCGCATGCGACGGGCTGCCTTTTTCACCAACGTGAATCCGGCCATCGACATGGGCGGCTTTTTCGGCGAACGGAAGACCGACATCTACTCGCTGTTGCCCGAAAGTAGCTTTCCCAAGACCCTTTGTATCAATGCAGGAACCGAAGCCCTCCAAGCCATTGTCCAAGTGCACGCAGCCAACTTCGATTTCCCACTTGTGGTGAAGCCCGACGTGGGTGAACGTGGCGATGGGGTGTGTAAGGTGAACAACGTCGCTGGCCTGATGGCCGCGTTAGTGGGGCAGCGCTCCGATATGCTGGTGCAGGATCTGGCCCGAGGCGAGCACGAGTTCGGCCTGATGTTCGCCCGCGATCCCGTGTCCGGTCGGACATCACTGCTCTCTATTACCGGCAAACGCTTTCTTTCTGTGACCGGGGACGGCCAACACACCGTGGATGCGTTGTTGTCCCGGACGTTACGTGGTGAACGCCAACGAGCACGTCTTAAGACCTATGTGGCCACACTCCTTGACCGGGTGCCGGCACTCGGCGAACAGGTGCAGGTTGAGCCCATAGGTAACCATTGTCGCGGTACTACCTTCATCAATGCGGGGCATCTGCGTACTTCCGCGTTGGAACACGCTGTGGACATGTTGGTCGGGGCAACCGTAGGGCTGTACTATGGAAGATTGGACGTGCGAAGTGAAAGCGAAGTTGCGTTGCAAGCAGGTCAATTCACGGTGATCGAACTGAATGGCGTAAGCAGCGAGCCGGGGCACATCTACGATCCATCTTGGTCCATTTGGCGCTGCTGGGCGGAATTGATCGGCCATGTTCGGCATATCGGTTCCATTAGTCGGTGCCTACAAGCACAAGGCTTTGAACCGAATACGCTCCATGACCTAGTGTGCCGATGCGAAGCACACTTTGGTTGGAGGCTAGGCGCAGCACGTCGGCTCACAGCCCTGCTCGCAGGAAGGCCAAGCCCCCACTCACCAGTAACAGCACCCCTATCGCACGGAACAACCAGCGGAGCCCCCGCGGATGCAGCCGGTCCACCGCACGTTGGCCGAGCTTCACCAGTTGTAACAGCAGGATGATGGCCCCAGCAAAGGCCCCAAGCCCGAAGGCGAACATGCCGACCAGCCCTTGGCCCTTGATGCCGTAGCTGTGTAAGGCAAGCACCACGCCGCACCAGAAGATGAGCAGTTGCGGATTGGCCAGGCCGAGCAGGAATCCCTTTCCTACACCGGTCGCTTTGACCGCCACCTGCGAAGGATCGAAGCGCGGTTTGAAGATGAATGTGAAGTACAGACCCAGGCCAATGAGCACGCTACCCACAACACGGCCAAGGGTCCCTTGCCCGATACCGATCCGGTCCAACAACGCATTCGCGAAGAGGTAGGCCGCTCCCGCGTAGATCGCCTCCGGTATGGCCCCTCCAATGGCCAAGCGCCGACCGACCTCGGGGCCGCGTTGCACAGTGGACGCGAGCACTGCGGTATTCACGATGCCGGCCTGCAATGAGCCGATGAAGCTCGCTACGGTCGCGATCAGGAACAAAAGTACCGGCTCCATGATCACCAATGTAACGGCTTGTTATCAGGCCGCGAGGATGAAGTCCTCGCCTTCCAACAGCCCTCGTGAGCGCAGATATTCAGCGATGCGATCGCCAGTTCCCCGTTGACTGATGAACGAGATGATCAGTGCTTCGCCGGAAGTCGGCAGTTCATCGTGCGGGATGAAGGCATAGCCGGGCACCTCGCGTCGCTTCACATCGGTGAAGCCGTGTACGCGCATGCCTTGCGTTTCCAACGTTCTCGCGCGGTCTCGACAGAGCCTGCTGGTGCCTGCAATGATCACTGGACGGCCATCAGGGAACTTCCGCGCGTACCACGCGGCTATCCATTTCGCCTTGGTGTGGAAGAAGGCGTCCACGCTGTAGTTCGAATGCGTTCGACTGAGCCGCTGAGCATGATCGGTCCACGTGAGCAGCTCTTTGGGCAGTTTCGCGAAACGAACGCTACGGTGCATCCAGCGCAGCCACAGCTCGTGGTCTTCCGGAAGCGGTCCGGTGTCATAGGCGCCGAACTTCTCCACCAGCTCACGGCGGAACATCACCGTTGGATGTGCGAGCGGTGCGTCCACGAAGCGCTTCACGTAGTGCTCGTGCGGTGTGAGGATGGCGTTCTGCCATTGCACGAACCATTGCATGCCCCTGCTTTGCGCCACAGTGGTCTCGAAGCGTGTGCGCGTGCCGAGCACACCGATCTCCGGATGTTCGTTCATGTACGCGACCTGTCGTGCAAGGCGTTCTGGGTGCGCGATGTCGTCTGCGTCCATACGAACGATGAGCGGTGCGGTTGCGTCGGCCAGGCCGGTGTTCAGTGCACAAGCAATGCCGAAGGTCGGTTCGTGAATGAGTGTGATGCGGTGATCCCGTGCGCACCAATGTTGGGCGATGGATGTGCTATCGTCGGTGCTGGCGTTGTCGATCAGCAGCAACTCCCACGCGCCATGGGTTTGAACGGCGATGCTGGCGATGGCCCTATCGAGTGCAAAGGCCGCATTATGGAATGGGAGAAGTACCGATACCGCAGGATCTACGCTCATGTAGGAGGCGCGGTCAAAGCGGCTAGCAGGATCTGCGCTTTTCCTGCTCCGATCTCGGCTATTACTTGTTCAGTGGGAGCCGCGGTGATCCCCTTGATCGACCCGAACTTGGTCAGCAGCTTCTTCGCCGTCTCCGGCCCGATGCCCGGGATATCCTCCAACGCGGTGCGCACGATCCGCTTGCTCCGCTTTACGCGGTGATGCGTGATGCCGAAGCGGTGCGCCTCATCACGCATTTGCTGGATCACCTTCAAGGTGGAGCTGCGCTTGTCGATATGAAGGGGAACGGGATCCTCCGGGAAGTAAAGTTCCTCCAAGCGTTTTGCGATGCCGACGAGCGCGACTTTCCCGCGGAGACCGAGACGATCGAAGACGTTCATCGCGGCGTGCAACTGGCCCTTGCCTCCATCCACGACAACGAGCTGCGGTAACGGTTCTCCTTCGCTGATGAGCCGGGCATAGCGCCGTTCCACGGCCTCCTCCATGCTCGCGAAGTCATCAGGCCCTTCCACCGTGCGGATGTTGAAGTGGCGGTAGTCCTTCTTGCTCGGCTTCGCGTCCTTGAATACCACGCAGGCGCTCACGGGGTCCGTACCCTGTGTGTTGCTGTTGTCGAAGCACTCGATGTGTTTCGGCAGCGCGTTCAGGTGCAGGTCCTGCTTCATCTGTTCCAGGATGCGGTTGGTGGCGGCATCTGGATCCACGAGCGTTTCCTGTTTCTGCTTGTCCAGCATGTAGTACTGGGCATTGCGTTCGCACAGTTCCAGCAGCTTCTTCTTGTCGCCGCGCTGTGGCACCGTGAAGGTGACGCCCGGTACGTCGATGCCCGGATCGAACGGCACGACCACTTCCGGCGCGAAGCTTTGGTAGCGTTGGCGCAGTTCGGCGATGGCGAGCTGAAGTAGCTCTTCATCGGTCTCCTCGAGGCGCTTTTTCAGCTCGATGGTGATGCCATGCACCACGGCGCCGTCGATCACGCGCAGGTAGTTGACATAGCTGCCGTTGGCGTCCACCATCATGCCGAACACGTCCACGTCGCCCACATCCGGGTTCACCACCGTGCTCTTGCTGCGGTAGTGCTCAAGGCGTTCGATCTTCTCCCGCAGGTCCTCGGCCGCCTCGAATTCCAGCTTTTCCGAATGCTGGTGCATCCGCTCCTTCAGGAACTTCAGCACACCGCTCACGCGGCCTTTCACGATCCGGCGGACGAGGTCCACATTGGCGTTGTAGTCCTCTGCCGATTGCAAGCCCTCACAGGGTCCCTTGCAGTTGCCGATGTGGTATTCCAGGCAGCGCTTGTACTTCCCCGAAGCAATGTTCTTTGGCGACAGGTCGTAGTTACAGGTGCGCAGCTGATACAACTTGTGCGTGAGTTGCAGCACCGTCTTCATGGTACGCACACCTGCGTAAGGGCCGTAGTACTCGCTGCCATCATCCACCGGGTTGCGCATGCCCTCCACGCGGGGCAGGTCTTCGTTGCGGATGCGGATGAACGGGAAGCTCTTGTCGTCGCGCAACAGGATGTTGTAGCGCGGCTGGTGCTGTTTGATCAGCGAGTTCTCCAGCAACAACGCGTCGAACTCCGTATCCACCACGATGGTGCGCAGGTCGCGGATCTTTGCCACGAGCAGAGCGGTCTTGCCATCGCTGTGGTATTTGGCGAAGTAGCTGGTTACCCGGTTGCGCAGGTCCTTGGCCTTGCCCACATAGAGGATCTTGCCGTCCGCATCAATGAACTGGTACACCCCCGGGCTGTGCGGCAACAGGCGCACTTTGTCGCGGACGTCCAAGGGTTCCATGGTGCGAAGATCGGCACTGCCTCACACCATTCCGCTTGGTACATTTCCCCCATGCAATTCACCGCCGCCCAGATCGCCCAACTCCTCCAAGGCACCGTGGAGGGTGATGCCCATGCCGTTGTATCGCGCCTTTCCAAGATCGAGGAGGGCGGCCCAGGCTCATTGTCCTTCCTCGCCAACCCGGCCTACACGCAGTACGTCTACGGAACCACGGCCTCGGTGGTGATCATCGGCAGGGACTTCCCCCTCACAGCGCCGGTGAAGACCACGTTGGTGCGCGTGGCCGACGCGCAGGGGGCCTTCGCCAAGGTGTTGGAGATGTACAACACGATCAAGTTGAACAAAAAGGGCGTTTCACCGCAGGCGGCAATCGCGGAGAACGCCACGCTGGGCGCTGACTGCTACGTGGGCGCCTTAGCCTTTATCGGCGAGAACGTGAAGCTCGGGAACAACGTGAAGATCTACCCGCAGTGTTATGTGGGTGACAACGTGACCATCGGCGACACCACCACCCTCTTCCCCGGGGTGAAGATCTATTCGGATTGCGTGATCGGGAAGAACGTCATAATCCACAGTGGCACCGTTATCGGCAGTGATGGTTTCCGTTTCGCTACCGGCCCGGACGGCGGACAGAAGATCCCTCAGATCGGCAACGTGGTGATCGAGGACGATGTGGAGATCGGCGCGAATTGCGCCATTGACCGCGCCACACTTGGTTCCACGATCCTACGCAAGGGCGTCAAATTTGACAACCTCATCCACATCGCGCACAACGTGGAGGTGGGTGAAAACACCTACTACGCAGCGGGCGGCGTGGTGGCGGGCTCCACCAAGATCGGCAAGAACTGCATGTTCAGCGGGCAGGTCGGCATCATCGGTCACCTGAAGATCGCGGACGGCACCATCATCGCGGCGCAGAGCGGCATCAGCAAGGATACCAAGGCCGCACAGGCCTACATGGGGTCTCCGGCGTTCGAGGTGCAGAAGTACCGCAAGAGCTATATCCACTTCCGCAATCTGGAGAAGATCGTTGAGCGGATCGCGAAGCTGGAGAAGAAGGGCTAACCACCACGACGCGACGGCGCAACGATAACGCAACATTTTTCGCGATTGGCGTTGCGTCGTGGCGCCGTTGCGGTGCAAGCTCAGTAGACCAACAATCTCGGCTCGCTCATTTCCTCCATCGCGTACTTCACGCCTTCACGCCCCAGCCCGCTGTCCTTGATGCCACCATACGGCATACTGTCCACGCGGAATCCGGGAACATTGTTGATGATGATGCCGCCGACCTCTAACTCATCATGCGCGCGTTTCATGTTGGCGATCGAGTTGGTGAACACACCGGCTTGCAAGCCATAGGTGCTGTTGTTCACCTGGGCGATGGCTTCGCCAAGGTCCGCAACAGGCTCTACGATGGCCACCGGGCCGAAGACCTCAGCGCAATTCACGAGCATACTGTGCTGGGTGCCGGTGAGTAAGGTTGCCGCATAGATGTTCCGCGCAAGATCGACCGGCTTGCCACCGGCCAAGATCTGAGCACCGCCTTTCGCCGCGTCTTCCACCCATGTCCTTATCCGCTCGAAGTGACCTTTGTCGATGATCGGCCCAACGGTGACGTTCTCATCGCTAGGGTCGCCTGCGTTGAGCGCGGCATATTCCTTCACCAACAGGTCGCGGAATTGGTCAAAGGCGCTTTGGACAACATAGATGCGCTGCGTGCTGATGCAGGTCTGCCCCGAGTAGACATTCGCGCCCACGGCAACTGTCCGTGCGACTGTGGCCAGGTCGCTGCCTTCGTCTACGATCACCGCTGCATTTCCGCCAAGTTCGAGCGCAACCTTCTTTTTGCCGCAGATGCTCTTCAGATGCCAGCCCACCTTGTCGCTTCCCGTGAAGCTGAGCATTGCCACGCGGTCATCCTTGACCAGTTTCTCCGCCACAGGATTCCCGCAGACGAGCACGCTGAACGCACCTTGCGGCCATTCGATCTGCTCGATGAGCCTGGCAAGTGCCAGGGAACTGAGCGGTGCTTGGGGTGCGGGCTTTAGAACGACGGGGCAGCCGACGGCCATGGCCGGAGCCACCTTGTGTAGGACGAGGTTGAGCGGGAAGTTGAAAGGCGTGATCGCGGCGATAACCCCGATCGGAAAACGTTTGGTGAAGGCCGTGCGGCCAACGCCGGCACCAAAGTCCATCGGGACGGACTCCCCGGAGAAACGCAGCGCCTCAGCTGCAGCGGTGCGAACTGTCGTGATGGAGCGCGCGATCTCCATGCGTGCTGGGCCGATAGGCTTTCCGCCTTCGCGAACGATGAGCCTGGCCAGCTCCTCCTGGTTTTTGGTGATCAGCGCCGCCAGGGCCTCAAGCTTTGCACTGCGCTCTCCTGCGCTGAGCTTGCCCAAGGCACCGCGGCTACCATGTGCGGCTGCAATGGCTTCTTCCATCTGCGCCTCTGTGGCCAAGGGAATGCGCGCGAGTTCGGTACCGTTATATTTATCTAGAACGGTGTTGAATGTGCCGTCGCCTTGAGTTACCCACGTGCCATTGACGAAGTTGGTTGTGGAGAAAAGCGTGGTCGTTACCGAGGGCTTGGCCGGGGCGGCCGATGTATTGGGCATGCCGCAAAAGTACAGCCCCTTACTTGGCGAGATAGCGCCCGACCGGTCGCAATAGGACAACCTTCACCTCCTGCTCCTCGAATCGCTTGAAGCTCGCTTCCACCTGCTTGTCCGGCCAGATCACCTTCACGCTGCCCTTGACCAGGTCATAGGCGGTGGTATAGAGCGTACCGAAGCCGCGCAGGTATTGTTGGCTGTACAGGGGCGGCTTTAGGAAACGTTTGATCAATGTCGCACGATCCAACTTCGGATCAGCGACACATGCTTCCAGGAAATGCTTGCGCTCTATCGTATTGGTGAACGCGGCATATTCATCCCACTCCACTTGATGCTGATGGTTGGTGGCCGCTTGCTGGTAGACCACTTGTGCCGGGCGGTCCGGGTTCATGTACACCGTGGCATACTTGCCAGACTTGTCCAGCACCGTGACATTGTAACCCATGTGGACCGGAATGCGTGAAAGCGTTGTGCAGGCTTCCTCCACGTTGCTGCAAGTCTCCAGTACGTAGCGGATCACGAGCGGAATGCCGAAGCCCTTGCCGCTCACCTTTCTTCCCCCGAACGCCAGCGCAACAGCAAGACCGTCCTCGTTCATGCCATCGAGTAGACCCCAACCACTGTCTTGAATGCCGATCACCGGCTTGCAGTATTCCGTGGAACGCATGCGTCCATCGAAGTAACGCGGGTCGAAATCGTAGTTGCGGATCAACGTTGGATGGCCCTTTGTCCATGCTACTTGCGAGCAACCGGCCATGTAGGGCGGCGGGCACCAAAAGCTGAGAAAACGACCGGCCATGTCGTCGTTATACGCAAGTCGGCAGAGGCTGTTGTACACCGGGATCAGTTCCGGCATGTGAAGTTCCAGCAATGATCGACAGGTCGCGAGATCCGGTCTGGCATCCTCGCCCTCGCTTACATACCATATACGGAACAGCGGCCACGCGCGGTCGAAGAAGGTCTGCCAGCGCTCGCCCGGCCAGGGCTCTTTAACAAGTTTCAGGTGTATGTACATCTGCTCTCGCTCACATCATCTTGAACCCACCGATCTCCAACAAGTGTCCGTGTCCATTCGTGCCATGCGCGCCGGGGACAACACTTTTGTATTCCGCCTTGATGGCTGCGAGCCACTTCTTCGCGCGTTCGGTGAGTTCGAAGTTGTCGGTCATCATGCGGCCGCGCATTACGATGATGCCCATGTCGGCACCTTCATAGAGCCAGTCGCCCACGCGCGTGATACGCAGGAAGAAGGCCTCGTTCTCGTTCTCAACATAGCGGCGATGTGTGTCCATCCGCCAGAAGTAGATGGAGCCGTCCGGGCGCATCCGCCAAATGCCACTGCGCGGTGCCTCGGTCACACGTTCCACATCGTCCTGTGTATGCTTGATCACCATCTGGCCCCAGCTGTCGATGTTCTCGTCCCTGGCCCAGCGGCGGTTCAGCGCGTTCACGTTCAACTCGTAAGGCGTGTTCATCCACTCCAGGATGTGGAAGAGATGCAGAGGCGCGTCGCTCAACGCGAATACCGCGTGGTTGGTTATGCTGCTGGCACCGGTGATGCGCGGGTTCAGCTCGCCGAGGTAGATCTGACCATTGTCCTGATCGATCAAAAAATCCAGTTCGAAGTAGCCCTTATAGCCTTCCTTCCGCAGCTGATCGCCGAAAAGTTGTGCGTACTTGCGTGCCTTCCTGCGGATCGCTGGTGTGAACGTGTCGGCGAAGATCTCGTTGCCGCACCAGCCGCCTTTGTACGGGGTCAGTTCCTTGAAGCCGACCAGCTCTGTCATCAACGGAGCCACGATCGTGCCGTGCCGAGTGACGCACGCTTCCATGGCTGCACCGCGACAGTTGATCCGCTTCATCACCTTGCATTCCTTCTCCGCTTCGATCTCCTTCGCGTACTTGGCATAGTCCGCCGCGTTCTTGATGAAGAAGGTCGTATGTCCGCTATCGCCGAAAGGTGTTTGCACCACCAGGTCGGTGCCCAGTCTGCGCGCCACTTTGTTCAGGTGCGCGTAGTTCTTCACAGGGCTCAACACGTAAGGCACGGGCGGCACAGCCGCCTTTTCCGCCACGCGGTTCGTGTTGATCTTGTTGTCCATGAACGTCCTCACTTTGGCCGGGGGGAAGATCACTTCCAACCCCGCCTTCTTCGCTAACGCCTCGGTCTTCACATCGAACATCAAGAACATCGCCTTCCCTTTTGATGCGTTCTTGCCAGCCCCCTTCGCGCCAGCCCGCGATCCGATGAAGTCGCGCACCTCGCTGTGCGTAAGCAGGTAGTTGTTGATATCCTCGATGCTCTGGAACTCCTCGTGGGGCTCCTCGTTCCGGGGGCTCATCAGGTTCGGGTGAAGCCCATCGAAACAATCGATGTAGGTGATGAACTTGAAGCCCTTGATCCACTCGTCGGCGCCCAGCAGATTGAAGTTGGTGGCGCTAATGAAGTAGATCGGCACCTCGTTCCGGTGGAAGTAGCGGCGAATGTCGCTGACCCCTTTGAGCAGTGAGTTCACGGCCTTTTTCTTCGCTTTCACCGCTGGCCTGCGCACCGGCACTGGCTTCTTCACAGGCGCCGCCTTGCGTGCAGGTGCAGCCGCCTTCGTAGTCGCTTTGACAGGTGCGCGCTTGGCCGCCTTCTTCTTTGCTGGAGCCGACTTTGCCTTGCGCGGTGCGGCCTTCGTGGTCTTCTTGCTCATGCGTTACGTCTGCTTCTTCGGTTCTACTTTTTTCTTCTCCGGGATGGCCTGAACTCGCATCCCCCCCATCGCTGTCCCCGTCCGCTGCCTGCCCAGCGCTGCATCGGTGAACACGCGCAAGCCCAGTTCCGCGCGGTAGCCGTGGATCTCCTTCACGTCCAGCGCAAGCAGGAAGTTGATGATCTCTTCGTTGATGACCTGGCCCGGTACCAATACCGGGAAGCCAGGCGGGTAGGGTATCACGAAGCTGGCCGACACCAGTTCCTGCCCAGTGCTCAGTAAGTTCAAGCAATCATGCAGCTTGAAGTGCACGCAACGCTCCTCCTTGTAGGCCAGGAAGTAGGCTGCGCGCAGATCGCCGCCGGGTACACCGGGCTGACCTTGGAAGCTGCGGTGGAAGTGAGTGAAATCGGGCAAGGGCGGCACGAGCAACGGGTCGTTCAATGAACGGATCCGGCTCAGGTGCATGCGCTTCTCGACATGGTCAAAGCCCGCGTTGCGCTGTTCCAGTTCATCAGCGATCTGCAACAGCACCTTGGTCAAGTATGCGAGCGAGCCGCGTGTGGTGCCAATGTTCGTCATGAACAGCACTGAGTTACGCGAGGTCTTGTTGATCTGGATCTGGTGCTTGTCCATCAGATACACGTTCTTGAACGTATCCCCGTCGATGCCGGTTTTGCCCGTGTACAGGTTGATCTTGGTGGGGTCCACGGCGAACTCGTCCTCCGCCCAGGCCTTCTCAATGTCGTTCCAGCCTTTGTCACGGCGGTAGTAACCCTCGATGCCGCTCTGTCGGTGCTCTGCGGGGATCAGGTCGCCGATGGTGATGATGTCGAACCACTTCTTCAACCGCTCATTCTCACGGATGGTGCGGCGTAACAGGAGGCCTAGTTCGATCGCCTTCTCCACCAGCTCATAACCCTCGAATTCCACCTGCCTACGCCCCACGTCCATGCTGGCGAGGATCTGGTAGTTGGCGCTGGTGCTGGTGTGCGTCATGTACGCCTCGTGGAAGCTCGCCTCGCTCTTCTTCTTGAAGTCCTCGTCCCAGATGTGGATCATGCTGCCTTGGCGCATAGAGGTGAGCGTCTTGTGCGTGCTCTGTGTGGCATACACCCGGATGCGCACCTTGTCCGGGTCAGGCATCCGCGGCTCTTCACCGCTTTTCAACGAGGTGATGTGCTGCTGGTAGGCTTCGCGGTATTCGGCCGTTCCGTATTTCCGGTGGAGCTTGGCGGCCACATGCATCGCCGTGCGTTGACGAAGTATGTAGCTGAACCCGGCGAAGGCCCACCAAGCCTCATCCCACAGGAAGACGATGTCCGGCTTGATGGTGAGCACTTCCTCCATGACACGTTCCACGTTGTACACCACACCATCGAAGGTGCAGTTCGTGAGCAGCAGCATCTTCACGCGATCCAGCTTCGCACCTTTTTTCAGCAACAGCAATTGTGCGCGGATGTGCTCCAACGGCACAGCACCGTACATGCTGTATTTGGGCAGCGGGTAGCTGTGCAGGTACACCGGATAGGCCCCGCTGAGCACCATGCCGTAGTGGTGGCTCTTGTGGCAGTCGCGGTCAATGAGCACGATGTCGCCCGGCTCCACAAGGGCCTGCACCACGATCTTGTTGGTGGTACTTGTTCCGTTGGTGGCAAAGAAGGTCTGTTGTGACCCGAAGGCCCGTGATGCCAGCTCCTGCGCCTTCTTCAGCGGGCCCGTAGGCTGCAGCAGCGAATCCAATCCACCGGTGGTGGCGCTGGTTTCCGCAAGGAAGAGGTTGCGCCCATAGAACACGCCGAAGTCCTGGATCCAGCGGCTCTTGAACACGCTGTTGCCGCGGCTGATCGGCATGGCATGGAACACGCCCATGGGCCGCTTGCTGTATTCCTTCAACGCCGTGAAGAAGGGTGTTTCGTACTTCTCCTGGATGCCGCGCATGATCGTCATGTGCAGCTCATTGAGGTCCTCGGTGCGGTAGAAGATGCGCCGGAAGTTCTTCAGTGTGCTGTCCTTCAAACCGGTCACCGGTGTATCCGTCACGTAGTAACGGTCCACTTCTGGACGGAACCAGCGCATGATCCGCCCTAGTTGTGGACCCATGTCGGCCTGGCTGCGTTTGCTGAGGTCGAGCAGTTCGATAGCGCGGGTGAACTCGCCCAGCACACCACCAGCATTGTCGCTCGTGTAGGGCACGCCGTAGCGCACCACCACCGCTTGGATGTTGTGGTTGAAGAGCAGCGCGATCAAGGCATCCTGCACCGTACGCACCACCACGAGGTCGTAGACGAACGGGTCATGAGCATCACGACACTTGTGCATTTTTCGCTTCAGGGCCTCTTCCTCGGCATCGTCGATATCGTCCACGAAGAGCACCTCGAAGTAGTTGGGGCGTGGCTTTTCGGAGTCCTCCACCAACTCATGTGGACCGCTTAGCGGATCGGCCTGGGTCACGAGGTCGCTTCGGAAAGAACCACTGACGAGGATGCGCACCACGTGGCTTACGGCCTGGTGCAGCGACCGATGCTCCTTCTCCCGCAGCATATGCTGAAGGCGCTTTACGGTATCACGACCGGGGTAGGCCCAGTAAAGCTCAATGCTCAACAGGTTCGTCAGCAACACGCCGACCTGTTCCTCCGTGCCTTTCCCTTCGTCGAGGGCCACGGCGGCCAACTTCAATTGGTCCCAGGTGTGGGAGCGTAAGCGCGCCGCATTGAAGTGCTGGCGCAGGGTTGCAGTGGCGGGTTTGGACATGCGCTGGAATGCCGGTGTGGGAAAGATAGGATCGGAAGTTGGTATTCGTACGGACTGTCGAGATGCGCGCTGTAGCCTACGACGATGCAAGGCCCTGTTCACTCGATAACATACTCGCCGATGCAATGCACGAAGAACATCTTTGGCAAACCGCTGACCAAGTCCACCCGCTCCGCATCGCCGTTGACGTTGGGCTGTAGATCCAATACCAAGGATCCATTTTCGAGCCTGCTCGGCAGGGCGTTTACCATTTGCACATAGTAGTTACCCAAGTATTCGTTGCGTTCTGATAAGAACAAGATCCGGCTCGTTGCCCTGCAGGACAAGCCCCATCGCTAGGTCGAACTCAAGAGCGTGAGGCAAATTCCATTGCTCTTCCGCACTTCCCCTAGAAGTTCCATCGGGTTTCCGTCCAACCGGATGCTGTCCATTGGCCGAAGACTAACTCTCGCTCGATAGCACCGCTGTCGATCACCTGCATTCTGATGGAATGGTCGTCCGTCTGAGCTTGGATCCGGAATGATGATCCGATCACAAGGCTCGCGCCGAGCGCTCTGGATCCGATAGTGTTCTTTGCCAATGAAAGTTGGGGGTAGGAGGATCAGCGCTTCTTTCTGACGACCTTCTTCAACGCTTTCTTGGGTGCGCTCTTCTTTGCAACGACCTGCTTGCTGGCCACCCGTGGCGACCCGCCAGCGCGCGATGGCCCCTCGTGCAAGGCCAACCGATTGCCCTCGCTGTCGATGAACAGGGCGAAGGAGCCGGCGCTGTCACTGATCAGGGTCTTTGGCATGATCACACGCCCACCGGCCAGCTCCACGCGGCCCAATACGCCATCCAGGTCGTTGCCTGCGTTGAGGTAGATCAGGATGCCGGTGTCGTTCGGAATGCAGCCCGGGCCTGCGACCAGCGCACCGCCGATGCCTTTGTCAGCCGGGAAAAAGGCCATCGCGAAATCACCGTTGTAGCCCACTTCCATCTCCATGCCATAGATGTCATTATAGAACCGTGCAGCCCGGTGTATGTCGTAGACCGGGATCTCGAACCAGCTTATGAAATCCTTGAGGCGTCTGTGGAACTTGCTATTGGCGGCTGTGCTTCCCATGGGTCAATTGATGTTTGATTCACTGGGTGGTCGGAACGACGAAATGATGATGGGTTTCGGTTCGTGGGCGAGACGGGCTTCGTCGCGTTTCTGCAATTCACCAAGCTCATGCACGCGCTGTGGCTTGATCAACGGCCCCAAGCTGTCCAAGTAGGGGTGCTTGACACCAGGGGCGTAAACGTCGAATGCGACAGGTCGATCGCGGAAGCTCTTCATGGGCTGTCCAAGTCGGAGAACACCCAGTTCGCGACTACGACGCACTTTTTCCAGGTTGATCTCGATCGGGATGAATTCCTCGTTCACATCGGCCTGATAGATCACACGGCCTTCAGGCCCGCAAACAATGCTGCGTCCGCTGCCACCAGCGTCCAGGCCATTGATGTCAAAGAAGTAACATTGGTTGGTGGCTGCGCTGGCGCGGGCGATGCTCAGCTCGATCTCGCGATCGATGGTGCCGGTCAGGGTTGGGTGCAGGATCACTTCAGCACCCATAACGGCCAGGGTGCGCGTCGTCTCCGGGATCCACATATCGTAGCAGATGCTCACCCCGAAACGACCGACCTCCGGCACATCGAACACACAGAACTCATTCCCCCCAGTAACACCCACCTCGTACGGATAGAAGGGGAACATTTTACGGTAGCGGGCCACAACACTGCCTTCGGGGTCGATGACCGTGGCCGTATTGTAGATCAGGTCATCCTTTTTTTCGAATATGCTGCCGGGAAGCAACCAGACCCCGTGCTTCGCCGCCATGGCGCACATCTCTTGTTCGAATTCACCAGGCACGGTTTGGGCGTTCGCGGTAAGCGGGCCGTAAGCGCAGAGCTCGCTGAACAGTACCATATCCACCCACGGGTAGATGTTCATGAGCAGGTCGAGCTTCAGCTTCATGGCATCCACGTTGCTGTTCGCAGCGGAGGTGCGCATCTGGATGCCGGCGATGGAGAAGGGTTTCATGGAATGCAGATCGACCGCAACGACGCGACGACGCAACGGAAGCGCCACGTGTTGGAGTGCATGGGGTGAAAGTCGAGAGCTACGTTGCGGTCCAACATCAGGAACAGATCTTATCCAACTCCTCTTCCATGATGTCCAAGCCCTTGTTCAGCAGTTCATCGCTGATCACCAGCGGGCTGAGCACACGGATGATGTTCTTTTCAGTGCCGGCGTTGATCACAACCAGGTCACGCTTGGCGCAGGCATTCATGAGTGCGCTGCACGTATCCGCATCTGGCTGAAGCGGATCGCTGTTCTTCACGAACTCGATGGCCAGCATAGCGCCGAGGCCGCGCACATCACCGATCCGGGCATGCTTCGCCTTCATCTTGTCGAAGCGCTTACGGATCACATTGCCCACATGTCTACCCTTCGCGTTGATGTCGATCTCCTCCATGTACTGCAGTGTGGCCAACGCCGCAGCGCAGCTCACCGGGTTGCCGATGTACGTGCCTCCGATGCTGCTGGGACCGGCCTTGTCCATGATCTCCATTCGGCCCATCACGGCTGCGATCGGCATTCCACTGCCAAGGCTCTTCGCCCAGGTGCTGATGTCCGGGATAACGCCCAGTTGCTCGTACGCGCTCCACGCACCGGTGCGACCGAAGCCACTTTGGATCTCGTCAAGGATCAGCAGGATGCCATGCTTATCGCAGAAGGCGCGCAGGCCTTTCAAGTACGCAGCGGGCACCACGTTGAAGCCGCCTTCGCCTTGGACGGGCTCAATAATAATGGCCGCCAGGTTTTCCGGTGCAACTGTGTTGTGTGCGAGTTCTTCGAGGCGATGCAACTCTGTTCGCACGAATTCTGCCTCGCTCCGAACCGCGCCATAGCGATAGAAATTCGGGAACTGCGTGCGGTACACTTCCGGCGCGAAGGGCCCACAGTCCGGCTTGTAGCCCACCTTGCTGGTGAGCGTCATGGCCATCATCGTGCGGCCATGGAAGGCGTCGGTGAAGCAGAGCACGCCTTGGCGCTTGGTGGCCTGACGGGCGATCTTGATGGCGTTCTCCACGGCTTC
>JBKJNF010000294.1:0-4371 GCA_046596155.1 Flavobacteriales bacterium | reverse complement strand
TGCAGACCGCCTTCATCGTTGTGATCATGGTCGCGTGCGCCGCGTCGGCCTATTTCGGCTTGAGGGCGGGGCAAACGGCCCGGGGGCTGTCGACCCTATTCGCGGGCGCCACCTTGTCCATCTTGATCTGGACGCAGGCCAGACGCCGCGGGTGACAAGGCCGGACCTCAATACACCACGAACCTTCCCTTTTGCACGATCCGCCCGGCGCTCTCCAGGGTGAAGAAGTACGTGCCACTGCCGCGTATATCGTGATCGATGCTGATCGCACCTTGCTGAACCGGCACCTTGTCGAGGAGTCTCCACGCGACATCGTGGATGGCCAGCACATGCGGCCCTGGTCCGGTAACTGTGCCTTCGAAGTGGAAGCGGCCGTTCCCAGGATTCGGGTAGCAGGAGATAGGACCGGGCGCCAAAGCTTCTTCCACGCCGATGTTGCCACCGCACAGGCCGGGCATGTTGGCATCGAGCCAACCGAGGCGCAAGGTGATCCATGACTTCAGCGTATCGAGCTCAGCGGCATAGGTGGAAGCGCACGCAAGGACCTCCGGCGCCGGCCCGCTAACGCCAAGGATGGGCCACTTTTGGAAATGGCGGGCCTGTGCGTTGTGAACACGCGATCCGATGCTGTCGATGTAGTGGAAGATCTGCACCGTATCCAGCACCGTGGTCCGGTACTGCTCATAGGTGCAGCGTAGTTCGCTGGTGAACGAAGGGTCCTGCAATAAACGGAGGTACCAACCCGTGGAATAGTTGTCGGTGGGACAATCGTTCACCTCATGCGTCCAACCGGACCCATCGATCTGGTCGCAGATGGAACAGCCCCAGATGTTCTTCCAAGCCCAATCGAAATCCCACACCGGGCCAGCTTTCAACTTTCCTCCGTTCGAGTATTTGTCCTTGTGGAAGAACACACTTTTTTTGAACCCGTCGGCGTTCCGGGCCACTTCGTTCACAAGGAAGTAGTTGATGAACGAAGGCACATCAAGGAATTGCCGGTAGCCGGTCACCGGATCTGCAAAGTCGGCCCCGTACAAGGCAGTCTCAAGGCTGTCCACGAAAGCCGCTATGTATGCCTTCTGTGGTAAGGTGATCGTATCCGGTCCTGGATACTGATACATGAAATGCACGTCGAAGCTTGGATGGTCTATGGGTGAGTAGTTGGATTGAAAGCTGTTGGACGGGTCCCACAGGTTCTGTTGGAGGATGTAGCCTCCGGTCATATCATCACCAATATTCTCACTTCCTGTGAGCTTGGCTATATCGACACGCCCACTATCACGTTTGATGCGCTCACCGAAGACATAGATGCCCTTGTACACACTGTCGATGAGCACTTCACACAAGTGGGTCCGAGGTGCGTACTGCCCCATTGACCGGGCAAGATGGAAGGCCAATTCATTGCGGATCAAAGAGCGGTCGTTCGTATTCGAGAGCATCACCCAGTCGTTCTCCGCAGGCATGCCGAGCAGCGATACATCGAGGTTCTGCCCGAGGTCATCACGCGTCTCAACGTTGAACGGATGCTGGGGATAACCCGCAGAGGTGGCTCCGCGTATCCCAATGCCTATGTGGCCGCTGTATACGTTGGACGGATCGGTGACGTACGTTAGATTACCTGCTCCATTGTACTTGATCTCCATCGTAGCGTCGATCTTCCCTCCGTTCGGTATGTCCAGCCCTTGCGTATTGAGCATCACAATGGGCAGCTCCGTGCTGTCCAACGTCACCACGCCAAGGTCGGTCACACACAACTGGAACGCCCCTGTTGCCCCGCCATATCCGAAGGCTTGGATGAACAGCGTTTCTCCCACGGGAAGCTCGTAGCCCAAGGCCATGGAGAAGTAACCCACTTCACTATCATCATCACATGCCCGGTTGGTGAGGTCCACACAGTTCGGACCCGTCCAGAGGGCGATGCCCGTATCGTTCAATCCACCGGTATTGAAGGTGGACACGCTGACGTTTCCAGAGGGCGGTACAGGCATGCTGTACCAGATGTCCCCACCCTGGTAGTTTGCGCAGCCCGGGTTGATCCCGGTGCCGATGGCGGCCGTGTTATCGGCGATAACACAATCCGCTGTATCAATGGGCAGGGCCGCACAGGGAACGCTTCCAGGTGCGGCCATGGCCGTGCAGTCGCCGGTTCCCGTGAATACAGTATCCACACCTGGCGTAGGGCCATCGGCGAAGACCACATTGCCAACGGGGTCAAAAAGTTGATAGGTGTTCTCGTTCTCCCAATCCGCCGCGTGATAGACCAACTGCAGCTGATCGCCGTTGCAGACCGTGAAGCTGGTATCAGACCCAAGCCCTGCAGCGGCATAGGTGCCCACCACGGCCTCGTTAATGATCACCTGCAGCGCTCCCCCGTTCCAACCATCGCCGTAGGCATCATGCATCACGAGGAGGTAGTCGCAACATTGGGCACGCGCACTCGGGTTGATGAGCGGGATGCAGATCAGCAGCACCAATATATTTCGAGTGCGGGTCATGAGCTAGGGCTGTATTCCCAAGTCGGCGCTTCGTGCGGTCCTACGTGGTCATGAGCAAACATACGAGGTGGCGGTTCTGTGCGTTGCTCAACCCGCTTCGACCGCCTGTGCGGTCATGCGACCGGCACTTGAAATTGGTCTTCGTACGTGGATAGCGTAACTTTAGAAGACCAGTCCGGGCAAACAGGACCACTAGCATGAACGCCACCACCACATCCCCCAGCGCGGAAACGCGCAAAAAGAACCTGAACACCCTGCTTTGGATGATGCAAGGCTTTCTCTTCTTGGCCTTTGGTGCAGCAGGACTAATGAAGCTGACGATGCCTATCGACAAACTATCTGCCCTGCTGACCTGGCCGGGTGCAGTACCTGAATTCCTGGTGCGGGGTGTGGGGGCTGCAGAGTTGGCTGGGGCCATGGGTGTGTTCCTACCTGCGATCATGCGGATGCAGGCATGGATCACGCCATATGCTGCGATGGGGCTGGCCACGGCCATGATCTGCGCCGTAGGTTACCACCTGATGCTTTTCGAAGGCAAGATGCTGGTGCCGAGCATGGTCTTGGGCATTGTGGCAGGCTACGTGGCCTATGGACGCGATAAGGTGGTGCCGTTGGGTGAACCACGCTGAATGCAGGCATGTCCTGTTGGAGTCGAGCATGACTTCGCGAAGCGCACATACAGGCGGCCACACCCGTCACTATTAGTAGGAATACGCCGAACGCGCAGTCACGCGCGCCGATGACATTGGTGCAGGGTATGACCACGCCTTTGCGCACGGTACGACCTATCGCATCTACGAGGATCCACTCGCTGGCGGGACCGTTCCACGCGAAGGGAAGTTGCTCGTTATGTGCATCGGATATAGCATCCAAGGTTTCGTGCTCGATCGATGCCAGCTGTTCTGATGAGAAATCCGGAAAGTGCCGGTAGCAGCACCGTCAGGTGGCGGACCAGCGCGCATCGGCCATTGGTAGCCCCTGAACGGACTGCACCCATTCGCCCCCTGCACGGCTGGTCCTCCAAGGCCGTTCCTGACCGCATGGAGATCACCCTCCGAGCGGAATGATGGGCCTTTTTTCCAGGAGCAACAGGCACGGTTGACAAATGTTTCTCCACTCCGGTGCAGATGATCGTCGATACCGAGGCGCTGCTGGTCGAATTGCTGGAACCCTGTGGGCCTCGCCGAAGTAGGACCGCATGCAAGCACCGCTAATGGCGCAAGCAGCAGGGCCGATGAAACGAACACTACGCACCTTCCTCCTGGTCTGTTGCATGCCCGTGTTCACAGTCCAGGCCACGCACATGAGCGGTGGCGAGATCTACTGGGATTGCATCGGCCCGAACCAGTTCCGGATCACGCTGACCATCTACCGGGACTGTGCCGGGATCCAGTTGGACAATAGCTATGACCTGGATATCACGAGCCCCTGTGGTAACAGGACCTTGCAGGTGAGCACGCAGGGGGGAACGGAGTTGTCGCAATTGTGTGATCTGCAATTGCCCAACAGCACCTGCAATGGCGGCTCACTTCCTGGCATCCAGCAGTTCATCTATACCGGCATCATCACGCTTCCCCCCTGTGATAGCTGGACGATCAGCTGGACGGAGATCTACCGCAACAATGCCATCGTGAACCTGCAGGCTCCGGGAACATTGGAGATGTACATCCAAGGCGAACTGAACAACGCTGACGCGCCCTGCAACGATTCACCAGAGTTCACCAATACGGCCATCCCCTACATCTGCTTGGGCTATCCCATCAGCTATAGTTACGGCGCCTATGATCCGGAAGGCGATTCCCTCACCTATCAGTTGATCGGTGCGCGGGTGGGCGGTGCCAACCCTATCAGCTACGTGCCCCCCTTCACGGGTGCC
>JBKJNF010000054.1:0-30070 GCA_046596155.1 Flavobacteriales bacterium | reverse complement strand
GGATTTCCTGCGTGCGCTGGAATACGGCATGCCACCGACGTCCGGTGTTGGAATCGGCGTGGACCGCTTGGTGATGTTGCTGACGAACAACCCGGCCATCCAGGAAGTGCTGCTATTTCCGCAGATGCGCGCAGAAAAGTTCGACTGATCAGCGGTGCGATCCCGGGTCAAGCCCAGCATCGCGACCAAGTGAATGTCGAGGCCACATCCAAGTAGATCACCCGGGTCGCTCACTTGATCACGGCATTTTCGCCACAGAGAGCATGCGGTCTCCCACGCGTAGTTTCCATGCTACGCTCATGCCGCTCACCACATGGGCGAATCGTGTGTAGCGGCCGTCCAGATGGGGTGCATCGGCGAGCATGATGAAGAACTGGCAGCTCTCGGTGTCCTTGCCCGCTGAGGCAAGTCCAACAGCGCCCGTGGTGAAGCCGTCCAAGCCGATCTCCGTGCGCAGCGTCCAGTCCATCGCGCCGTATCCATCGCCACGTGGGCAACCGGCCTGGGCAACAAAGTCCGGCACCACGCGGTGGAAATACTTGCCGTTGTAATAGCCGGCAGCTACAAGCGAATCGAATGCGGTGCAACTGCCAGGAGCAGCCTCCGGTTCAAGCGTGAGCAGGATGTCACCCTGCGTTGTACTGATGCGGTACAGGTTTGAATGCGGAATACGGGCCAGGCGCGCGCGATCGATGGGATGGTAGAACAGGAGCAATGCGTGCTTGGCCTCTGGTAGGCCGTTCCGTTTGGCGAGGGCTTGCTCCAGCATTTGGATCGCTTCTAAGTCGCGAATTGGATGCAGTGCCTTGCGCGCCGCTACAATGGTCTTCTCATCCAGCACGAACTGCAGATAGCCCCGGTCCTCGTCCAAGATCTTTTCACAGGCCGAGGCAATGATGCCGGCATCGCCTGATACCAACGCGTCTTTCATGAAGGTGCCGTGCGATAGGTCGCGCATGGACTTGGTCGTCTCTTTGTATTTCAAGGCTTCGGCAAAGTGCGTGAGCCATGTTTCCATTGCCGCTTGCCGGACAACAGCCGGAGAATTGCCAAGCATGATCGCGCGTGCCGTGTCGCTATCGGCCCATCGGGCCTTCGTCAATTCGGCTTTGAGGTAAGGCGTCAGGTCCTGTTGGTCCATGCTCTTCATCAACATCCTACACGTAAAGCGGGTGGCCTCGTCGCCGTGCTTCATCACCAGTCCGTACAGAGGGATCTTCACCGTATAGTCGGAGTGCTCCTGAGCCATTTTCCATAGGCTCTGGCCATCGGGCAGTTCCTTCAATGTGAGCAGCTGTTCCACGGCGAGGTCACGCACCATGGAACTGGTATCCGTCAATGCAGCCCAGATCACTTCGTTCTTCTTCGGCTCATCGAAACGGCCGATCGCACGCAGCGCCATCACCCGGATCCGAGGATCTGGATCATTGACGAGCGAGTGCTTCAGTCGGACCAACGCGGCGTCGTTTCCGGTCTTTCCCAGTGCTGCGAGAAGTGGCAGCCTCATCTCCATGCCTCCGGAGTTAGGCATCAGGGCCGCGATCTCCAGCAGTCGTTCTGCGAAGGGCTTGACCAATTCGGCCTTCGCCCGCGCACACACCTGCAGCGCGGCTTCATCTAACACGGTGTCCTTCCCGGTAAACAGCGACAAGGCATATCGAATATGGCTTGAACTTGTGCTACCCGTGGTGGTGGCGAAGAACAGGCCGCGCAAGACGCCAAGCGAATCGGCCTTGGTGGAAAGGTTCCGGCGCAGGAGCAGGTCGCCTCCAGCCTTTCTTCCACAGCGACCGACCGCTTCGGCGATACGTCCACGCACCTCCGCATTCTCCTCCGGCGAAAATCGCTCGACGAGTTGGTGCACATTCAGACTATCGCCACAGAAACCGAAAGCGAAGGCGGCATTCGCGCGCACCTTGGGATCAACATCGCTTAGTGCAAGGAGCAGGGGCTGCACTGCGGAACTATCACCGGCAGAGGCGAGGGCCAGCGCCGCACTGGCACGGAGGGTATTCGAACTATCCGTCAGCAGAACGATCAATTCCTTTGTGCCACGGCGGTCCTGCGCTTCGATCAACGACCAGTTCTTGTCCAGTATCGAAGGAACGGCCGTGGCTTCCGGTCTTGGTGCAGGTGATGAACAGGCGCATAGGAGGAATGTGAGGCCGAGAATGGGCAAGGGCGATCGCATGCCCGCAAGTTGGGGCAGGATCAGTTCGTTCCTACGTTCGCTTTGGTCTTCCGCTTGAACAGGTCCGTGAGGTCGTATCCGAAATAGCGAAGTGCTGCGAGGAGCACCATGCTGGCCGTGGCCTCATCCACGTTACCCACCAGTGGAATGTTGTCCGGCAGTAACTCGAACACACCAAGGGTCGGGTTGGTCAGGTAGAGCGCGGACAATAGTCCTGCCAGGGAAACAAAGAAGGTCTTCATGCAGGTAGGGAGCGCAATTCATATGCCTAACGTACCACACGTGCTACGGCTATTTGCGGCCGGTATCTTCGGGGCCTGATGAAACTGCTCCATACCACCGCCGTCGCGTTTTCAGTGCTTTTTCCCGCGCTGCTTGCCGCACAGGTAACGCCGGATGCCGATGCGCTCCTGCGCATGAAGGCCGATGTTTCCTTCCTGGCGAGTGATAGCCTGCATGGGCGCTTGACCGCCACGCCCTTCGAGCGCATGGCGGCGGCCCATATCGTTCAACGCTTCCAGGAACTAGGCCTCTCCGCCGCAGGCGATAGCGCCAGTTACCTGCAGGCCTTCACCTTTGAGGATGCACCAACTTTGGGGCCGACCAATTCCGTTCAATTGGGGCGTAACAAGCTGGCACATGGAAAAGAGTATTACCCGGTGAGCCTTTCCGCTTCCGGAACAGTTTTCACGCGGCTGGCCAAATGCAGCTACGGCATTCTGGCTCCGGAGCTCGGTCGTAATGACTTTGAAGGAATTGCCGTGAAGGATCATGCCGCGGCCATATGTGTCAGCTCGCCAGACGGCATACACCCGCATTCGAAGTGGATCAACTACCACGATCTGGGTAAGCGCATCAGCGATGCTGTGGGCTTGGGCGCCAACGCCATTCTGCTATACAACGATGATCCTGATGCCGAAGACCCGGACAGCACGCTCACCAAGCGCATCAAGCCGTGTACGGTACCTGTGATCTTCCTCACCAAGTCTGGGTTCAAAAAGCTCGGCCTTGATGGCGAGTCCATCGTTGTGCAGGTGGATATCGCACGCCCGGTCATGACGGGGCATAATGTTGCTGGTTTCATCGACAACGGAAGAGCGAACGTGGTGGTCATCGGTGCACACTATGATCACTTGGGGATGGGCATTGAGGGTTCGCTGTATCGCGGAGAACCTGCCGTACACAACGGGGCCGATGACAATGCCAGTGGTGTTGCGGTCATGCTCCAGTTGGCTCGCGACCTGAAGGATATGCCAGATGCGCGCAACAACGACTACCTCTTCATGGCGTTCAGCGGAGAGGAGCTCGGCCTGTATGGCAGCAACTGGTGGACAAAGCATCCCACCGTGCCCATTCACGAGCTGAACTACATGGTGAACATGGACATGGTGGGCCGCCTCGACACCGCCAACGACCTAGCGATCAATGGCGTGGGCACCTCGCCGGCCTGGGATCGATTGAAGCCCGTGCCCGTTGCGGAAAAAAGCACCAAGGCGGGGAAGAAGCCTGTGCCACCGGCGTTCAACGTGAAGACCACCGAGAGCGGTGTAGGCCCCAGCGACCACACCTCCTTTTATCTACAAGATATTCCAGTTCTGCACTTCTTCACTGGTGCGCATGAGGACTATCACAAACCCAGCGACGACGAGGACAAGGTGAACTACGACGGCATGTTGCGCATTACCCGGTACATTGAACAATTGATCGTGGACCTCGATGATGAGGGCAAGCTCCCCTTCACGAAGACAGCAAGTGACACTGCTTCAACACCATCGTTCAAGGTGACCTTGGGCGTGATACCGGATTACATGTACAGCGGCCAGGGCATGCGCATCGATGGCGTAACCGACGGAAAGCCTGCGGCAGCTGCTGGTCTGAGGATCGGCGATGTGGTGGTGGCGCTGGGCGACCATAAGGTAACGGACATGATGAGCTATATGCGTGCACTTGGTGCCTTCAACAAAGGGGAGAACACCAAGGTCACTGTGTTGCGCGAGGGCAAGGAAATGAAAGCCGACATCACCTTTAAATGAGCCTAGGACGCATAGCGGTGATCGGCGCCGGCAGCTGGGGCACGGCCTTGGTGAAGCTGCTTTCCGGAAATGCGGAACAGGTGGGCTGGTGGGTGCGCGGTGATAAGACCATCGACCACATCCGCCTCTACGGCCACAACCCCCGGTACATCAGCGCCGCTCAGTTCGATGTTGGAAGGCTCGCGATGAGCGACGATCTGCATGCTGTGGTGGAGAATGCGGACACGTTGATATTGGCCGTACCCAGCGCCTTCCTAAAGGGTAGCCTTGACCAGTTGGACCGAGGCGATCTGGAAGGAAAGATCCTCTTCAGTGCGGTGAAGGGCATTGTGCCGGAGACCAACCAGATCGTTGGCGAGTATCTCTTCGAGCATTGGGGAATTGGCAAGGAACACTTCGGTGTGATCTGTGGACCTTGCCACGCGGAGGAAGTGGCACTGGAGCGGCTGAGCTACCTCACGATCGCCAGCCAGAACCCGGCGCATGCAACAGAAATGGGGATCGCGCTGAACGGGCGCTTCATGAAGACCACGCTGAGCGACGACATCTACGGCACCGAGTACGCCTCCATCCTGAAGAACGTTGTGGCGGTGTGTTCGGGTGTGAGCGTGGGCCTGGGCTACGGCGATAACTTCAGGGCGGTGCTGGTGAGCCGCGCCATCCAGGAGATCGCCCGCTTCGTGAAAGCCGTGCATCCGATCGATCGGGACATCAATGAACCCGCCTATCTGGGTGACCTGCTCGTTACCGCGTATTCAGCGTTCAGCCGCAACCGCGAGTTCGGGACGATGGTGGGCAAGGGCTACAGCGTGAAGGCCGCACAAATGGAGATGAACATGGTGGCCGAGGGCTACTACGCCGTCAAGTGCGTTCATGAGATCAACGCGAAGCTCGGTGTGGACATGCCCATTACCGAAGCCACTTACCGCATCCTGTACGAACATGTGCCGCCGGCTGATGTAATGGCTGCGTTGACCAACGAACTGGCGTGACCTCTTCTTTAGCGACCGCTCACGATCCAGCTTACGGCCACATCCCACCCGGCACGGACATTCACTTCATCACCTTGAAGGAATACGCGTTCAGGTTGCAGTCCACGGTCCAGGTCTCCCGTGCTCCAACGTCCATCGCCATCGAGGTCCTCGATGAGCTTCAGCGAATAGATCCCTGCGGTCAGTGATCCGAACTCTATATGCTGTGGAAGCGCTGTGATGCGGTCAACATGCACCACTGAACCGCGCGGATCGAGCAATTGAAGAACGAACGGTCCAGATGGGGCCGAGGTGGTATCCGCCAGCAGATCCACACGCAGCACGCCCACACCTTCGGTCGACCGGTCGCTAAGTGGAAAGCGCAGGGTATCGTTCCGGCCTCCGTATATATCCTGTAATGCACCCGGCAACAGCTCCAGCACGGCGGCAGAACCTTCGGGCAGACGGGCGTCGATCAACAACCTGCGCGGAACGGTGGAGTCAGGCACCAAGGTCACCGGAGTTCGTTGTTCACCTGCCCGCAGCACAACGCGTTCGGCATCTACACGCAGGATCGGCCTGGATGCCTTCAGCCCCATGCCGCCGGTTGCTGGATCGTCCGCACGCTTGACCTCCAAGTTGAAAGGCATGCGCTCCCGGGGCCGGTAGGCCAGCGTATCCAACGTGCCGGAGCTGTCCATTACCGCAAAGTGTTGGTCCGTGAGCAGGGTGGTGTCATTGGGCCAGAACAGCGCCGTATCACGACCGGCGTTCCATTCGCTGACCCAAGTAAGGACGCCACCTGTGCGGTCCACTGACACAAGGCGGAGACTGTCCGAAGCGCGCGCCAGGACGAGTTGCCAGCCACGGTCGGGCTGTACACGCGCTTCGAGCACGGCCTGCTTCCGGGTCTTTTCCCGGAAGAGGCGAAGCACCGGCGACGTATTGTTGGGCAGCGCGATAGGCTCGCTCGCGAAGGCCACCTCCTCATTGGGCATATCGAAGCGATAGTTGGCATTCTGGTCGCGCAAGGCGAAAAGCGCATAGGTATCCTGTCGTAGGTGGGTCAGGGTGAACTCCCCTTGTTTGCCACTGCGTGTGAAGTAGGCCGGACCACCACGGCGTACCGTGGTCGTGTCATCCGCCCGGCGCAGCATTACCAGTACATCCGCTTGCGGCTTTCCGGTGAACCCGTTCACGACGAGGCCCTGCATTTGCAAACTGTCCAGCACGCTCCCCGTGGACAGTACGTAGGTGAGTCCGCTGGCCACGTTCCCTTCGCTGAGGTCCACCACGGCCTCGCCGATGTTGATCGTATAGGTCGTGTTCGCCGCAAGCGGTGCGCGAAAGAGGATCTGCACATCGCGGCCGCGTTGCACGGTCACTTCCGGATCGCGTTCCAATGGAGGGGAGATCAACAGTCGTTCCCGCACACGGTCCAGCCGGATCCGCTCGCCAAAGTGGAGAAGGATGCGGTCACCAGTGAAGTGCACACTGCCGTTGGCAGGAACTGCGGAGAGCAGTTCCGGAGGGGCTTCGTCCTTGGCGCCACCCACGGGTTCGCGCACTTGTGCGCAACCGGTCAACAACACGGCCAGTAGCAGCGGCCATCGCGCGATCATTCGAAAAGAGGTTCCAGCAACGTGCAAAGTCGTTCCAAGCCATGCGCATCCACTGTCCCGAAATCGTCCGGCTTCACACTATCGATATCAAGCACGGCGGCCACACGGCCGCTCCGGTCGCGAATGGGCACAACGATCTCGCTGCGGCTCAGGTCGCTGCAGGCGATGTGCCCGGGGAACGCATCCACGTCGGGCACCACCAGTATGCGTTCCTCCGCCCATGCCTTGCCGCAGACACCCTTACCATGGCCAATTCGGCTGCAGGCCACAGGTCCTTGGAAGGGCCCTAGGACAAGTTCGGCGCCCACCACCCGGTAGAAGCCGATCCAATGCCAGCCGAAGGTCTCGCGAAGCGCTGCAGCCATGTTGGCCATAGCGGCTATAAGGTCGCGTTCCTCGGACAACAACTCGTTCACCTGAGGCGCCAACGCATGGTATAGTTCCGCACGGTCCTCCGTGGGCGCAACTACGATCTTCTCTGACATGGGCGGCGAATTTACCTGCTCAGGCGCACGCACAGGCGAATACACTGATCCGCACGTCCGGCGCCTGTTGCAAGGCGTGGGCGCAGGCCTCGATGGTGGCGCCCGTGGTGATCACATCGTCCACAATGAGCACATGTGTGCCCGCGAACGCAAGCGGATCCAATAGCCGAAAGGCGTCCTGAACGTTGTTCCAACGCTCCATGCGTCCGCGTCGGGTCTGTGACGTGGTGAGGATGGCGCGGCCGAGTTCGGCACCCAGGTCGCGCATGGGCCATACTTCGCGCATCCCGTCGACCAGCACCTGCGCCTGGTTGTAGCCGCGTTGGCGCTCTTTTCGAGGATGCAGTGGAACGGCCATTACGGCATTCACATCAGCAAAACGTGTAGTGGCCATCAGGTCACGCGCCATGCGGCGCCCCAGTTCCAGGCCTACCTCACGATCACCTTGATATTTCAGGTTGTGCAGCATGTGCTGTACCACGCCATTGCGCGTGAAACGGAGGAACGCGCTGGCCGCATGCAGTTGCAACTTGCCGAAGAAGAGATGCTCCACGCTGTTACGGTCGTCGTCATGGAACCGCGTGCGGGGCAGGTCCTCTGTGCAATGCAGGCAGATCGCCTGTTCTGCGTGCGTCAATGGCCGAGCACAACCCGAGCAACAGCGTGGCAGGAACAGACCGACCACATCGAGCAAGGCATTCCTGCGGTGGATGCGCATGGGTTCAATACTTTGTTGAAAACGGCGGACACTGGCGAAGACCTGCTCCCAAGGCCAAGGTAACTTTGCGGCAGCGCACGACCAACGTGGGCCCAAGTGACCTTTCCATGGACCAATCGACGACCGTTCCGCAGGAACCCCGCAAGAACCGATCCAACACCGTCCTGCTTGCGCTGGTGGTGCTCCTCTTGATCAGCAACGTGGTCCTGCTCTATCTATGGTCCCAAAAAGGGGATGAGGCCCAATTGGCCCAACAGCAGGTGACCGCTGTTTCCAGCGAGAAGGAGAACGTGACCAAGCTGTTGGAGGATATGCTGGCACAGTACGATACGTTAAGCACATCCAATGAAAAGCTCACCGCCGAGATGTCCGCGCAGAAAGCGCAGATCGAGGACCTTGTTCAGAAGGTGAAGAACGGCAGCTACAGCATCGAAAAGGCGAAGAAGGAGGCCGCCACCTTGCGAAAGATCATGCAGGGCTACGTGGTCACCATCGATTCACTCAATCAGGTGAACCAGGCCCTCACCGCCGAGAACCTCACTACCAAACAGGAACTGGGCGAAGTGAAAGGGCAGAAGGCCGCTCTGGAGACCCAGACAGCCGAGCAGGCAGCGCGCCTGGCGAAGGGATCTGTGCTCACGGCGAATGTGATGACCGCGGAAGCACTTTTCCTGCGCAACAGCGGTAAACAAGTGCAGACCGAACGCGCCAGCAAGGCGGAAATGATCAAGTGTAGCTTCACGCTGGGAGAGAACCGCACCGCAGAGCCCGGCGATAAGGTGCTGTACATGCGGGTGATCAGCCCCGACGGCTCCGTGCTGCAGGCCAGCGAACCGGACAATCGCTTCCAGTTCAATGGCATGGAGGGCGAGTTCAGCGTGAAGCGCGAAGTGAACTATCAGAATCAGCCCATCGATGTCGCTATCTTCTGGACGGCCGCAGGTGAAATGGCCAGTGGCCAGTACATCGTTGAAGTTTACGAGAGCGGCGGAAGTGTTGGCAAGACGACCTTCACGCTGAAGTAGGCCGCCTTAGAACGAGGCCCTCACCTGTACGCCGCCCACATGTACAATGGGCGTGCCTTCGCTGCGGCGACCATTGTAGGTGAGGTCGAGTTGCAGGTTTGTGCTCAGCCTGCGTTGTACCGTCACACTCCACGTTCCATTGGTGCCCGGTCGTAGGCTTGTCAGCATTTCGTTCCCCAAGGAAGAGTTGGCCTCGCCGTTGTAAACGATGTCCACTAGGTTGGCATTGACCTGTAGAGAGCCTTTGCCTGCCGTGTTCCAGCGTAGTTCCACACCGAGGTCTTGGATCACGGCCTCCTCGCCACCGAACTCCAACTGATTCTTCTTGTTGGTATATTTGAACTGTGACGATACCCGTAAACTGGTATTGGGCTGCCAGGTGACCTTGGGGCGAGTGGAGCGAAGGTCCAGTGCGTAGTTGCGCCCTTCGATCAGGTCGCTGTTGCTGATGCTGCGTCCCAGTTCGCCTTCCAGCTCCACCGTCCAGTGCGGTGACGTGTTCCATCGGGCATGAACGATGTCCGACTCTCTGGATCGCGTTTCAAAGCCGTTCAACAACAAGCTCTTGGTGCGGTCGTTCTGGTGGCTGTGGTCCATGCTCCACGTCCGGCTGCTCCGGTCATAGTAAAGGGTGTTGCGCAGCGATGAGTTGAACGCGGTGAGCGTGGTGTCGGTGGGATCCAGCTTGAACGGGTCCAGCGCATCCTGCACCCGGTCGCCACTGGACTTGTGATCGGCGCGAACGCTGGCCAGGTCGCTCAGCTTACCGATGAACTTCCGCAGGCCTTTCGCGTCGGCCCACACAACGCCGGGACGCAGTTCCAACGAGCTGCTCAATTGGTTGTTGAACACCCGCACGTACTCGTTCGTCTGCACATAGGCCCGGATGTAGTCCGCCTCGTACCCGAAGTTGGCCACTTCGAACTCGTTCAGTTCCTTCAGGCCGTTCGCATTGTAGTCGATCCACACGTAGGTGCCCTGTCCTGCGGGCACCTGCACATAAATGAATTCGCGTCGTTGCTCCAGGCCACTACCCAGTTCATAGAACGTGCTCCAATGCACAACGCCCTTGAGCAAGGTGAGATCGCTTTCGATGCGGCCGAGCCAAGTGTCCTCCGGGCGTTGAGCGCTGGCCAGGCTATCGAGGATGCGCAAGCTGCGGTAAGTGAAGTTGAGGCCAACGCGGCGGCGCGGGTCGCTACGCAGCGAAAGGCTGGTACTATACGAGGTGGCTTCCGTGCTGGGCCGCAGTTGCTGATCGAGCAGTGCCTGTTCGTAGCGTTGGCCACCGCTGAAACGATACCCCAGTTTGGCCGAATCCGTGCTCTGTACAAAGGCCTCCCAATCGTAGAATGCATACGTTCCGCCTACTAGGTCCCCGGTACTGTCCGCCCGGAAACGGTTGCGCTCCTGCTCATCGCGCAAGCCGACCGTTATGCCCTTCATGCGGCGAGCAACCCGCGCCTTGTGCCGGAGGAAGTCGCTGACCACAGCGTTGGCGGATGTGGTGAGCGCACTGCCGTTGACCTGAAGGTCCCACTTGCCTAAGCGCAGATCGCTTTCCAGCGCCTGTCGATAGCCTTCGTACCGTGGACCCATCTGCCAGGTGGCGCTGCTCAGGCGGGCGTTGCCCCGGCGACCCGCAGCGAGGCCAAGGCTTACCGAGGCCAGCAACTGGTCCCTGTCCTGTAGTACTTGCAGGGCATTCCAGTTGCGTTCGAACTCCACCGGCCGAAAACGCTCTACCGGCCGGAAGGTGCTCCGCAGGTATTCATTGTCGGTCCCCACAAGCAGTTTCAGCGTGCTGTCGCTCTTGCTTAGCGGTATGGCATGTTCCATACCAGCGCGCACAGCCGTTCCTTGGTCGTCGCCATTGCCGATCGTGCTGAAGGTGTTGCGGTCGTTTCGGCTCCAGGCGAGTTGGCCCCAGACCTTGGTCCGTTTTCCAAAGCGATGTGTGGCACCCAGTTCGGCCACTTGTTGCGAGCGTGGCGGGGTGAGCACCCGCACCGGTGCATGATCTCCACGATGCATGACAGCCCCGGCTATGGTATCGGGCCCCAGCCATTTGAACACCCTGCCATTGGGGGTGAACTGTTCCTGGACATAATCCCCACGGCCGCTGCCGACCGAACTGAACGTGACCCGGTAACGAGCGGAGTCAACAGATGTGCTGTATACGAAAACACTGTCATAGCCCAGCGAATCACGAAGGGCGTAGAGCACTTCATCCACATTGTATCCGACGCTGTCAACACCGCTGGTCGTGGCCGCAAGTGGATCATCGCCGGCATTGGTAAGTACTAGGCGGTCCGCTTCGCTCAGGCTCTGTTGCAATGGTTGGTTCCGGTTGTCCTGTTCGGTGTATAGGTCCGCATTAAGGTCCGTGCGGCCCAGCTTCCAGTCGTTGGACAACCTCACCAGCGATCGTGCATAGTTCTTGTCGCTGTACTGGAATTCCACCACAATGCGGCGGTCCTTGGTGATCAGGCGGCTTGCCGTGAAGGTGACCTCTGCCGTGTTGTAGTCGATCACGTAATCGTTCTCCTGCCCGCGCGACATCAACTGGCCATCGACGTACACGCGCTCCGTGCCGCTGAGCACGATAATGAACAAGCCACCATCTTCGCCACTGAGGCGGTATGGACCCTGCACTCCTTCGACCCCCTGGATGAGGTCGCGTGCGAACTTGCCTTTGCTGATGGCCGCGCTGATGGCCAACGAGCCCGTGGCACGAGGCGCATTGCCCAGCTTGGTGCTGTAGCCAACGCCCTTGGTCTTCTTGTACCAAGTGAGGAAATGGCTCGCAGGACGTTCTAGCACGAAGTCGCCGGCGATCAACTCCTGGCGATCATCGAACAGCTTGATGAATACGCGATCGAAGTCTTGTAGCTCGGCCGTATTACCGCCCGCCTGTATGGGAATGTTGTTGTCGGTAACGGACGCCAACACGTTGATGCGATCGGTCAACTTGCCGCTCAGCTCCAGGTTCAGCGCGCTGTTCACGCTCAGGTCCTGGTTGTTGCCGAAGAGGATCCCGCGCGAGATGCTACCACTTTTGTTTAGCCCGCTTACCCCTAGCGGGTCTGCACCATCAAGGCCAGGTTGGTATTTGAAGGGATCGAGGCGGTCGGGAACAGTATTGATCAGTCTGGCTGGATCCTTATGCCGGAAAGGCCCGGCAACGAGCATGGGCAGTACCCGGTAGCGCGCAACCAACGTGTCCATAGGGAAACCCTTCAGCCGGATCAGCCGGGCATGCCAGCGGTCCAGCCGGTACAGCCCCGAATCCACCTCAAGGCTATCGTTCCACAAGGAAAAGTCACCTGACGCGATGCTCATGCTGTCCAGCACCACCGTATCGCGGGCCAGGACAAACCTGCGCTCCCGCCGGTTGTCCTCCTGTGCATGCAGGACCAGCGCCATGCCCAAAGCCAATAACAGGGCACTTAGGCGGATGTTCCGGGGCGGGTGCAAGGGTGTGGCAGTGATGTGGATGCGGGTTGAAAATTACCCTGAACGCGCTCCGCCGGTCATGCGGCCGCCATCAAGACGAACATGTTGGTAACGCTGGATGGCCGCGGTGCTTGCCCATGACCTGCCGGATACTTTTGGCCGGCACAGATGTACCGTCGGATCGCTCTCTTATTCGTCGCAGGTACCCTTTTGCTCGCCGGGTGCGGAGAGCGGACACCTGCCCGCACCAAGAATGGAAAGCGCCACGGAGGCGTCTTCAATATGAATGAGACCGGCGAGCTGCGGAGCATTTTCCCACCGACGCTCACACAGGCCTCGGCATTCCGGATCATGGCCCAAGTATACCAAGGCCTGGTGGCCTTCAACCCTGGAGATCTAGCCATCACGCCCTGCCTGGCCGAACGCTGGGAGATGGATGCCACGGCCACACAATACACGTTCTTTCTGCGTGAGGGCGTTCGGTTCCATGATGATAAAGCCTTTCCGGACGGGCGTGGTCCGGAAGTGACGGCGAATGATGTGGTGCGCTGCTTCACCCAGAATTGCACCAGGGGTATCGGTGACGGGGTCTTCTGGCTTTTCCAGGACCGCGTGGAAGGAGCCAACGCATACTACGCGGCCACCTCCAAGGGCGAGACACCCGAGGGCGGCGTTAAAGGGATCGTTGCGCTTGACGATCACACGGTGCGCATTTCGTTGGTACATCCTTCTCCGAACTTCTTGCAGATCATGGCCCATCCGGGCTGCTGGATCTGGCCAAACGAAATGCGTTCGGTATATGGCTCCGAACTCAACCTGCACGCCATTGGCACAGGGCCCTTCAGGCTGAAGGAGATCCATCCCGGCGAATTGATCCTGCTGGAGCGCGACCCCACCTATTGGGGTCGGGACGAGGCTGGAGCCGCACTGCCCTACCTCGATGCCGTGCGCGTAACCTTTGAGGGCGATAAGAACCTGGAGTTCGAAGCCTTTCTCAAAGGGACGCTTTCCGCCCTGTTGGAGTTGCCGGTTGACCGGCTTGCACAACTGAAGGACTCGATCGACCCCAATACACAGACCCCACTCTTCCATCTGTTGGAGGTGCCCGCGCTTTCCACCCAGTTCTACAGCTTCAACCTGTTCCAGCGGCCATTTGATGATGTGCGTGTTCGACAGGCCTTCGCCCTGGCGATCGATCGTAAGCTGCTGGTCGATTCGGTCCTGGGAGGTTTCGCATCCGCTGCTGACCATGGCCTAGTAGCACCGGGGCTGATCGGCTATCCTTATGAGAACGTGCCTGGCTGTCCATTCGACCCTGACAGCGCACGCGTCTTGCTGGCCGCTGCGGGTTATCCCGGGGGCGCAGGGTTCCCAAGGATCAGTTTGCAGGCCAACTCCGACGGTTTTGGATACGTGCGGGTGGCAGAGGCCGTGCAAGCCATGCTCGAGCGCGACTTGCATGTATTCGTCTCCATCAGTATGGTAGGCTCCGCTGAGCATTTCGAGCGGATCGAGACCGGGAAGGCGAGCTTCTGGCGCGAGGGATGGACAGCCGATCATCCGGACCCTGAGAATTTCCTGTCCATATTGTCCGGAAAGAACGCGGTTACCGATCCGGCCTTGCCCGCCTCCATCAATACCACGCGGTTCCGCGACGCGATCTTCGACGAGCACTATATGAAGGCCCGCCAGATGACCGATGATAGATCGCGGTACCAGGAGCTTTCGCTTGCCGAGCAACGTGCTATGCAGGAGGTGCCTTTGACGCCCTTGTACTACGAGAATGTGGTGTACATCCTACAGCCCTGGGTGCGCGACCTGAAGCCGAACCCCATCGATAACCTGGACCTCTCACGGGTGTGGCTCGATAAGGAAGAGAGGGCGCGACCTTAACCGCGCCCTCCAGCGGCCAGTTCGTATACCAACTGTTTGGCCAACGGCAGAAATGTCTCTATCGGAGGAAGCAGGAGTTCCGTTGTGAACGCGAATACCGCTGGATTGGGCAGGGTGGCCCGATGCCGCACTAGGTCGGCCTTCACTTGCTCATATCGACAGGCCCAGCTGATCGTATAATCAGTGACGTACACGGTGCGCATGTGCCGCGAAGCGTCGGCCAAGTCGCCCCCATCATACAACCCGAGCTGATAGGCATACACCCGCGCCTTAGGTCCTTGGCGCAACAGCAGATAGCCTTCCGAGGTGCGCAAAGGGAGCAGTCCCACAGGCTCCAGTTGGATGTGGTGCATGATCTCTTGGCGCAGCTCCGATCCGCGAGAAAGCGCCTTGTCGATCCGTGGTAGCGCCATGTCGATCACCTGCTTCAACGTGCGCACGTAACAATCGTCCTCCGGTGCTGAACGGATCGGCCGACCCGCTTTCAGGTCAAAGCCGATGATGTCGCGCGCCATGGCATTCTCTAATTCCTCCTGTTGTCGATGCATGCTTACCACCGCTTCGCGCCTCGCGTGTAGATCGTCGAGATGCGGATATAGTTTGCGTTCATGATAGCGATGCTCTACGCGTTGTAGGTAGGCCATGAGCTGGTATCGGGCCAACTCCTCGTCCAGCGGAAGCGTCAGCAAGCGGTCGGTTCTTCCTTCACTCCAGTTGTAAGGGCCCATTGCAAGTAGGGGAACGTGATGTTCACAAAAAAGTTTCGCGCTCAGCAGGCGGGATGGCATGCCTAAACCACCTTCGCACCTCACACGAAAGTTACAGATCATGCGCCAACGTTCCGCTCAGCTCCTCGCCACCATCATCACCGTGGTGGTGTTCAATGCCTGCGTTCCTTCACGTAAATACGAGGAACTTCAGACCCGCTACAAGAGCACGCAGGAATCCGAGGCCACTGCCGTTGCGAAGGCGCAACAGGCCGAAGCCTCCATGAAGGAACAACAGGCGGCCGTAGAGGATCTACAGAAACGGAAGGTGAACCTGGAGCGCGATACCACCATTCAGGGCACCAGTCTGCGCAATATGACCACGCAATACGACAAGATCAACAAGCTGAACACCGAACTGCTCGACAAATACAACTCCCTGCTTGCCGGAGATCGGAGTGAGAATCGCAAGCTGCTCACTGACCTGGAGGCCACCCGCCTGAAACTGCAGACACGTGAGGATTCGCTCAATGTGCTCGGCCGCTCTTTGGCCGAGCGCCAGGCACGCCTGGCCGATCTCGAAAAGGAACTGGCTTCCAAGGATGCGGCCATGCGATCGTTGAAGCAGCGCGTGAGCGATGCACTCACGGGTTTCGAAGGCAAGGGACTTACTGTAACGCAGAAGGAAGGCAAGATCTATGTGAACTTGGAGAATAAGCTGCTCTTCGCGACCGGTAGTACGGCCGTGGAAGCCAAGGGCCGCGAGGCATTGATCAGTCTGGCCAAGGCCATCGAAAATGAACGCGACCTGAACATCCTGGTGGAGGGCCACACCGATGTGGACAAGATCCTGCCCGGAGGTACTATGAAGGACAACTGGGACCTGAGCGTGCTCCGTGCGACCAGCGTTGTGCGGATCCTACAGGAAGGCAGCAAGCTAACCCCCACGCGCATTACTGCTGGCGGTCGCGGCGAATATGTTCCAGTGGACCCCAACGATAAGGCGAAGAACCGCCGTATCGAGATCATCCTGTCGCCCGACCTGCGCGAGCTGTACAAGCTGGTGCAGGACTAAGAAGCGACAGTGCGTTGACCGTTAGGGCTTAGCAGGAAGCGGCAAGCTCAACAGCCACGCGCGGGCTTCGTCCTCCTCCATGAACACCTGCGTGTGAAAGGGCTGGGGGAAGTAGGCGAGGTACAAGCTGGCCATCCGCTCATTCATCAATGTGCTGGCCGCTCATGCCACTGCCAGCGTGTGATCCAGCACTTTATGGTCCGCATAGTGGTTGTCCGTCATCACATTGATATCGAAGTCGATGTCGGCCGGCAAGATGCCGAGCACAAGGAAGGGTCCTTTTTCCACAAGCCCCGACCGTTGCTGTAGCACTTCGTGCAGGCCGACGCTATCCACCTTGATCCCCTTTTTGAATCGCACTTCCAACAAGTTGAGCCCCGATAGTGTAATGGTCGCCACGCGGGTATTGATCACATCGCTCATGTCGATAAAAGGTTGGGAAGAGGGCGGAGATCCGGTGAGCAGGGTTAAGCTAGCGCGAAGAGCACCACCGTGGACCAGCAGGTCGAATTCAATGAATGTGGAGCGCCGCAACATTGCCGTACCTACCAAGAGCGGGCAACCCAGAAGAGAACAAGAAGGACCAAGTCGATGGGCTGGCCGCCACTGCGCGCTCAGCCGAAAAGATGCGACAGCACCTCATCCACACGGGCCACTGGAACCAACTCCAAGGTCCCTCCGGCAGGAAGTCCTTTGGTTCCTTTGGGAACGAACATCCGTGCAAAGCCCAATTTGGTGGCTTCCGCGATCCGCTGTTCTGTGCGCGTTACCGGGCGTATCTCCCCGGTGAGGCCCACCTCGCCAGCAAAGCAAACGTCCATCGGCACGGGGATATCCGCGTTGCTGCTGAGCACCGCGACCACCACGGCCAGATCGATCGCGGGTTCCTCTACCCGGAAGCCGCCGGCGAGGTTGAGGAACACATCCTTCTGTCCCAGCCGGAAGCCGCACCGTTTCTCCAGCACGGCGAGCAACATGTGCATGCGGCGTAGGTCGAAACCCGTGGCGCTGCGTTGCGGAGTGCCATAGACGGCCGTGCTCACCAAGGCCTGAACTTCGATCAGCAGCGGACGCATGCCTTCCAGCGTGGCTGCCACGCAAACGCCACTCGGGCGCTCACCTCGGTCGCCTAACAGCACCTGGCTGGGATCCTCCACGATGGCAAGGCCGCTACCTTGCATTTCGTAGATGCCCAGTTCATTTGTGCTGCCAAAACGGTTCTTCAAAGGGCGTAGCAATCTGTACGCATGATCGCGATCGCCTTCGAACTGCAGCACACAATCGACCATGTGCTCCAGCACTTTCGGCCCCGCGATCGCACCGTCCTTGGTGATGTGCCCGATCAACACCATGGGCGTGTTGGTGGTCTTGGCGAAGCGCATTAGTTCGCTGGTGCATTCGCGCACCTGGCCCACGCTTCCGGGGCTGGCGTCCAAGGCCGCGGTGTGCAGTGTTTGAATGCTGTCGATGATCACTAGCCCCGGTCGCAAGGCTTCGATCTGCTTGAAGATGTTCTGCGTATTGGTCTCCGTAAGCACGAAACACCCCGCATCGACCAACGGGACTTGGGCCTCGGACTGCAGGCGTTCCGCCCTCATCTTCACCTGTTGTTCACTTTCCTCACCGGACACGTAGAGCGTGCGCAGACCATTCGCCCGCAAGGCGGTCTGAAGCATCAATGTGCTCTTACCGATCCCTGGATCGCCTCCCATCAGTATCAATGAGCCCGGCACCACACCGCCGCCCAGTACGCGGTCCAGCTCGCGATCGCCAAGTGGAATGCGTGGACCACTGTCCGATGAAATATCCGCGATGGCAATGGGTTTGGGCTTGCGGTCGCGGATGCTATCGGGCACACCGCGCTTCTCCTGCACACGGTCCTGCACTTCTTCCACCAACGTGTTCCACTCCTTGCACGAACCGCATTGCCCCAACCACTGCGGATAAGATGTGCCGCAGTTCTGGCAAACGAATTGGGAACGGACCTTAGCCACGGCGGATCTTCTCGACCAGGGCTGTGGTGGAGAACCCATCCACGAGCTTCAGACTGCGCACTTCACCACCCCTGGCCATCACCACGTCGGCACCAACGATCTGCTCGGGTTTCCAGTCGCCGCCTTTCACGAGCACATCAGGGCACAGTGCCTGCACCAGTTCAAGTGGTGTATCCTCGTCGAAGATCACCACGGCATCCACGCAGCGCAAGGCGCACAGCACCAGCGCCCGGCTTTCCTGATCGTTCAATGGTCGGTCGCCTCCCTTTCCCAATCGCCGCACAGAAGCGTCGGAGTTGATACCGACGACAAGTCGATGACCAAGAGAGGCTGCTTCGTTCAGGTACTCCACATGCCCGCGATGAAGAATATCGAAGCAGCCGTTGGTGAACACGATACGGTCGCTCTTTAAGCGCCACACATTCACCATGCGCAACGCCGCCGCACGGTCCATGATGCGCGGATAGGGGGAGACTGGGGTATCCGTGGCGGTCATGGATGCGTTCTTTTCAAGGCCGTCAAAAGTAACGACAGGCCACCCAGGACAATGATCATCAGGGTTTGGGCCAACCAAAGCAGCCAGCCCATGGCCAACGCATCTGGTCTCAACAGTTCACCGCTCATCGAAGCGGGCAAGTACATCCCGACGGTAAGCGCTACCAATGCAGGGTATACGCCTAGGCCACCTTGAACGAGAACGATGCCGATGGCGCCCGCAATGAAGCCTGCGAGGATACCGGCAAATGGCACATCCGCCAATGTCGGCAAACCATAGAACCCTACCTTGAACATGCCCAGGTAGGCCGCCCAGATGAAGAGCGTGTGTGCCAGGAATGAACCTTTCTGCTTTGTGCTTAACACCGCCCGCAGTCCTTCACCAAAGCCGCGCATCAGGTCCATGAAGCGAGCGCGTAAAGCTTGACGGGTGAAGATCAGATAGGCGCCGACCAAGGCGACCGCTCCGACAGCAATGAGAATGATCGTGAACCAAGGGAACCCGCTGGCTTGGGCGGGATCTTGCGTGGCCCGATAGGCGGCAATGCGCGACTTGAAAAGGTCGATCTTGTCCACCTGAAAAAGGACTGTGATCACCCCAATGAGGGCCAACATCGCGGTATCCACGACGCGTTCGGCCAGTATTGTACCGAAGCCTTTTTCGAACGGGACCTTGTCCGTTCGGTAGAGCGACACCGCCCGGCTCGCTTCACCGGCGCGCTGGATGAACATGTTCATGAAGTAGCCATTCATTACGGCATGGTAACAATTCCAGAATCCCGGCTCGTACCCCAGCGGCTTCAGGAGATACCGCCAGCGCCAAGCGCGACTTGCATGTGCCAGCCAACCCACGAAGGAGGCCAGTAGCAGCCACCATAGGTTGGCCTGCTTGAATGCGATGAACAATTGGTCGCGCTGGGCAGGAGCAAGTGCGTTGTAGAAGTAGAACATCAGCCAAACCCCAATGCCCAGCGGCACGGCGACCTTCAGGATATCGATCAGTTTGCTCTTCATCTTCATTCTGTCCTTCCGTTCATGCCGGCGCAATGGCGAGGCCGGGCCACGATGGCACGAACTTACCTGCGGACAGCGATGTTATCGATCAACCTCACGGTCCCGAGGTGTGCAGCTACGAGGACCAACACCTCCTCGAGTCCTTCCCATTCGACCAAGAGGTGCAGGTCCTGGGGATGTGCCAGTTCCAAATGATCCACCCTGAACGCCGGCTCCCTTCCAAGCAGGTCCAGACCGGCCTGGCGAGCTTCCGCCACGGATGTGCGGAACGCCTTGCTCGCAACGGCCTGCAAGCTGGCATATAACAGCGGCGCTAAGGCACGCTCAGCTTCCGTCAGGCGCAGATTGCGGGAACTGAGCGCCAACCCATCTGCGGCGCGTTGAGTAGGCACGGCCACGATCTGCTCGGGCCAACGCCGCTGCCTGGCCACGTGCTGAAGGATGCACAACTGCTGCCGGTCCTTTTCGCCGAAGAAGGCCAGGTCCGGACGCACATAATGGAACAAGCGCTCCACCACGTTCACCATGCCCTGGAAGTGACCAGGGCGTGTGGGGCCTTCTAGCACCTCATCCAAAGGGGACAGGTCATAATGCCGAACGGTATGCTCATGGTAGATATCGGCTTCCGTTGGTGTGAAGACCATATGGCAGCCTTCGTTACGAAGCAGGGCCAGGTCCTGCCCCAGCTGCCTGGGATAGTGCTTTAGGTCCTCTTTATTATTGAACTGCAGTGGGTTGACGAAAATGCTGGTGGCCACGACACCACACTGTTCCAGGGCCTCTCGGACCAACTGCAAGTGTCCTGCGTGCAACGCACCCATGGTGGGCACGAATCCTATGCGATTACCCGATCGGCGCTCCTGTGCGCCCCATGCCGCAGCGGCGGCGACTTCTTCAATGACCTCCATGGCATTCGGTGTGCTGAAAAGGGCCGCCTTGCAAGGGATGGACGCGTTTTGTTGTTGAAGAAGGCGCCGAATGTCTATACTTTTGTGGTCCCATTCCCTTTCCCTTCCCGAAATGAGCTTGAAAAAATTGAAGGTCCTTACCATCTCCCAGTTCATTGAACCGTTCACCGATGGAACCGAGATGGGGAAGGCGGCCAGGCAATTGCCCCAGGGCATGTTGGATCGCGGCAACGAGATCCGCGTGTTCATGCCTAAGTTCGGGTGCATCAACGAGCGACGCCACCAGCTGCACGAGGTGATCAGGCTCAGCGGGATGAACCTCATCATCGACGATACCGACCACGCGCTGCTGATCAAGGTGGCCAGCGTGCCCAGCGCCCGCATGCAGGTGTATTTCATCGACAACGAGGAGTATTTTAAGCGCAAGGCCCTCACCCATGATGCGAGTGAGAAATTCTTTGCCGACAACGACGAGCGCGCACTGTTCTTCTGCCGCGGCGTTCTGGAAACGGTGCGCAAACTGGGCTGGAAACCCGATATCATCCATTGCCACGGCTGGATGACCGCCTTCATCCCCTTGTACATCCGTCACTTCTTCAACGACGATCCGCATTTTGAGGACGCCAAGTTGGTGTACTCCGTATACGAAGAGCCCGCCGAGGAACTGGATAAGGACTTGGCCAAGAAACTCACCTTGGAAGGCTTCAATAAGGACTTGCTCAAGGGTCTGTCCAAGCCTACCACGGACGATCTGCATAAGTTCGCCATGAGCTTATGCGATGCCGTTGCCAAGGGAAGCCCGAAGTTGAGCCGCACGATGGAGAACGCCATCAAGGCCTACGAAAAGCCAGTGCTTGCCTATGCGCCCCATGAGGACCGCGTGAACGCGCATGCGGAGTTCTATCACAGTGTCCAGGAGGAAGCGCTGGTCTGATAGTGGCGGCGCTCGTTCCTTGTACATGGGCACGGCCTGCCATTGCTGCCGTCCTGCTGCTCGCTATATTGTTCGGCTGCAAGAAGCCGGAGGATGACCTTGGCCTGGAGGTCTTGGACCCCAGTGATGCCTTGGGTACCACGGTAGTGGACACCACCACGATCCTTACATGGAGTACGACGCCCGACGCAGGGCGTACCAGCGGCCTAACGCGCAATGTGTTGGGCACCTACCTCGACCCCGATTTCGGTGCGGTCAGCGCCGGTGTGGTGGCCCAGGTACGCCTGAGTTCAGGCAGTGTCGGCGCCGGTAACAATGACGCTCTTGTGTGCGACTCGCTGGTACTTTCAATGGCCTTCGACCCGAGCCTCTTTGGCTACGGCAACCTCGACCCACGCTCGTTCCGCGTGCTCAGGCTGAACGAGGACCTGCGGACCGACACTACCTATAAGAACGACCATGTGCCTGCGGTGCTCCTGGAGGACCTCGTGGCCCTTCCACGCGGAGAGATCACACCGGAGCCTTACACCAGGCCATACATCGACGGCGACTCCCTCACCCCGCAGCTCCGCATCCTCCTGTCCAAACAGCTTGGCCAAGAGCTATTGGGCAAGTGGGGTCAGCTGGAATTGACAGATAATGACCATTTTTTGGACTTCTTCAAGGGCCTGATGATCCTGCCCGGTGAACAGCCTGGCAGTCCGTTCACGCAAGGCCTCTTATACCTCAACCTGCTGAGCGCCGACAGCAAGCTCACACTTTACTACCGCAACACCACCACGCCGGATACACTTTTCTACAACTTCCCGATCAACTCCAGCAGCGTGCGGTACACGTTGTCCAGCTTCGACCACCAGGCCGCCCTTCAACCTGGGCTGCCGGCATTGTTGCAGGACAGCACATTGGGCCAGCAACAATTCTACTTGCAAGCGCTCTACGGCCTGAAAGGCCAGCTCCATTTCCCGCATCTCCTCAACTACCCCACCAACGGCGTTCGCGCACTAGCCAAGGCCGAACTCATCATTCCGCTCGCCGGAACCTATTACCCGTCCTACCTGCCCCCCGCGCAGCTCTTCGCTTTCCGCAAAGACGCGGATGGCAAGGAACGGGACCTTCCCGGGCAGACCCTAGGTACCAATCTGGTTGGTGGTTATTACAACGCGGCCAGTGGAGAGTACCGGCTGGTGATCACGCAATGGATGCAGAAGGTCCTAGATGGCGATATGCCGAACACAGGCCTCTCGCTATACCCGGGAAGCAGCGGGGTAAGTGCGAACCGCGTAGTATTGGCAGGCCCTGCGAACGCAACTAAGCCCATGAAGCTGCGTCTTACCTTCACAACCTATTGACCATTTCCCATGTGCGGCATCGTAGGATACATGGGCGACAAGGACGCCTACCCAATCTTGATCAGCGGACTCCGGCGTTTGGAGTACCGGGGGTACGATAGCGCTGGCGTGGCGCTACTGAACCAAGGAGCCCTGAATATTTACAAATGCCAGGGTAAGGTGAGCGACCTGGAGGCCCATACGGTGGGTCTCGACCTTCGTGGCACCGTGGGCATCGGTCATACACGCTGGGCTACGCACGGGCCGCCTAATGACGTGAACGCACATCCGCACCAAAGTACCAGCGGGGACCTGGCGCTCATCCACAACGGCATCATCGAGAACTATGCCCCCATCAAGGAGGAGCTCCTCAAACGGGGCCATGTGTTCAAGAGTGATACCGATACCGAGGTATTGGTGCACCTGATCGATGATGTGCAGCGCACTGAGGGCTGTGAATTACCCGAGGCTGTTCGCTTGGCGTTGGACAGCGTGGTGGGCGCCTACGCCATCGTGGTTCTGGATCGCAAGGACCCGGACGTGATGGTGGCCGCGCGCAAGAGCTCGCCGCTGGTCATTGGCATTGGCGACAACGGCGACCACTATATAGCCAGCGATGCCACGCCGATCGTGGAACATACCCGCAACGTGGTATACCTTGAGGATGGCGAGGTAGCAGTGATCGAGCGCGGCAAAGGCCTGAAGATCCGCAATGTGAAGAACCAGGAGACCACCCCGTTCATCACTGAGCTGGAGATGCATCTGGAGGCCCTGGAGAAGGGTGGCTACGACCACTTCATGCTCAAGGAGATACACGAGCAGCCGCGCAGCATACGCGATTCCATGCGCGGCAGGTTGAACTTGGCACAGGGTGAAGTGACCCTGGGCGGCATCAAGGATTACGAGCAGAAGCTGGTGAACGCTCGGCGCATCATCATCGTGGGCTGCGGCACCAGTTGGCATGCCGGTCTGGTGGGTGAGTACCTGTTCGAGGAACTGGCCCGTATACCGGTGGAGGTGGAATACGCCAGTGAGTTCCGTTACCGCAACCCGATCATCAACGAGGACGATATTGTCATTGCCATCAGTCAAAGTGGTGAAACGGCCGATACGCTTGCCGCCATTGAACTGGCAAAGAGCCGCGGTGCCACCATCATCGGTATTTGCAACGTAGTGGGAAGCAGCATCGCGCGCGTTACCCACGCGGGTTCATATACGCACGCCGGTCCGGAGATCGGCGTCGCCAGCACCAAAGCCTTCACCGCCCAGGTGACCGTGCTCACGCTGATGGCCTTGATGGTCGGCCACAAGAAGGGCACCATTACCGGAAGCAAGTTCTTCCGATTGTTGAACGAACTGGATGCCATTCCCGGAAAGGTGGAACAGGTGCTCAAGAAGGAGGCGCAGATCAAGTTCATCTCCGACATTTACAAGGATGCCAGCAATGTGCTCTACCTCGGGCGCGGCTTCACCTTCCCTGTGGCACTCGAGGGTGCGCTGAAGTTGAAGGAGATCAGCTACATCCATGCGGAGGGTTACCCCGCAGCTGAAATGAAGCATGGTCCGATCGCCCTGATCGACGAGGAGATGCCCGTGTTCGTGATCGCCACCAAAGGCGCCAGCTATGAGAAGGTGGTGAGCAACATTCAGGAGGTGAAGGCCCGCAAAGGCAAGATCATCGCGATCGTGACCGAGGGGGATACCGTTGTGAAGGGATTGGCCGATCACGTGATCGAGATCCCCGATACGCCCGATGCCCTAGCTCCCTTGCTGAGCGTGATCCCCTACCAGCTGCTGAGCTACCACATAGCGGTGATGCGTGGCTGCAACGTGGACCAGCCCCGCAACCTTGCCAAGAGCGTTACGGTCGAGTAAGAGTTTCCTGCCGTGGCTTGGCCCACATGAAGATGCGATCACTCTCCTGATAGGCCGTAAGGTCGTGGGTGAACAGGATATGTGCCAGGTCCACCACAGCCAACACGCCGAAGCCGCCGAACGTTAGGGCATACACCAAAGGCACCTTTGGCCGCGTACCGAGATACAGGCGATGACCGCCGAACGGACCCAGGGTAAGGGCGAATACTGCGGCCAAGGCCCTGGAGGGGGGAGGTAGGGAGTCCCCTTCCGCGGAGACCGAAAGGGCCGGGTACAAGGGAAGGGTGTTGAACAACTGCCGACATGGACCGCCCGCCATCACCGGCCCCAGCCCTAACCAGAACAGGGCGACAACCCAACCGAACCTGTTCGACCTGTTTGATGTGGTCACTGGCAAGCGTTCAGCGGCCGGAGTTGTAGCGTTGGGCAACGGCCTTCCAATCCACCACATTCCACCATGCGCTGATATATTCCGGACGCCGGTTCTGGTAGTGGAGGTAATAGGCGTGCTCCCAGACGTCCAAGCCCAGGATCGGCGTGCCGCCGCACCCCGTACCGGGCATCAGCGGATTGTCCTGGTTAGGGGTAGAACAGATGTCCAGTTTTCCGCCCTTCTGCACACACAGCCAAGCCCAGCCGCTGCCGAAGCGTGTGGCGCCAGCGGCTGCGAACTTTTCCTTGAAGGCATCGAATGACCCTAGATCGCGGTCGATGGCAGTAGCTAGGTCGCCACTGGGGCTTCCGCCAGCGTTGGGCGACATGATGTTCCAGAATAGCGTGTGGTTGAAGTGGCCGCCGCCGTTGTTGCGCACCGCCATGTTGTTCATGTCAAGGTTGCCGAGGATCTCCTCGATGGACCTGCCGTCCAACGGGGTGCCCTCAATGGCCTTGTTCAGGTTGGTCACATAAGCATTGTGGTGCTTGCCATGGTGGAGCTCCATGGTGCGGCCGTCGATATGGGGTTCCAGCGCGTTGGCCGGGTAGGGCAGAGGGGCGAGTGTGAAGGGCATGATGGGGAGCTATATGGCGACTTATGGGCGAGGAGCGAAAGATAGCGCAGGTAAAAACGAGCGGACTTGTCGGCCGTATCATAATAAACATACATTTGCCGCCACTTTCACCAAAACAAACACGGAGATGATCAGGAAGTTCGCTCTGCTTGCCACGACGGCAGCTCTGATGGTCGCCTGCGGCGGCGCTCAGGAAGAGAACATGGAGGCCAAAGCCAAAGCTGCCGCTGATAGCGCTGCCATGGCAATGGAAAAAGTTGCTGCAGATATGAAGGCCGCCACCATGGCTGCTGCTGACAGTGCGATCGCCGTTGGCGATAGCGCAGTAAAGGTGGTCAACGAAGCTGCTGATGCAGCCAAGGCGGCCGCTGAAAAGGCAGGTCACTAAGAGCACTCTCATTGAGAGGAACGAAAAAGGGGCCGCAAGGCCCCTTTTTCGTTCCTCCTTAGTTCAAGGCTGGCCTGACAGGCCCGTCTCCATCGCCTTACGGGCCGCTGCGTACAGACTGTCACTGACCAGCGCGATGCGGTAGTAACCGGCATCCCCCCAAATATTGCGGGCAATGGCCGCTTTCAAGCGCTCGGCGATCAACCGATGCGATCGTTGCATTCCACGGGCATCGGCGTGCACCCCCAATCCTGCTGCGGTGCGTTCCACCATGTTCAATTGGGCATCACCCACCTGGTAGCGGGCGGCGAAGGCTTCGGGGGAACCGATGGCCATTAGTTTGGCGCGTTCCATGTCGGCCAGGTCGAAGGCGGCCTGATTGATGGCGCCGCTGAAGAACAGTTCGCTCAAATACACGGACCGTTCACTGGTATCCGCCGGCACGAAGGCATCGGGCATGATGCCGCCGCCTCCGAAAACGGTGCGTCCCTTGAGTGTGGTGTAGCGCTTTGTGCTGTCCAAATGAATACTGTCAGCATGGAGTAATTCGCCATGGTCAAAACGGCCGCTCATATCCTCGTCGTAATCCACCCCTTTGCCGTAGGGTCGCTGGATGCTGCGTCCGCTGGGGGTATAATAGCGGGCCGTGGTGATCCGCACGGCGCTGTTATCGGGTAGGGGCACATGTTCCTGCACCAATCCTTTCCCGAACGAACGGCGACCTATGATCAGCCCGCGGTCATTGTCCTGCACCGCACCCGAAACGATCTCGCTGGCCGATGCGGAGCCTTCGTCGATGAGCACCGCCAAGGGCATGTTGATGAGCTCGCCCGAACCCGTTGCGAAGTAGTCCTTACGCGGAGCGGCACGGCCTTCGGTGTACACGATCCGACTGCGTGCCGGCAACAGCTGTTCGCAGATACCGATGGCCGCGTTGAGGTAACCTCCTCCGTTGCCCCGCAGGTCCAGCACGAGCCGCTTCATGCCCTGCGCCTTCAACCCCTCAGTGGCCTTGATGAACTCCTCTTCCGTGGTGCGCGCGAAGCGGCTGAGCTTGATGTAGCCCGTTCCATCGGGCTCCAATAGCGACACGGCCACACTGTTGATCGGGATCTCGCCCCGTTCAATGGTGACGTCGAAAGGGTTGCTTCCGCCGCGCAGAATGCGCACGGTCACCTTGCTGCCTTCCTTACCCCGCAGCGCTTTCATCACCTTGTCGTTGGTGATGTCCACACCGGCTAGCGGGGTCGAGTCGGCCTTTAGGATCCGGTCACCCGCGCGGATCCCCAGCTTGGCGCTGGGCCCACCGTCCACCGGGCTGATCACGACGATGGTATCGCGCTGGATGGCGAATTCCACTCCGATGCCCATAAAGCTGCCTTCCAGCGGTTCTTGGGCCGCCTGTAGCTCGGATGCACTGATGTAATAGCTATGTGGGTCCAGCTTCTGAAGCATGTCCTGAAGCACTCCGTCCACCAGCTGATCACTGTTCACCGTATCCACGTAGTTGCGGTCGATCAGGTCCAGCACCTCCTCCAGTTTGTCGCCCGGAGAGGAGTGTCGGAAGGAGAATAGGCCCGTATCGGCCGGAGTCGGGGAAGGTCCCATACGCGCGCCAGCAAGGAAACCTGCAGCGAGCGCTAGGCCCAGCAGCAATGGCATTAGGATGACCCACGTGGGGCGGCGGCCATTGTTCATCGGTTCAAAGTTCCCCCAATTGATCGATCATCACCCCGCCTTCGCGTAGCAATTCCAGTCCTGCCGGGTCCTTATACGCATCACGGTACACCAGCCGCTTGATGCCGGCCTGCAGGATGAGCTTGCTGCATTCCTTGCAAGGGGAGTGGGTGAGGTAGAGCGTGGCCTCGCGGGCGTTGTTCGTGCTACGGGCCACCTTCATGATCGCATTGGCTTCGGCATGAAGAACGTACCAGTACGTTGCTCCGTTCACGTCTTCACAATCGTTGGGGAATCCCGTGGGCGTTCCGTTGTAGCCGTCGCTGATGATCATGCCCTCCTTCACGATCAAGGCGCCCACCTTCTTGCGCGTACAGTGGCTCAGGGTGCTCCATTCCACGGCCATGCGCATGTAGGCAAGGTCGTAGCGCTGCTGCTTGGCGGGATCGGCGTAGATCAGGGAGTCTTTCTGCATGTGCTCATGTGCCCCAATGCTCATGTGCCCATGCATGCGCTCAATGGAGCTGTACCCAGGGCGGGAGTCGAACCCGCACGACTTGCATCACTGGTGTTTGAGACCAGCGCGTCTACCAATTCCGCCACCTGGGTAGGTGCCCCTTGATCCAAAGGGAGCGCGAAAATAGTGGCTGCCGCCGAGAAATCGGACCTAGAGCGTAAAGAACCCCCACGCCAGACCGGCCAGCATGAGCACGGCGAACACCAAGAGGTAAGGAACACTCATGATCCCAAAGCGTAGAATGGTTATCGACCACGACCGGCCATAGACCCGTTTCAATGAGGCCAGGAGGTAGATAACGCAGCCCACGGCGATCAGCAGGGATAACCACCCAGGCCATTCACCGGGGATGATCAGGGCCAAGGTCAGGAACACCGAGAAGAAGAGAAAGAAAATAGCGTGCGTATGGACCGAAAAAATAAGGTGCTCCCAGTAGTAGCGCTTCCTGTAGAAGATCCATAGCAACAACACCGCGGTGAACGGCATAAGGATGAACATGACCACCGACATAGCTTTGGTGACATTGTGCAGCAACTGTCTTCTGCCCTGCGACGAGTCGGTTCCCAGGTGAGCGGCGGAAAGGATGGCCCTGCGTTCGATCCAATTGAGCGAATCAGCGTCCTCCCCAAGGATCTTCAATAACTCTGCCTCGGTCGCATCACCGCGCCGGAACAATCGCTCCTCCTCACGTTTCGTAAAACTGAAAGGAATGCCGTTCATCCTAACAGAATAACCCACAGGCAGGCTGTCAGCCATCGGTAGGGCCATGAGCGCACCCTTCAAGGCCGCCTTCGTCCCAAGGATCGAATCGTCAAGCTCTTCTCCACAGACCCCCAGCAGGGAATCGACCACCAAAGGGTCGGCCACTCGCAACCGTTCTGCGGTTGGCCGGTAGTAAGGGCTGTCGATGGGGATACGCACCCGCGTTAGGAAAGGTTCTACATTCTTCCAACGCAATTCTTCGGCCTGATCGTCGGAGAGAACGGAGCGAAGGGTCGCCCGGCGCAGTTCCTGTTCCGAGCCCTCGACCACCCCCTCTATCCCGCGCTCCATGTCCCGGTCCAGCTTCCACGTGAGCAAGGCGAAGAAGATGAAGCTCAGGAAAATGTAGAACCGGGCCGGATTCACATAGCGCGCCCTTTTCCCTTCCACGAAATCCTTGGTGAGCAGCCCTGGTCGGGTGAAGATCACCTTGATCGTGGCCCACAGCTTCGCATCGAAGTGCGTGACACTCTCTATGAACTCGTAGAGAAAGGTGCGGAAGGGTACGCGCAGGTCGTGGTTCTCCTGACCGCAGTGCGGACAGAATTCAAAGTCCTGCTGCAGCGCTGTGCCGCAGTTCGGACAAGCCTTTGCTTTGTTGCGGTTGTTGCGGGACATCAGGTCCCGAAGATCACAATTGTTGCAACAACTTCCGCAGGTCCACCTTCTCGCTCACGATACGGTCCAGGTCAGCGATGGCCACGCGCTCCTGCTTCATGCTGTCGCGTTCGCGTAAGGTCACCGTATGGTCCTGCATCGTTTCATAATCCACTGTGATGCAATACGGCGTGCCGATGGCGTCCTGACGGCGGTAGCGCTTGCCGATGGCGTCCTTCTCGTCGTACTGGCAGTTGTGCGAAAGCTTCAGACCGTCGATGATGGCGCGGGCCTTCTCCGGAAGGCCATCCTTCTTCACCAACGGCATCACAGCCACCTTCACCGGAGCGAGCGGCGCTGGAATGCGAAGCACTTCGCGCTGACTTCCGTCAGGC
>JBKJNF010000021.1:0-5130 GCA_046596155.1 Flavobacteriales bacterium | reverse complement strand
CCACTTCCCAGGTAGCGCCGCCGTCCGATGTGCGATATATGTTGCCGCTGTCCGGCAATTCAATGGTGCTGTTCGCGTTCCAATGCGAACCGTTGCTCACCGCGAAACCGAGTTGGTCGTTCACCAAGCGGATGCGGGAGATCACCTGTCCTGGAAAACTGTCCGTTTGGGACCAAGTGAGTCCGCCATCGACGCTGCGATCGATGAGCCCATCACCCGCCGTTGTGGCCCCGCCGCAGAAGCCATTCAAGGTATCGAGGAAGTCCACGCAACGGTAGTAACGGTTGAACCCCGTGTAGACTTCCATGAAGGGCGTGGGCAAATAGGTCGGGAAATTGCGCACCACCACGCTGCGTCGGATCTGGTTGGTGATCGTGCGACGGCTTCCCACGGCCCAGTAATACCCGTCCCAGTGATCCGGGGTCGCTCCAGCCCAGCCGTCCACGTCCTCCAGCACCAGACCGCCGGGATAGTAGAACACTGTTCCCTGACCGGTATTCCCGGAGTTGGTGGTCACTATCTGGCCTTCACCATTGATGCTCCACGGATCGGTAGAACCGTTCACGAAGAGCGCGTTGTCCGCATCAAAGGCCAGCGCAGCGCTGAATTGCTGCGATGAGGTGAAGATGCCGCCGGTGGTCCATTGGGCAGCGGCGCAGAGCGCATAGCAACTTACGATCAACAGGGCACAGGGGCGATGGGGCGTGGTCATGCGGCGAATATCACCTTTCGCTGTCCAGTACGGTATATGGTTCGGGGCAGATCGCGACCGCACATGCTCTTACATCCGCCGATACCACCCCTTGATCCGCTCGCGGTCCAACACCTTCTGCCAATCCGGCCCGAAGGCGTGGTCCCACATGTGCGGCAGGTTGTAAGCCACTTCGGCCATGGCGCTGATGGTCTCTTCGCTCCAGTCCTTCGCGAGGCCTTGCGGGACGTGCACCTTGTTGTGCTTCACCATGCCCTTGAATTCCTGGACGTAGTCGCCGTACACATCCTCCAATTTGTCGAAGGCGATACAGTTGGCGATGCAGTGGTGGATCTCCAGCACTTTGCCCAAGCCGTAGCTCAGTGCGTGGCATACGCCCACTTCGCTGTACGTAAGGCTGAGGCCGCCCATATAGCTGGCCACCATCAGGAACTCATCGCTCTTCACATCACTGCGGTCCATGCGCCGGAAGACCTCCCGACACATCTCCAGGCTCTTTTCGCTGTAAGCCTCAGCGAAGGTGTTCTTCTTCGTACCGGTGATCGCCTCCACGCTGTGGATGTACGTGTCCATGCCGGTGTAGAACCATTGGTCGTTGGGAACGCTGCCGATGAGATCCGGGTCGAGCACGATCTGATCGAAGACCGTCCAATCGCACTTCAAGCCGAGCTTCTTCACGGGTCCGGTCAACACGGCGGTCATGCTCACTTCCGCTCCGGTGCCGCTGATCGTAGGCACACCGCAGTGGTAGATGCCCGGCTTCTTTATCAGGTTCAGCCCTTGGTACTGAACGCTGCTGCCCTCGTTGGTGAACATCAACGCAGTGGCCTTCGCAATGTCCATCACGCTGCCGCCGCCTATGCCGATGATACCGGCAGGCAGTCCGCGCCGTTTGAGGATGTCATCACGCAGCGTGTCGATCAGCTCCGTGGTCGGCTCCTTTAGCACGCTGATGAAGATGATCTCGTCGCCTTCCAGCTCCGGGATACGTTTCACGAAGTCGGCCTTGTCCTCGAAGTAATCGTCGACCACGAAGACCATGAAACTGTCGTTGGCGAAGCGCTGCGGAGCGAGGATCTCGTCGAGCCTGCCGAAGGAACCGCGACCATAGCAGGTCTTGGTAACGGACTTGAAGTTGCGGAAGAGGTTCATGGATCAGCCTAGCTTTCGATCGGCTGATCAGCCAATGAGCTGAGGGCGAACGAGCACACTACAAAGGAACGCAGCGCGATCCATTCGTGCGGATCATGCATCTTCACCTCTCGCGAACGCTACAAGAACATGGACCTACTGCCCATCCTCGCCGAACACGGCATTCACCCGGTGAACGTGATGCAGATGGCCTTCGCGGCCATGGCTGCGGTGCTGTTCCTTCAATCGGGACTGGATAAGGTGATGAACTGGGCGGGGGAGAAGGCCTGGCTCACGGAGCATTTCGCGAAGTCGACGTTGAAAGGTCTAATGCCTATGGGGCTGGTGGTGATCACCGTGTTGGAAGTGGCCGCAGGCGCATTCAGTGCAGCGGGCTTGGTTCAGGTATTAACAGGGCACGGCACGGGCTTGGGCCTTCTGGGAATGATCTTCGGCACCAAGGCCATCTTCGTTTTGTTCTTCGGTCAACGCATGGCGAAGGACTACGCCGGAGCAGCATCGCTGATCCCGTATTTCTTGATGTGTACGGCAGGCTTGTATTTCTTCATGCTGAGTTAGCGCCCAGTTCGGAGAAACGTGGTGGAGGGACTAGGTCGAACCTAAGCAGTCACCCCTTCCATCACCTTCCGCACCGCACGCTCCATCTTTGTCAACATCTCGTCCAGCTCCGCTTCCGTCCACGTCACGCGTATGTTGAAGCTGATGAGGCGGCTCATGACGGCGTCGCTCTTCGGGAATTTCAAAGTCTTCAGGTCTTGTGGAAGGCCGAGCTCATGAGCCACGAGCTTGTACGGCATGCTCAGGTTCTTCACATGATCCCACTGCTTGATGTAGTGGAACATGTTGTCGTACCAGTAGCCGTGCGGAATACCCGCTTCAGCAAAAAGCTTCACGGTGTCCCGCGCTGCTTGTTCGCTCGGTAGCAGCAGGTGGAAGAAGGTGGCACTATCACCTGCATCATCCATGTGGCGGCGGAACTGGAGTCCCGGGATCTTGGCGAGGCGCTCCTGGATGATAGCCTTGTGCTTGCGCTGTTGAGCGAGGATTTGGGGCAGCTTGCGCGTCTGGGCCAGTCCGATGGCAGCGTTGATCTCGCCGATGCGGAAGTTGGTGCCCATGATGGGGTGCTGCTCCATGCCTCGGTTATTGCCGAGGTGGTCGTGGCCGTGGTCTGCGAACTGCTGCGCGACATCCCATAACTTCTGGTCGTCCGTGATCACCACGCCACCTTCGCCGCAGGTGTTGATCTTGAAGAAGTCGTAGCTGTAGCTGCCCATGCGTCCGTAGGTGCCGAGCATTTTGCCGTTGTAGCTAGCCCCCAGCGCCTGTGCGCTGTCTTCGATCAGCATGATATGCTGCTCTTTGCAAATGGCCATGATCCCCTCCAGATCGGCCGCGGCGCCGCACATGTGCACGAGTAGGATGGCTTTGGTCTTCGGGCTGAGCACCGCACGGATCCCTTCGGCGCTCATGCAGAGCGTGTCGTCGATCTCGGCGAACACTGGCAGTGCACCGGCCAGCAGCACGGCCTCGATGGTGGCGATATAGGTGAAGGGCGGCACGATAACCTCGTCGCCATAGCCCACGCCGCAGGCGGCCAGCATGGTGTTCACTGCGGTGCTGCCGCTGCTTACGGCAAGGCCGTACTTCGCGCCGCAGAACGTCGCCACTTCGTTCTCGAAATCCTTTGCCTTCCAGTGTCCTGCACGTTGTGCGTCGTGATTGAAGCGGAAAAGCACGCCCGTGTTCAAGACGTCCATCACTTCCTTCTTCTCTTCTTCGCCGAAAAGTTCGGTACCGGGCATGGTGGTTGGGATGAAGCGCAAAGGTAACGGGAGTGCAAGGATGCCGCATCTCTCCACCGGGAGCCGACAGGCAAACGCGGGAACAACCCTTAATTTTCAGGCCAACGATCTAAAGCACATGGAACTGCGCGCGATGCTACTGATATTCACCGGATCGGTCCTACATGCGATGGCCATCGCCCAAGGTTGTAGCGATGCAGGCGTTTGCTCGGCTGGGCCTACCGGGCAGTTGCATCTGTGGCAGGATAGCACCGCGGACGATGTGGACTACCGGCATATGGCCCGCGTTGGTTACAGCTACGCCTTAGGGGAGCAGGGCACCACCATCATGCAGGTGATCCCGGAGGTAAGCATTGGTATAGGTCCGCAGCTTTCGGTACAAGCCAAGGTTCCTTTCGTGTCCACCAATGGTGAATTGGGTGATAACAGCGGCATCGGCGATATCATCGTCACCTCGTCTTACGCGTTCATTAAGGAAATGGACCGGAACCTGACCGGTGTGTTCGGGTTGCGACTACCAACTGGTTCGACCAACAAGCGCGCGCCGGTGAGGGGGGATGTTGGCTCGCAAAGCGGCGCGGTGTTGGCCACTGCGGACCTGCCCATGCCTTACCAGACAGGACTGGGCACCACGGACATGCTGCTGGCCATCAATTGGCGCTACAAGCGATACGTGGCAAGCATCGCATACCAGCATGTACTTATGAATAACAACGAGAACCGTTTCTCGCACATGGCGTGGAACAATGATCCGGCGATCCTCGGCTATTTCGAGTCCAACATGCTCGATCGGGGCGACGACGCTGTGCTCAGGCTGCAATATGCATACGGTTGCGGTCGACTCGCCTTGCAACCCGGCCTGCTGGCGATCTATCATCTGCAGAAAGATACGCGCTTGGAATATGTGATGGACATGGACCCGATGGCGCAGCGGGTCGCCGTGGATGGTTCGCAAGGACTCACCCTTAACCTTACCGCCGACCTGCGCTACAAACTGGCCGAGAGGTGGGCTGTGGAAGCGCTGTTCGGAACGCCCTTGATCACGCGGAAGGTTCGGCCGGATGGGCTCACTCGATCGCTGGTGACAGGCGTGTCGCTGCGTTACCGGTTCTGATCACTGCGACTTTGGCAGGGTGAAGAGGTTCGCGTCAGTTCTAATGATGCTCACTGCTTTCTGCAGTCGCGCTCAGGTGGACCTGCCCGTCTTCGGAAAGCAGGATGTGATCAATGGCTACGCGAAGGACATCGAGGGCGAGGTCCTCTCTTACTTCAGCGTGTTCCCGGAGCATGCGACTACCGCACTGCTGACGCGTTCACTGAAGTAGGTGGGGGCTGTCTCCCACGCGATCGCCTTCTTCCCATCCGTGCAACGTGTCAGCAGAGCGGTGGTCGCATGCTCCGGGTACACGCTGAAGTAGGAGAGGACCTCGCCCTCGATGTCCTTCGCGTAGCCGTTGATCA
>JBKJNF010000287.1:0-7843 GCA_046596155.1 Flavobacteriales bacterium | reverse complement strand
CAACGTACCTGGATCCAGGTCATCTTCCAACGTATCGCGCAGCACCACGGTTGTCGCAGAAGCGTTACCTGTGTTCTGGAAGCCGATGGTGTAGGTGATGCTATTGTCCTCATTCAGGAAATACTGTGCATTGCTCAAGCCACTGCTCGTGCGTACCAATTTCTCGTTCGGATCGTATGCGGCCAGGATGGTCCGCGAGGAGGTGCACGTGTTGTTGGACACATCACCCTCGGCACCGGCATTGGTGGCCGTCGCCGTTGTATTCACCACCACACCGATCAGGTCAGGATCCGCAGGGAGGTTGAACACCAAATGGATATTCAGATGGGCATAGGCACCGATCGAAGGAACCTGCCATTCAAGATATCCAGGGCTACTTACCGCAGGCACGATGGAGGCGCTCGCATAGGTAAGTTGCGTGCCATAAGTATAGCTCACGGTAACAACATCGCTTGGATAGATCGTCCCGTTCTCGACCACGATCCACGCGTTCGCAGGCGCACCGATCACCGTGGGGTCAAGGTGGCATCCCACTTCCAGGTCGAATGCGATGTTGCTTGTATCACCAAAATCCACGTATACGTTCGGGTCGTTGACATTCAGCGTGAACGGCACAGGGGCATTCGCAGGACAGATCTGCTCGAGGTCCGGGCTGCTCTGCTCAATGGTATATGATCCGTGATCCAGCCCGCTGCTGTATTGGCCATTGGCGTTAGTGATCGCATACCGTGGTCCGGGAAGGATGGTATTCACCCGGTTCGGGATCCACGCCTCGCCCACATCGTGCACGCAGTTGTGATCCAGGTCGTACCATACGGTGCCTTGTATGTTGCCGCAGTCGGGGCCCATGTGCGTCACAGTAAAAGGCACAGCCAAGGTCGCGGGCTGACAATAGGAGGCGAACTCCGCCTGCAAGGTGTAGTCGCCCGGTGTAAGGCCGGTGAACTCGCCGTAATTCGTGACATCATTTACGTACAGCGGTACAGAAGCCACCGTAGTACCCTGCCCATTGACCGCGCTGAACATGACCTCTTGGCTTATGTCCGGGGGCAGGTTGTAGAGTCCCACTTGGAACGATGCCGAGCCGTTGGCGGCACCATTACAACTAGGTACGGTCCCGGTGACATCGCCCAAGAGATAAGCTGGCGTTCCAATTGGCACGCCCGTGTTATCGATACAACCGGTCGCATCGGTGATGGAATAGTTGAACTGGAACGGGCAAAGACCATCGAAGTATGCCACATCGCCGACCCAGTAGCTCGGCGGCGGGTTGAAGAGGAACGGGGCCACGCCACCTGATGCGTTGGTGGTATCGAAGATCATTAGGCCGGTACATCCACCGTTGCAAGCGGGCTGAACGCCCTGTACACCATAATGGAAGTATAGCGGTTGCTCCTGGATCGCATACGTATCGGCGGCCGTTGTGCCGATCGCATCGGTCACCGTGCAATTGTAGACCCCGGGAACAAGCCCAGTGACCTGCTGGGTGATGGCGCCGTTGTTCCATGAATAGGCGTAGGGTGCCACGCCACCGGTCACATTCGCCATGGCAGTTCCATCAACGTATGCCGGGCAGTTAGCTGATGTGCCAGTGATGGTCACCGTCATGGACCAGGCCGAAGAGCCTACACATACCCAGGAGCACAGGAGCAGGAGCCGGAACAGGGAGTTCATCCTGAGTTGATGTGCATGTCTTGAAGGACCGACTCCACTGGACATGCGTAAGACGAAGATGGTACCTGTGTGGTTGCCGGGCTTGCTGACCTACCTTACCATAAATGGTCGTTGGTACCTGTTTTCGGGCTGTGTAACTCTGAGCGTATAATGGCCGGACGGAAGCATCGAAACTTCGAGATCCTGCAAAACCTCACCCTGCATGACCCCTTGAACCACAACGCGACCCACGGCATCGATCACGGCATAGGTCCAATTCCCGACGCCATCCACCTGCACATGCAGCACATCATGCGCCGGCGAGGGCCACATGGTGAGGCCACCCGTGGACCTTGTCTCCGCGATGCCCGCGTTCAGCAGAGCATAAGGAAGGGATGTATTCTCACACCCGTTGGGCGCGGTGATGGTCACGGTGTAATCGCCGTTGACCACTGGAGTCCATGTTTGGCTGTTGGCCGCGGGAATGTCATTGCCGTTGAGCGCCCATTGGTAGGCATCGCCCGGCGTGCTGGAGAGGACAGCACCATTGGCCGTGATCGTGGGCGCGGTTGGCAGCGGCAGCAACGTGAAGCTGATGGTGTCATTCCCTGAAGAGCAACCGATGGAGTTGAAGACCGTGACGGACAGGTCCCCCCCTTGCGACCAAGCAGTGGGATCGGTGGTTCCATTGCTCCACACATAATTCTGGAATCCAGCGGGGCCCTGCACCAGCACGCTATCCCCATCGCAAACTTGGGCATCACCAGTGATCGACACGTTGTAGTCCACGGGAAGCATCGCAGCAAAGGAGTTGATCTTGCCACGACCGAACCGTAGGTTGGGAACAGACCCGGTGAAGGCATCGGCAAATGCGGTATTGTTGATGGCATCCATGATCTCCAAGTGCGAGGCATCCGGACATTTCTGCAGATATAATGCGACTGTCCCGGCAACAGCGGGGGACGCAATACTGGTCCCACCCGCACGTACGTGCATGCAATCGCTGGAGAGCTTGAAAATGCCTGTACCGTTCTGGAACAAGGTGAGCAAGGCCAGTGGCGCAGCGGAGAAGGTGATGTCGCCTGGTGCGGCGATGTCTGGCTTCTGAAGCCCTGTGCGGGTGTTGCCGTAGGAACTACAGAACGCGATGCTGCCTTCCATGCCGCCTACTGAGTAAGGGTTTCCGTTGCAGGCGATGTAGTCCGTTTCATTCTGGTAGTTGGCCACGCAGATCACATGCGGACTGCAGGCCCAGGAATCCACGATACCCCGGTCGAGCGTCGGAAGGACATAGTTCGCCATGGCCGGATACTGGGCCACCGACGGCGGAGGTGGTGTGGACATGCCGGATACGATCTCGCTGATCTGGAAACCGTTGTTGTCCCACGCATCGCACAGTCCGTTGCCGGTCATCATCACGCGCCAGTAGTAGGACGCACTATCCGGTGATAGTAGGATGATCTCCAAGTGATACTGGCCACCCCGCACGGAAGCAAAGGTGCTCACGACCGCCAACCGGTTCCCAGATGTACTGTAGAGCGTATCGTTCACGTTGGTGTTGATCGTTCCCTGCACATTACGGAAAGGAATACGCCCCCGATAGGCATACCCCCCCGCAACGCGATCAGCGCCGATGCTGTAATGGATGTTGTTCATGCTGGCCGTATCGCCCCAGAAGTCGATGTATGCACCGGGTGAGCCGGTGAAAAAATTGGCCGAATTGGTCTTGATCCATGCGAAGGATGTGTCGTTGTCCACTTGCATGCGCAAGGTGTAATTCGGAAAGCACCCGCTGTTTCCCGCGGCGCACACAACAGCGCGGCCCGGCGCGGCCATCAGCATACTGTCGATGAAGAGCGCGGCGGGATCTAAGCCGTCATGACTTCCGAGGTAGTCCCCCAGGCTCAGGTTCACCACCGCTGGCTTGCCCAATGTGGCGGCCTCGTCGAACACGAACTTCACACCATCGGCCACGGTGGAAGGCCAGTTGGCCGCGTTGAGGTTGGTGGCCACCACGATGAGGTCCGCCTTCGGCGCAGCGCCGATCTGCTGGCCGGTAAGCCCTCCATTTCCTGCGGCGGTCCCCGAAACCGTGGTGCCATGCCCGCCCGCATCCAGATCATTGGCCGGGCAGTTACCAGCGTCGATCGTAGCCTTATCCCAAGCTTGGCCATAACCGTATGGTTGGGGCGTGTTGGCGTTCACCGGATAGTTGTGGGCCCAATAGCGTAGCACACGCGTTTCGCCCAGCGAGTCCTGGAAATCGGGATGATGGAAATCGCAGCCGGTATCCACGATGCCCATCACCACATCATCGCCATCGTAGCCTTGCGGCAGTGGCGCCTCACCGGACTGAATACGATCGATGCCGGTCTTTACGCGCATGCTGTCGTTCAGCGCACGCCCACGTCCAAGGCGGAAGTCAATGCTGTGCACCTCGCGTTCGCTGTTGAGTTCCGCGATGCGTCCTGCGGGCATGCGCACGCTCACCCAGTTACGCATGCTCATCTTCACATGTCCACCATGGGTTTTGGCGATCGCGGCCACGCGGGAGGCATCGCCTTGCAGGAACAGATCCACCTGCGAGGTGGGGTCGGCCGTGCGCAGATAGGAAGCGAGCTCGAAGCCGATGAGCGTGCGTTGCTGTGCGTAAGTGGCTGAGCAGAGCAGCGCGGCGAACAAAGCGATGAGGGAACGTTGCATAAGGAGACTTATCCAGTGGGATGGCCGCTGGATACGGTCAAAATTACGTGCTCGCTGTGGCCGTCATCTCCGCAAAGGGCGGCACTTTCGGCAAGAAATCAACAGTGCCGGTGTTCGGATCCACACGACAGCAGTAGTGTTTGAGGCCGTTAGTGACCAGCAGAAAACGCACGCGGAACACCAAGTTGTAGCGCGCGGCCTGTTCGAACACGGTCTGGCCCATACGCACCTCCGGCGCTTTGCATTCCACAAGCAGCAGCGGTTTTGCGTCGTTCCCATGCACCACGATATCTGCGCGTTTCGTGAGGTTGTTGAGTGTGATGGTGTGCTCCAACGCGATGAGCGAGGCGGGGCATCCCAGGTCGTGCATCAGGTGGTTCACCACATGCTGGCGCACCCATTCCTCAGGCGTGAGCACCAGCCACTTCCGGCGCACGGGGTCGAACACCCGCACGGCATCGGCATCATGCCTAAGTTTGACACCGTGGTCCGGTAGGTTCAAGGGCTGCACGAGCACAATAAGAAGAGCACAAAGGTGAAGAGCAAGAACGAGATCGTACACAACTGGCTACCCCGGTACACGGGCGTACCCATAACGGACTTTAAACCCTACGTTCTGCTGACCAACTTCAGCAACTACCTGGACCTGTTCGTTCAGCAGACGGACGCGAAGATCATAGCGAGGGACAAGGCCATGCAAGTGGCGATCGCGGAGGACATGTGTATGATCAACTTCGGCATGGGCAGCGCCAATGCGGCCACGGTGATGGACCTGCTGAGCGCCATCGAGCCCAAGGCCGTGCTCTTCCTAGGCAAGTGCGGGGGCTTGAAGAAAAAGAATGAGCTGGGCGACCTGATCCTGCCCATCGCCGCCATCCGGGGCGAAGGAACCAGCATGGACTATTTCCCCGTGGAGGTACCGGCGCTGCCTTCCTTCATGATCCATCGCGCCGTATCGGGCGTGATCCGCGACATGGAGCTGGACTATTGGAGTGGTACGGTGTACACCACCAACCGACGCGTGTGGGAGCATGATGATGCCTTCAAGGAGAAGCTGAGGATCCTGCGCTGCATGGCCATTGACATGGAAACGGCGACCATCTTCATCACCGGATTCGCCAACGAGATCCCGACCGGTGCGCTGCTCCTCGTGAGCGACCAGCCCATGGTACCCTGGGGCGTAAAGACAAGCGACAGCGATGCGAAGATCACGACAAACTTCGTGGAGCGGCATGTGCGCATCGGGGTCGAAAGCCTGCGCGACATCATCAATGAAGGCCGCAGTGTGAAACACCTTCGGTTCGAATAGAACGCAGATGACGCGGATCAGGTTGATCAACGCTGATAGTGGCTTGCCATCCTGGCGCATTGACCATTCAGGATCTGCGCTGGGCTGCAATATCTACACGATCTGCTTTCCATCCACCCCATGAGCACGATCGACGACTACAAGAAGATCCGTGCTGACATTAACGCCGGCAAGTTCAAGCCCGTGTACTTCCTGCACGGTGAGGAGAGTTTCTTCATTGACCGTATTGCGGAAGAGATCGAACGGCACGCGTTACAGGATCACGAGCGCGATTTCAACCAATCCATCCTCTACGGCCGCGATTGTGATCCGGACACCGTGAAGGACACCTGCCTGCGCTATCCGATGATGGCCGACCGGCAATTGGTGGTGCTTCGCGAGGCACAGACCTGGCGTATCGACGCATTCGACAAACTGGAGGCCTACTTCAAGAACCCCACCCCCACCACCGTGCTGGTGATCCTCTACAAGCACAAGAAAGCCGATGGGCGGAAGAGCTGGCTGAAGGACTTGGCGAAGAAGAGCACAGTATTCGTAAGCGACAAGCTTAAGGACGACAAGCTACCCGACTGGATCCAGGCCTACGTAAAACACCAGAAACGCAAGATCGGTCAGGTGGAGGCCAAGCTGCTGGCGGACCACTTGGGCAGCGACCTCAGCAAGCTCACCAAAGAGGTGGAGAAACTGTGCATCGTCATCGACGAAGGCGGTGCGATCACGGCCGACCTCATCGAGCGGAACGTGGGCATCAGCAAGGACTACAACATCTTCGAGCTGCAGAATGCCATCGGGGTGCGCGACCATCTAAAGGCGCAGAAGATCGCGCACTACCTGTCCTCGGACAAGGACCACAAGCTCTTCCTCAGCGCGGCCATGCTCAGCGGCTACTTCAGCAAGCTGGCCATTGTGCACGCCAGCAGTGGGCTATCGCAGAACGAAATGGCCGCGGCCATGAAAGTTCCGCCCTTCTTCGTGCGCGACTATGCCAATGCGGCACGCAACTACCCACCGCAGAAGATCCGCGAGGTGCAGCAGCTACTTCGGCAGGCCGACCTGCGCAGCAAAGGCGTGGGCAACGTGAGCGCCGAGGATGGCGACCTGTTGCGCGAACTGCTGGTGCGGGTGATGACCTGATCGACCGGTCCCGACCACCACGCACTTCGTCTTCCATCCTCCACTTACGTGGCGACCGGTATTTTCGCGCTCCCCTAATCGGTCAGGCGCGAGATGAACTCCGCCTGCGTCGATCCTGGGAGAAGAGAATGATGGAGATCCCGAAGCGATACGACCCCACGCAGAGCGAGAGCCGCTGGTACGGCCATTGGATGGAGAAGGGCTACTTCCGCAGTGTGCCCGACGAGCGCGAGCCATACACCGTGGTGATACCGCCGCCGAACGTCACCGGCGTTCTCCACATGGGGCACATGCTCAACAACACCATCCAGGACGTGCTTGTGCGCCGCGCGCGGATGCAGGGCAAGAACGCCTGCTGGGTGCCGGGCACGGACCACGCGAGCATCGCCACCGAAGCGAAAGTGGTCCGCCTGCTGCAGGAGCAGGGCATCAAGAAGAGCGTGATCGGCCGCGAGGAGTTCCTGAAGCACGCGTTCGTGTGGAAGGAGAAATACGGCGGCGTGATCTTGGAGCAGTTGAAGAAACTCGGTGCCAGTTGCGACTGGGAACGCACGCGCTTCACCATGGAGCCCGACCTCAGCGATGCCGTCATCGATGTGTTCATCGACCTGCACAAGAAAGGCCTGGTGTACCGCGGCCTGCGCATGGTGAACTGGGATCCCGTGGCGCTCACTGCCGTGAGTGACGAGGAAGTGATCCACAAGGAGGTGAACTCCAAGTTGTATCACATCCGATATGCTGTCGAAGGCGAGCAGGACGAATGGGTGACCATCGCCACCACGCGTCCGGAAACGATCCTGGGCGATACCGCCGTGGCAGTGCACCCCGACGATGAGCGCTATGCGCATCTCAAGGGCAAGCGTGTGTTGGTGCCGCTGATCGGTCGCAGCATTCCGATGATCCTCGACGAGTACGTAGAGCGCGAGTTCGGCACGGGTGCCCTGAAGGTGACTCCCGCGCACGATGTGAACGATCACGAGCTGGGCAAGAAGCACAAGAAAGCCGATGGGCGGAAGAGCTGGCTGAAGGACTTGGCGAAGAAGA
>JBKJNF010000263.1:0-9571 GCA_046596155.1 Flavobacteriales bacterium | reverse complement strand
CTCGCGCACGTATCGGAGGCGGGCGAGAGCGACATCCACCAGCGCATCCGGCTTGCTGTCGCTCAAATGCGAACGTTCGAGCTGCTGGTACAACTGCACAGCCTGCAGCTCCCAACTACCGCTGTCCGCATGTGTGAAGGGCTTGAAAGCGAAGTCCTCGAACAGGGCGAATGCGCGTGGATCCTTCAGGGTGAAATGCGAGGCCGGTTCGGCAAGGCGGGTCTCCGTGTTGCGGAACACGTCCAGTGCGCGGTGTGCAAGCAGGTCGAAGAGCGTTGGCCGCAGCGCGGTATCCGCCTTGGTATCGGCCAGGATCCGGGCGATGTTGCCCACGGGCAGGCTCTTCAAGCTATCGGACTCCGCGAGTGAAGCGCGGTATTCCGCGACCACCTTGCGCATGAAGGTCGGCTGGCTCCATGTGGCCATGTCCTTCGGATCATCCTGCATGGCGGTGCGTTGCAAGATCTCCCATCGCTGTTGCTGGTAATAGCTCCAGTACTGCTCGCCGATCCCACTGTGCAATAAGGCGTTCAGCGGGAAGCTGGCAGCGATCGCACGCTGCTCGAACTCCCCGATGATCAACGGCGCCTCAATGCCCGTCATTTGTTGGAACTGCGCGCGTTGCATCATCGCACGGAACTCCAGTTGGAAGTCGCCACCACTACGCGCCTCGACGAGAATGGTGTCGGTCAACGAGAGCGCACTCGCATACTGCCCGATGTTCGCGAATGAATCCACCTGCGCCCAGCGCGGTTCGTTCTCTTTCAATGGTGCTGCGCTCAACGCCTTGCGGGGGTTGTTGCAGGAAATGCCAAGGATGATCGAGAGTGAGGCGAACGACAAAAGCGCTTTACGCATGTGGCAAAGGTGCACAGTACAGGCGAGCAGATAGTGCGTCATGGGATGTGGCCCGGTGAAGCAGGCGAACAGCTGGAGCCACCTTTCCGTGCCCTGCCGCTGACAGCAGTACACGTGAGGCACCTCGGGGTTCGAACGAAGTCAACAACCACTATGTCGATACGCGGAAGCGCGCAACGTCCACTTCGGCATCCATGGGCTCGCCATCGAGCAGGTAGGCCATGAGCTGTTCCGCACACCAGGGCGCCAACATTACACCCCGTGAGCCCAGGCCGTTCAGGACCGCGATGTTCGGCGCAACGCGGCCCAGCAAGGGTCGCCGGTCCTTCGCGGCAGGCCGAACACCGGCCCAATGTTCCACCACCTCCACCGGACCACCGACCACCCGGGCCAGCTGATCGAGCAACCATGCGCGGCCTTCTTCGCTCGGGCCTTTCCACACATCCTCCCAGATGAACGTGGCACCCACGCGGAACCGGTCGTTGCCTTCGGGCAGGAGGAAGATGCCGCGGTGGACCATGGTCTTCAGCCTGCAACGCTCCATGCGCACCGTAAGGCCTTCGCCACCCACTTGCACCAGGCCAGGAAGCGTGTCGAAAGGACCAGTGCACCGGATCATCAATGGGGCGCTGAGGCCGTGCACCTGCACACCGCCATCATCCGTTATGATGTCCACGTCCTGAACCTCCGCGACGAACAGGTCGCCGTTCGCTTTCCAGCGTTGTTCGTGCGCGTTCAGCAGTGCACGTACATCGAGCCACGCGCTGCGCTGCACTACGCCATGCCCATAGGGTTGCGGAAGTTCGGACACAGCAGGATCACCTGCGGGTCCTGCGGAGATCAAACGCGCGATGACGGGGTCCTTCAGCCGCAACTTCCAGATGCCCGCTTCATGGGCGGTGGGGAACAGTTCCACCAGCGGCATGGGATGCCAGAAGCGGGTCTGGTAGCGTTGCTCCAGATCGCGGTAGAAGGCGCCAGCGATGGCCAGCACTTCCGAGGCGCGCCAACTCGGTAACGTGCGCCGCAGGACGATCGGGTTCACAATGCCGGTGGCAACCCATGAAGCGCGACCCTCGCGCGGTTTGTCGATCACCGCAACGCGCAGGCCACGGCGGGTGAGCGTTTCGCTCAGCACCACACCGGCCAAGCCCCGGCCAACAACGAGCGCATCGTGCGTGTAGGTCACACGACGAAGGAACGGAGGAATGAAAAAGGAAAACGCGCGATGCTCAGGCGGCGAGCAGCTGGCCCATCCGGGCGATCAGCTCCTCTTGGTCGAAGGGCTTTTGCAGCACGTCATTGGCGCCCGCGTTCTTCACCGTCTCATGCAAGTGCGGCAGCTCGTATGCGCTGATCACCAGCACCGGTGTGTTGATGCCGCGCGCACGCAGCCCCTCCACCAGCGCAAAGCCATCGAGATAAGGCAGGCCCAGATCGATCACCAGCATGTCCACTGGGTTATCGGCCATCACCTTTTCCAACTCCCGGCCATCGCGCAGGGCGGTCACACGGTAGCCGGCCGCCACCATGCGACGCATGAGCAGGGTACGGACAAGGCCGTCGTCTTCGATGAGGATCACACTGGGCATGGAACGGACTGTTGCTCCGTTCAACGCGCCGGGTGCAGGCCGGGTTACAGTTGCCCGGTGATGAGCTTGAAGATGTCGTGCCCGTTCACCGCGATGATCACACTGAGCAGGAAGACCATGCCCGCCATCTGTGCGTACTCGAGCACTTTCGGATTCGCCGGGCGACGAGCCACCCCTTCGTATAGCAGGAACACCACATGCCCGCCATCCAGTGCCGGAATGGGCAGGATGTTCAGGAAGGCGAGCGCCATGCTCAAAAAGGCCGTCATCTCCCAGAAACGGGACCAGATCCAACGAGGACCGTAAGCCTTGGCCATGCTGCCCAGACCGCCCATCTGCTTCAGCCCGCTCTTCGAACCAAGCAGCTTGAATGAGGATACATTGTCCTTCATGCGCTGCCAGCCGTGTGAAATGCCCGCAGGAATGCTGCCCAGCAAGGTGTAGGACTGTGTTTCGGTCTTCAGGAACTCCTTCGGATCACGCGGCACCAGGCCCACCTGGCCCTGGTCATTCACCAGAACAGGGATCACCACCGTGTGCCCTTCGCGTTGCACCGTTACATCCAGCGTGTCACCCATGCGGCCGCTCACCGCAGCGACAAAATCCTGGAAGTACGCCGCCGGCTTTCCGTCCACCTCCAGCACCCGGTCACCTTTGCGGAAGCTTTGCGCCTTATCGGCATTGGCCCCTTTGGCCACACTGTCGATGTAGAACGGAAAACGCGGCGTGAACAGCGTCTTGCCTTTGGTGTCGAGGATGCGCTCGGCTACATCTTCGCTCAGGGTGATGTCCTGCTTCGCACCATCGCGCTCCACGGTCACCTTGCGGGCCTCGTTGATCAGGATCGCCAGGGATACATCCTCCAAGGTGTTCACCTCGTGTCCGTCAACACCCACGATCTGGTCGCCATTGCGGAAGCCCTGCTCCTGCATCAGCTCACTCGCCGAAATGCCATAGGGCATATTGGTCAGTGGCAGGAACTCGCGACCCCACACGAACATTACCATGCTGTAGATCGCGAAGCCGAGCAGCACGTTCACCGTTACACCGCCGACCATCACGATCAAGCGCTGCCAAACGGGCTTCGCACGGAATTCCCACGGCTCGGGGGGCTTGGCCATGCGCTCCTTCTGCTCCTTGTCCAGGCTCTCGTCGATCATGCCACTGATCTTCACGTAGCCACCGAAGGGCAGGGAACCGATGCCGTAGACCGTATCGCCGATCTTCTTCTTGAAGAGCGCGTAGGGCGCGTCGAAGAAGAGGAAGAATTTCTCCACGCGCATGCCAAAAAGCTTGGCGGGTAGGAAGTGGCCGAACTCGTGAAGGGCCACTAAAATGGACAGGCCCAGTAGCAGTTGTCCGAGGTAGATGAGGATGTCCATCAAGCGTTCACTCGTTTCCAGGTCGCGGCCAATCGGCGGGTCTCTGCATCACTGGCTTCCAGGTCCTCGAGCGTGGGGAGGAGCACAAAGGTCGCCTTTGCGAGGGAATCTGCGATCAGGTCGCTCATCTCCAAGAATCCGATGCGATCCTGGAGGAAGGCGGCCACCGCCACTTCATTGGCCGCATTCAGCACACAGGGCGCATTTCCCCCGCGGCCCATGGCCTCCAACGCCAGGGCCAAGTTCTGGAATGTGGCCATGTCCGGCTGCTCGAAGGTGAGTGCCGGGTATTGCGTGAAGTCGAAGCGCGGCCAATCCGTGCGCAGGCGGTTGGGATAGGCCAGGGCATATTGGATCGGTAGCTTCATGTCCGGCAGGCCCATCTGTGCCTTCATGCTACCATCGCGGAACTGCACAAGGCTGTGGATGATGCTCTGCGGATGCACCACTATGTCGATCTGCTCGGCCGTCAATTGGAAGAGCCATTTCGCCTCGATGGCCTCCAGCCCTTTGTTCATCAGGCTCGCACTGTCGATGGTGATCTTGGCCCCCATGTCCCAGTTGGGGTGCTTCAAGGCCTGGGCCCGCGTCACCTTTTCCAGCTCCGCGCGGCTCTTTCCGCGGAATGGACCACCGCTGGCCGTGAGCACGATCTTCTCGATGGGATTCTCCCACTCGCCCGCGAGGCACTGGAAGATGGCGCTGTGCTCGCTGTCCACCGGATAGATGTTGACGTGCTTCTCCTGTGCTAGTTGGGTAATAAGCTCTCCGGCCACGACCAGTGTTTCCTTGTTGGCCAGTGCGATGGATTTGCCCGCGTTGATCGCTGCGATCGTGGGGCGCAGGCCCGCGTATCCGACCATCGCGGTAAGCACGGTGTCGATGCCCTCCATCGTCACCGCCTGTTCGATGCTCTTCGCACCAGCGAACACCTTGATGTCCAACGGCAGCAGCGCGTCGCGCACCTCCGCGTATTTGCGCTCGTCGCCGATCACCACGGCGTTCGGACTGAACTCCTTCGCTTGGGCGATCAGGAGCTCCGCGTTGCTTCCGCAGGTGAGCAGCTCCACTTCGAAATGCTCAGACTGCTCCCGTACCACCTGCAAGGCCTGCGTGCCAATGGAGCCGGTGGAGCCGAGGATGGCGAGTTTTTTCATGTGCCCATACGCTCATGCGCCCAAATGCCTTGCGCGGGGGACGAAGATCGGACTTCGGACCTGTGATCCAACGTGAACCCATGGCGTGTTGGTGTGTACCGATCGTGTATTCCGGTCCGTTCGCGCATCGTTCCATCACCTTCCGACCCACGCATGCACATCTCCATCAGTATCCCTACCCCTTGCAATGCGCCTTGGCAGACCATGAGCCCGGTTCCCGGCCCCGGGGCTGGGAAAGGCCGTCATTGTGCCCAGTGCGATCACGTGGTGGCTGACCTCACCCATGCCACGGACGCCGAACTGGTCGCGCTGTTCACCAGCGACACCCAACCGAAATGCGCACGCTTCGATCCCGCCCAATTGGACCGCGCGCTCGGAGCCACGGAGGAGCGCGGCTCGAGCGCTCTGCCCATCGCAGCCTTCAGTTCGTTGCTCGCGCTTGCCTCAGGACAGGAGGCCCTGGCCCAGCAGGGCGCACCCATGCCCAAGGTCGGTGAAGTGGCGATCTCCGCTCCCGCTCCGCCACCGCCCGAAATGCTGGGAAAAATGATGGTGGCGCCGCACTCTATTCCTCCGCTCATCGCCACCACTCACATCACGGGCGATACCGTGGTGGTGCCCTTGGACACGCCTCGTGAGGTCGGTCGGACGCGGATCACGTGCGTGACCCCACCGGAAGAAGTGCCCGCGAAGGACCCACCACCCACCATGCTGGAGGTCTGCGGCACGATCGTGGACGAGGAAACAGGCGAAGCGCTTCCCTTCGTGGCCGTGGGCGTGCAGAACATGCCACTCGGGGTAACGACCGACATGGACGGCAACTTCACGCTGAAGTTACCGCAACGCGATGTGCTTGAACTGTTGGTGCTTGAACTGCGCTATGTCGGCTATGAGGACCGCACGCGTGAAGTGCTCCTGACTGGTGGTCTACCGGACGCAGTTGTACAGCCTATCGACCCGAGCAAGGTGCCAATGAGCTCGGCGGCAGACCCGAAGGATCCGCGCGGTGTGCAGGGCCGGTGGATCGAACCGACGACCGGAGCGCCGCTTGCGGATGTGATCATCGGTGTGAAAGGAAGTGATGTACGCGTGCGTTGCGATGCAGAGGGCAACTACTTCCTGCATATACCGGAGGAGCTGGGGACCGGGCCCTTCACGCTCGAATTCACGATGCCCGGCAGTGTACCCCAGGAACTTGTGCTCTCTCCAAGCGCTCTGCCCTGTTGCATCGCAGCAGCTCCGGTGGAAAGAACACCTGCACCGCCTTCAGCACCCACCTGTCACACCGTAGGCGCCCTTGCCATGTCGCCACGTCGCGAAGCCATGACCGTGGGTATGATGGTGGTGCAGCGCGTGGAGGAGCGGCCCACAGCGGTCGAGCGGATCATCAAGCCCATGCTCCGCACTTGGCGACGCTTCATACACTGAATTGCCACAGGTTGCCGAACTTGGCGGTCCGATGGACCGACCTTCAGACAAGCACTTCGCCCTGATCATGGCGAACGTGAGCAAGCACATCACGCTCACAGATGAGGAGCGCGACCTGTGGCGCTCTCATTTGCGCAGCCGCAACTTGGAGAAAGGCCGCTTCTTCCTTACCGCAGGGGAAGTGAGCCGCTACCAGGCCTACGTGGTGAGCGGCTGTCTTCGTAGCTATTACACCGATGCGCAAGGCAAGGAGCACATCCTGCAGTTCGCTCCGGAGGACTGGTGGACAGGCGACATGGCCAGCCAACTGAAGCAAACACCCGCGTCGCTCAGTGTGGATGCGTTGGAGGACAGCGAGCTGATCCTGATGGACAAGCCGCTTCAGGATCTGTTGTTCGAGCGCGTTCCCAAGTTCGAGCGCTTCTTCCGCATCCTCATCACCAACGCGTTCATCGCGCAACAGCGCCGCATGCTCAGCAACCTCAGCAAGACCGCCGAAGAGCGCTACGCGGAGTTCCGCAAAATGTATCCATCACTGGATGGACGCGTGGCCCAGAAGCACATCGCCAGCTACCTCGGCATGACACCCGAGTTCCTGAGCACCGTGCGGAAAAGGGTGCTGGCGAAGGAGTGATTGTAAGCATCCCCTGTTCAGGCGCAGTGGTTGTTAAAGGTACTTCTGTGAACTGTGGTGGTGTGGATGTCGTGTTGGAATGTGGGGAAGTCCGCGCGTTGGCCTGTGTAGTGGGCAGGGAGTTGTCCACATTTCAATACGAACGCACGGGGCGATAAGCGCAGCAACGACCTGTGCGGGCGCTTATGGTTGTAGCGCCACATCCACTCTTGTGTGATCTCGCGCACCTGGCTCAGTCGCTCGAATATCCACGCATCAAGCACTTCGGTGCGATAGGTCTTGTTGAAACGCTCGACCAGCCCGTTCTGCATGGGTTTTCCGGGCTGGATGTAGGTGAAGGCGATGTTGTTGGCGGCAGCCCATTGCTGCATGGCGTGAGCAATGAACTCCGGTCCATTGTCCATGCGCAAACGCTCCGGCTTGCCGCGCCAAGCGATCAATTGTTCCAGCTCGCGGATCACGCGTTGGGCGGGCAGTGAGGTATCGATGGTGATGTTCAGTGCTTCGCGGTTGAAATCATCGATCACGTTGAAGGTCCTGTACTTGCGACCGCTCACCAGGGCGTCGCTCATGAAGTCCATGCTCCAAGTGATGTTCGGGCCGATGGGCAGTACAATGGGGTCTTTCACGCGTTCCGGAACGCGGCGTTTGGTGCGTCTGCGCAAATGCCGTTTCGCCTCTTTGTAAAGCCGGTGAACACGCTTGTGATTGGCCGTACAGCCTTCCGTGCGCATCTGGTCGAACACAATCCGGAAGCCCCACTTGTGGTTGGCTTCCACCAGCCGCATCATGTGCGCGATGACTTCCACGTCATCCTTGGGCTTGGCCACGTAGCGATGCACGCTCGCGCTCAAGCTCAACAGCTTGCAGGCCCGTCGCTCGCTGTACTGGCGCTGTTCCACCAGTTTGCGCACGATCTCTCGCTTTGCGTCCGGGCCTACAACTTTCCCTCGATGATCTCCTTGAGCACCTGGCGGTCCATCTGCGCCTCGGTGTACATCTTCTCCAACCGATTGTACTTGGTGCGAAGCTCCTTCAGCTCCTTGAGCTCGCTGGCCTGAAGGCCGCCGTACTTGCTCTTCCAGCTGTAGAACGTCGGGGGGCTCACTCCGTGCTCCCGGCACAGGTCAGCTACCGACTTGCCTGCTTCTTGTTCGCGCAGCATTGCTACGATCTGCGTCTCGGTGAACTTGCTCTTTCTCATCTCTCCAAAGGTTAGGTGTTTCTTCTTTCACCTGAACCTGATCGTGGGGATGCTTACACCACAAGCTCATCCTGCCGCAGCAGTGAAGGGCACAAGTGGACGGCCTCCCCACGCGCAAGCCCAGCACACGCCTAACACTTGCGCCAGATCATCGGGGGGAACTCTCGCGCCAGTCAGGGCAACAGCGCCGCATGCTCAGCAACCTCAGCAAGACCGCCGAGGAGCGCTATGCCGAGTTCCGAAAAATGTATCCATCACTGGATGGCCGCGTGGCGCAGAAGCACATCGCCAGCTACCTCGGCATGACACCTGAGTTCCTGAGCACTGTGCGGAAACGGGTGTTGGCGAAGGAGTAGCTACGTTTCTCACTGGCGTGAGCAGCCTTCGCGTGACCGTGATCACTCGTCCTCCGCGAAGGTGAGAATGTAGCCGTTCGGGTCCACGATGGAGAATTCCGTGGCACCATAAAAGGCCTTCTCAAGACCTTTGACCACCGGGACATGATCTTTGATACGCTCATGGAATTCACGGATGCGATCGATCTGAATATAAAGCAATAGCGAACCGCCCGACCGCCTACTGATCGCCGGTAATTCAGCCCCTAGATCGTCGAATGTCTGGAACATGAAATTCACCTCCCCGCAGGTCATCATCACCCAAACAGGATCACTCTCCTCTGGCACGGCCACCGCAACGGAAAAGCCCAGAAGTTCATAGAACGCGATGGTACCAGCAATGTCCTTAACGAAGATATTGGGTGCGATACTCTTCATGGTAGTGCGGGTAATTTAGAACAAACATCGCACAGCGGTTCCCATACTCAACGCTTTACACCAGCCCTGCGCAATCGATCATTGATCGCTCGCCCCAGTCCTTCATTGGGGAAGACCTCGGCAATGATCACCTCCGCTTCGCTCGCATCCAACGTACGCAAGGTGGCGAACAGCCTTCGCGCCGCTTCACTCAGGTCCCCATCCGGTGATAGCACTTCGCTCCGCCACACGTTGTAGTCCTTTGTGAAGCTGATCACGGCGTGTCGCTTCCCCTCGTGTTCGCTGATCAACTTCGGCACATCGCCCACGAAGACAGGCTTGCGCGGAGCATAATGGCTCTCGATCATGCCGGGTGCCATCGGCAATACCTTCCGCTGCGCAGTTCCCACCTTGCCGATCACTGCTTCGATGCTTTCGACGGCAACGCCGCCAGCGCGATAGAGCACGCATTCTCCATGCTCCCAACCCACGATCGTGCTTTCCACACCTACTGCGCACGGGCCGCCATCGAGGATGTAAGGGATCTGAGCGCCGAGCTGATCG
>JBKJNF010000226.1:0-15260 GCA_046596155.1 Flavobacteriales bacterium | reverse complement strand
CACCCACCTCTTTCTCCAGGGCCTGACGGATGCGGCCCATGGCCTTGTCCACCTGCTCATCCGTCAAGGTCTTTTCAGCATCCTGCAGAATGAAGCTCAGCGCGTAGCTTTTCTTGCCTACCGGAAGTTTTTCGCCCTCATACACATCGAACAGGTCCACAGCGCGCAACAGTTTTCGTTCGCTTTGGCGCGCCAGCGCTTCGAGTTGTGCGAAGGTCACGGTCTTGTCCAGCAGCAAGCTCAGGTCGCGCCGCACGGAGGGGAAGCGTGATACCTCGGCATATTTCACGCGTTGGGTCTTCAGCCACATCACCCAGGTAGCCACGTTCAGCTCACCGTAGAATGCAGCCTGATCCAACCCGAAAGCCTTCAGCACTTCAGCGCGCACAACACCGACCATGGCCACTTGGCGGTCCTTCTGCTTCCATTCAAGAACGGAGTTCAGCAAAGAATGCTGGGCGTCCTGCAGGTCGGTCTTCGGTGCGCTGAAACGCTGTAGCAGCAACTCCACCTCGCCCTTCACATCCGCCAGTGTGGATGGCTCATCCTTAGCCCGCCAGCTTTCCTTCAGTCGTCGACCTGTTACTAGGAACGCAACGCGATCCTCCTCTTGCGTGGCTCCGTTCACCACGCCGTAGACGCGACCCAGTTCGAAAAGGCGCAGGTCGCGCTGCTGCCGCGCCGCATTGTGCGCGGCGCTTTGCAGCAGACCGAACAACAGGGTGGGGCGCAACACATCCAGCTCGGCGCTCAAGGGGTTCCGCAACCGGACCAAGGTTTTTTCATCCGCAGCGCCGCTCTTTAGGGTGCGCTCACCGTTCACCAGTGAGGGTGTCATCACCTCCCGGAATCCGTTCGCGGCGAAATGCAGTGCCAATTGGCGTTGCACCCCCTCCTGGGTCACCTCGGCGCGGGGCAAGGCAGGCATCATCAATCGCTCGGGCAACGGCACACGGTCAAAGCCGATGATGCGGATGATCTCCTCCACCAGGTCCGCTTCACGCGTCACGTCCACACGATAGGGAGGCACCTCCACACCCACGTGCGTATCCGTGCGCTCGCTGATGCGGCAATCGAGCTCTTCCAGCACGCGAACCACTTCATCTGAGGCGATGGGCGTCCCGATCAAGGCGTTCACGCGCGAAAAGGACAAGTTGATGCGCGACCAAACGCGCGGTGCCGGGTGGATGTCGGTAATGCCGGATGAAATACGTGCCCCGGCCACATCGCGGAGCAGCAATGCCGCACGCTTCAACGCCGTTACCGTGATCTCCGGATCCACACCGCGCTCGAAGCGGAACGATGCATCCGTGTTGAGGCCATGGCGCCGCGCAGTGCGACGGATCGTGGACGCATCGAAACAAGCGCTCTCCAGAAAAACCGTCGCCGTCGCTTCGGTAACACCACTGTGCAGTCCACCGAATACACCTGCGATGCACGCGGGCTTTTCGCCATCGGCGATCACCAGGTCCTGCCCGTTGAGCGTGCGCTCTTTCTCATCGAGCGCAACAAAGCGTTCACCCGCTGCGGCCATACGCACCACGATCCTTCCGCCGGCCAACTTGTCCGCATCGAAGGCATGCACTGGCTGCCCGAGTTCATGCTGCACGAAGTTGGTGACATCCACCACATTGTTGATCGGCTTCAAGCCGATGCTGCGCAGCCGTTCCTGCAACCACTCCGGCGATGCACTCACCTTCACGCTTGTGAGTGTGACGCCTGCATAACGTGGACATGCATCGCCAGCGGTGACCTGCACGGCTGTTGAACGTGCGCTATCGTCCTCCGCAAAGGCGGACAGGTCGGGCATCTCCAAGCGGGCAGCTCCAAGCCCACGGATGCGAAGTGCTGCGGCGAGGTCCCGTGCAACACCATAATGACCCAACGCATCAGAACGATTCGGTGTAAGGCCGATCTCCAGAACGAAGTCGCTTTCCAGTTGCAGCTGCTCTGCTGCTGGCGTGCCCACCGTTGCTTGCGGATCGAGCACTAGGATACCGGCGTGGCTTTGACCGAGCCCGAGTTCATCCTCTGCGCAGATCATGCCGTTGCTTTCCACACCACGGATCTTCGAGCGTTTGATGGTGATGGGCTCACCTTCGGCGGGATGTAATGTGGCGCCAACGGTGGCCACCAGCACCTTCTGACCTTCGGCCACGTTCGGAGCGCCACATACGATACTCACGGGTTCTCCCAGTCCCAGGTCCACCTGGCACACACTAAGACGGTCCGCATCGGGATGCTTCTCCCGCTTCACCACGAGACCCACCACTACACCGGCGAGCATGCCCTTCACAGGTTCCACCGGCTCCACGCTTTCGACCTCGAGCCCGGTGCTGGTGAGCACACCGGCCGCTTGCTGGGGTGTAAGCTCCGTATCGATCAGTGTTCGTAGCCAGTTCCAAGATATGCGCATAGGTTCCGCCGTAACCCCGGCGAAGGTTGATGGTGGTGGTAAAGCAGAGCGGCGAAGATACCCAAGGCCATGGCAGCGATAACTTCGCTCAGCATGGAGTACATCGTCCTGTCCATACCCCTCTTCTTCCTGCTGATGGCGGTGGAGCTGGGTTGGAGCGCGTGGACCGGTCGTACGGTTTACCGCTTTAACGACTTCGTGGCGAACCTGTGCTGTGGTATCGGGTCGCAGGTGGTAGGGGCCTTCACCAAGTCCATCCTGTTCGCCGGCTACCTGGCGGCTTACGACCACCTGCGGTTGGTGACCATTCCGACGTCACCGGTGACCTGGGTGATCGCGTTCCTATTGGTGGACCTGATGTACTACTGGTTCCACCGCCTGAGCCACGAGATTAACTTCATGTGGGCCGCGCACATTGTGCACCACCAGAGCGAGGAATACAACCTGAGCGTGGCCCTGCGCCAAAGCTGGTGGCAGGGGTTCTTCAGCTGTTGGTTCTATCTGCCGCTTGCCATGCTGGGCATTCATCCGTTGGTGATCGTCACCGTGGCGGCGTTCAACACACTCTACCAGTTCTGGATCCACACCAAGGCCATCGGCACATTGGGGCTGATCGAAGCGTTGTTCAACACGCCGAGCCACCATCGTGTACACCATGGTAGCGACCCCAAATACCTGGACCGGAACCATGCGGGCACCTTGATCATCTGGGACAGGCTCTTCGGCACGTTCCAGCGGGAGGAGGAGGAACCCACCTATGGCATCACCACGCCGCTGAACGGCTGGGACCCTGTGCGCGCCAACTTCCATTACTGGGGCGACCTGTTCACCATGGCGCGGTCCACGCAGCGCTGGTGGGACAAGGTGTTGGTGTTCCTGAAGCCACCCGGTTGGCGACCGAAGGACCTCGGTGGCCCGGTGGTACCGCATGCATGGGATCACGACCACTGCCGCAAGTTCAACACACAGGTCACCGTGGCCATGGGTACATATGTGGCGGTCCAATTCGCGTTGCTGTTGGCCTTCACGTCCTTCTTCCTTTTCCGTCAGACCGACATGTGCAGGTCAGCACAATGGACCTGCGCCGGTCTGCTCGTCATCTGGGTTATGGACATAGGCCTGTTGCTCGAAGGTGGGCGGATGCCCATTGCCCTCGAAGCACTGCGCATCGCGCTGCTCGGCGCATGGATCTACGTGGTATTGGGTACCACGATCCTCCCTCTGACGGTCTTGATATTGCTCGTCTCCCTGTCGTTCACGATGCTGGTATGGGCAGCGCGGTCAGCGTATTCCATTGCGCGCCCAGCATGATCCGTCTTCCTCTGCCTTCACTGGACGGTCTTACCACGGAGCGGCTTAGGTTCCGTCGGCTCACCAACGGCGACCGCATATGGTGGTCCAGCTTTCTGGACGAGCCCGAGGCACTGCGCTATCTGTTCATGCATCCCGGTCATCCAACGAATGTATCGACATGGTTCGATCGCACCTTCCAGCGTTACCACGAATACGGTACAGGCCTTATGGTGGTGGAGGATCGCTCCACGGGCTCGGCGCTGGGGCAATGCGGCCTGCTTGTCCAAGAAGTTGATGGGGTGCGGGAGCTTGAGGTCGGCTACCATTTCATGCCGACCCACTGGGGAAACGGCTACGCCACCGAGGCAGCCCGAGCGTGTATGGACTTCGCAACGAACGAGGGTCTGAGCTTCTCGGTGATCTCCCTCATCCATCCCGAGAACGCCCGCAGCCGAGCTGTGGCGTTCCGGAACGGGATGATATTCGAGCGTAGCACCAAGTGGCGGGAGCATCTGGTGGAGGTACACCGATACTGCATCGAAGCTTCCGCGCACTAACTTGCCAGCGATCAACGGAGCCGTAAGGCACCCTCGATGGACGTAAAACGGAATACCTGGATAAACGGCAGCGCGTATGTGCTAGCGCTCATCGGCACGGTCGTGGCCGAGGCAAAGGGCATGTATGCGTTGGAGTATGTGTGCAAGCCTGCCCTCCTGCTCATCCTATCGTCCTGGTTCTTCTTCAACAGCCGCCGCTATGGCGATCGCTTCACACTGATGGTTCAGCTGGGGTTGTTCTTCTCGCTCATCGGGGATGTGGCGCTGATGTTCCTTCACTTGGACGAATTTAACTTCCTCATCGGGCTGGGAGCGTTCCTATTGGCGCATATCTGCTACACTATCGCCTTTGTGCGCAACATCACTGAGGTGGGCGGCACGGAAGGTTGGATCCTCAGCAGTATCCTTTCACTGGTTATCATCCTGTTCGCTATACTCTTCAGCTGGGAGCTACAGCCCAGGTTGGACGAGGAGATGACGCTGCCGGTGCTGAGCTATGTGGCCGTTATCGCCATCATGGGCATCCTGGCCTGCTTCCGTTACATGCGCACATTCCCACGCAGCTTCTGGCTCGTATTCGCTGGCGCACTGTGCTTCATCTCATCGGACAGCCTGTTGGCCACCAATCGCTTCATCCGCCCCTTGAGCTGGGCGCCCATGGTGCTTATGGTACTGTATGCTGCCGCGCAGTTCCTGATCGCCTCCGGTTGTCTGCTTCATGTGTTGGCCCCGGATACCATCCGACGCAAACAGGCCATCGAAGCGTGATCAGCTGATACGCCCCCACACGGGCTTGTCGCGCATGCGCTCGGCCAAGGCCTCTGCGATGTTCGCGTTGCTTGGAGCCAGCAGGTCGGGATCGGCGTCCAGGATGCGCTGCGCTACTGAGCGCGCCTGCTGAAGCAGTTCGACATCAGCGATCAGATCGGCAATGTGCAGCTCCGGGATCCCGCTCTGCAACGTTCCCATCAGATCGCCCGGGCCGCGCAAGCGCAAGTCCACCTCGCTGATCTCGAAACCGTCATTGGTACGCACCATGGTGTTCAGGCGGGTGCGGCTGTCGTTGCTGAGCTTATCGCCGCTCATCAGAATGCAGAAGCTCTGATCGCCCCCACGCCCCACACGTCCGCGCAACTGGTGCAGTTGTGAGAGCCCGAAGCGTTCGGCATTTTCGATCACCATCACGCTGGCATTGGGCACGTCAACCCCCACCTCGATCACCGTAGTGGAAACGAGGATGTTCGTTTCGCCTTTTTTGAAGCGTGCCATCTCGTAGTCCTTGGTGGCCTGGTCCATGCGACCATGGACCATGCCCACGGCGTACTTCGGAAGTGGGAACCGGCGTGAGAGACTCTCGAAGCCGTCCATCAGGTCCTTCAGGTCCTTGGCCGGATTGCTCGCAGCATCCCCCTTGGTGCTCTCCTCGATCAGCGGATACACCACATACACCTGTCGCCCTTTCGAGACCTCGTCCTCCAGGAAGGCGAAAACGGCATTGCGCGACGAGTCGAAACGGTGCACGGTCTTCACCGGCTTGCGGCCGGGCGGTAGCTCATCGATCACGCTCACGTCCAGATCACCGTATAACGTCATGGCCAGCGTACGCGGGATCGGTGTTGCGGTCATCACCAGTATGTGCGGAGGAACCTCGGCCTTGGCCCACATCCTTGCCCGCTGGGCCACGCCGAAGCGGTGCTGCTCGTCGATCACCACCAGCCCGAGCTTCGCGAACACCACCGGGTCCTCGAGCAGCGCATGCGTGCCAATGAGGATGTGTATGTGACCGAGCTGTAGCGCGGTGAACAGGCTTCGTCGTTCCGCGGCCTTGGTGCTACCCGTGAGTAATCGCACCTCTAGCGGCATGTCCTTCAACATCCGGCTCAACGTGGCGAAGTGCTGCTGCGCCAGGATCTCCGTTGGCGCCATGAACGCGCATTGATGACCATTGTCCAGCGCGATGAGCATGGCCAGTAATGCAACAAGCGTTTTGCCACTGCCCACATCACCCTGTACCAGCCGGTTCATCTGCCGACCGCTCCCCATGTCCTTGCGGATCTCCTTCACCACGCGCTTCTGTGCATTGGTGGGCTCGAAGGGCAGGTGTTTCGTGTAGAAATCATTGAGCAGCGTACCAACTTTTTCGAAGCGCACACCATGCACGCTGCGGGCCATCAGCACTTTCTGTTTAAGCAGTTGCAATTGGATGAAGAACAGTTCTTCGAACTTGAGCCGCCGTGTTGCCTTCTCCAGCAGGTGTTGGTCGCGCGGCGCGTGGGCGTGGCGGAAGGCCTCCTCGCGTGCCATGCCGCCGAGCAGCGCCACGATGTCGGCGTTCAGCGTTTCGGGCAGGTGCAGGTCCGGTCGCAGGAGCAATGAAGCGGTCAGCTTGCCAATGCCGCGGCTATTGAGCCCCCTGGCCGAGGCCTTGTCCGTGGTACTGTACACGGGCTGCAGTGTATTGTCCAGTCCAGCCTCCCATTGCGCCGCGCTCTCGAGCTCGGGGTGGGCCATATTCAGCCGCCCGTTGAACTCCGTGACCTTTCCGAAAATGATGAACTCCTGCCCTTCCTTCAGCACGGGCTGCAACCAGCGGATACCCTTGAACCAGACCAGGTCGATGCTCCCGGTGGCATCCATCAACTTCGCGGTGAGCCTCCGTGCCATCTTCTCTCCCAAGGTCTTCACATGGGTGATGGTGCCCCGCAACTGGATGCCGTCGGCCTCACCATGCAGTTCGCTCACCATGTGGAAGCGGCTGCGATCCACATAGCGGAACGGGAAGTGCAGCAACAGATCGCCGAACGTGGCGATACCCAACTCCACCCGCATCAACTCACCCCGTTGCGGGCCCACGCCCTTCAGGTATTCTATCGGGGTGTCGAGGAAGCCTTGCACGTTCCGAATGTAGGATCCACGAAGTTCTACCAGATCCAAGGGCACAAGCGCGGCACTCCACGCATCACCTGCGGATAGTCCGGATGCCGCTGAGCGAGCAGGCTTTCCTCGTAGCGGATCTTCAGTAACAACACCACCGTGCAAACGCCTATGGCGATCCACCGCCAGGCGCTTGGCGCGCCGAAGGTCACGGCCATACCACAGAGAAGCACCGCGGTATACATCGGGTGCCGTAAGAAACGATAGATCCCGGCGTTCGAAATGGTGTTGCCCTCGCGCGGATCCGGCAGAATGGTGAAGTTGTTGCCACCGAGCGACAGGCAGGCCCAAGCGAAGACGCCGAGACCCGAGATGAACAAAGCCCAAGCCCACCAAGGGAGAGCCCACCTACCGCCGAACAACAAGACAGCGATGCAGGTGAACTGGGCAATGACAAGAGCCGGGGACAGCATCTTCATCATTCCACATGGTAGCGAACCAATCGGCTCTCGTAACCGGTTCCGGCCGCATAGAAAAAATAGCGCTGTTCGACAAGACCCGTTCCGCTGCTCCATTGGCTGGTGGGCCACCGATGCTCAGGGGGCACTGGAGAGCCAGCTGAAGAGATCAGACCGGCAACCTTCTGACATGTGAAGGTGCCGGCCGGAACAACAACCTGATGGGGTATGACGAGCAACGTGTAGTTGACATCAATGATCCCCTGCATGTGCTCGGTCCAGAGTGACATGTCGATCCCGGATGAGGCCATGAGCACACCATGCCCGCGCATCAACAGCTCGTTAGAGGAATCGCGTTGAAGGCTCAATGGGGGGAAATCGCCGCCGGGCGATGAGCGTACCTTTTTCCATGTAATACCGGCGATCACTGAGTCTCCTTCCACCCATACCGAGTCCAGACCGGACGGCTGTCCCACATGGTTTCCTGAAGTGTCAAGTTGGATCCGCTCGTAGACCCAATAATTCCCGGAATCCAGGTTGCTGTAATTCGAAATAACAGGGCTTGGCAGAGAAACGACCCCAGGCTCATCCTTCTGGCACGAAACGATCGCCAAAGCGATCACAGCAATAGCTATGACATGGCGCATGTTCGTTCCAGTTGTGGGTCCAGAACGCGCCGAGTGCATGATCATTGCGACCACTCAGATCGCCCCCACGCCCAACAACAACGCCGGCTCCTCCAACAATTGCTTGAAGGAGTTGAGGAACGCCGCCCCCGTGGCACCATCCACCACGCGGTGATCGCAGCTCAGTGTCACCTTCATGATGTGTCCGGGTACGATGGCACCGTTCTTCACCACCGGCTTTTCCTGGATACCACCGATGGCAAGGATGCACGCATCGGGCGGATTGATGATGGCAGTGAACTCATCGATGCCGAACATGCCGAGGTTGGAGATGGTAAAGGTGTTGCCTTCCCATTCGGCGGGCTGGAGCTTTTTCTCCTTGGCCTTCTTCGCCAGTTCGCGTACTTCGGCACCGATCGTACGCAACGACTTGCCATCCGCGAAGCGGACCACGGGAACGAGAAGACCATCCTCTACGGCAACGGCCACGCCGATGTGCACGTGCTCATTGTAGCGGATGCGATCACCGAGCCAGCTGCTGTTTACCTTCGGGTTATGCGTGAGGGCCACGGCCACGGCTTTGATCACCAGGTCGTTGAAGGAGATCTTGTCCGGAGCAATGCTCGCGTTGATCGCCTCTCGTACGTGCATGGCGCGCGACATCTCGAGCTCCAAGGTGAGGTAGAAGTGCGGCGCGGTGAACTTGCTTTCGGCCAGACGCTTGGCGATGGTCTTGCGCATCTGGCTCACGACTACTTCCGTGAAGCGCTCCACCTGCGGGCGACCGGAGGTCAAACCACCACCGATGAAGCCTTCCACATCGCTCTTGGTGATGCGGCCCTCAGGACCACTGCCACTAACCCGACTGATATCAATGCCTTTTTCCTCCGCGAGGTTCTTTGCCAGCGGGCTGGCCTTGATGCGACCGTTGGTTGGTGAAGGAGATAAGGGAGCCGATGGAGGGAGTGCAAGGGAAGCAGCCTTCGATAAAGAAGGAGTTTCAGGAGCTTGTGCGGTCAGCGTTTCCTGCTTCACTTCTATTACCGCCTTCTCTTCCTTCATCGGAGCCTCAGCTTTCGGCGCACCCTTCGCGGCTTCCGCCAGCAACGCGGTAATGTCCTCGCCCTCTTTCCCGAAGATGGCGAGCAACGAATCCACCGGTGCAGCCTGTCCTTGGGGAACACCGATGTGCAAGAGCGTACCATCAAGGTAGCTTTCGAACTCCATGGTGGCCTTATCGGTCTCGATCTCGGCGAGGATGTCACCGCTCTTCACCTTGTCACCGACCTTCTTGTTCCACTTGGCCACAACACCTTCTGTCATGGTGTCGCTCAGCTTCGGCATTTTTACGATCTCGGCCATCTGCAGTGTTGTGTTTACCATAGAGAGCGCAAAGAATCCGGATCCTGTTCGTCCGCTCTTGGCATTGCTCTTTTCGTCCTTCGCGTGCTTTGCGGTATGCTCTTCAGTCCTTGATGAACGGATAATCCGGCGTCTTGTACACGTCGTTGTACAGCTCTTCGACACCGGGCAGTGGACTTTCCTCGGCGAACTTCACGGCCTCGACCACTTCCTTTTTCACGGACTCGTCCCACTTCTCCAGTTCCGCCTCGCTCACCCACTTGTTCTGCAGGATCACCTTGCGCACCGCTTCGATGGGGTCCTGCTGCTTGTATTCCTCCACCTCTTCCTTGGTGCGGTATTTCTGCGGATCGCTCATCGAATGTCCACGGTAGCGATAGGTCTTGATCTCCAGAAGGTACGGTCCATTGCCAGCGCGCACGAACGCACAGGCTTTCGCAATCGCGGTGTGCACGGCCTCGCAGCTCATGCCGTCCACAGGCTCACCGGGCATGTCGTAGCTCTCGCCCAGTGTATACAGCTCGCGCACATTACTGGTGCGCTCCACGCTGGTGCCCATGGCGTATTCGTTGTTCTCGATGATGAAGATCACCGGGAGCTTCCACGTCATCGCCATGTTGAAGGTCTCGTGCAGGATGCCTTGGCGAACAGCACCATCGCCCATGGAACATAGCGTCACACTGTCGTTGCCCTTGTACTTGTCGGCGAAGGCGATGCCGGCACCAAGACCGATCTGACCGCCTACGATGCCATGACCGCCGAACAGGTTGCGCTCCTTGTCGAAGAAGTGCATGCTGCCGCCTTTGCCCTTACTGGTGCCAGTGGTACGACCGAAGAGCTCGGCCATCACGTTCTTCGCCGGGGTGCCCAGCACGAGCGGGTGCGCATGATCCCGATAGCCCGTGATCACCTTGTCATCCTTGCGGATGGCGGTGATCATACCTGCGAGGATGGCCTCCTGCCCGATGTAGAGGTGGCAGAACCCACCGAACTTCTGCATGGTGTACAGTTGGCCGGTCTTCTCCTCGAAGCGGCGCATCATCAACATGTCCTTGAACCAGCGCACGTAGGTCTCCTTGCCGAAGCCGGAAGCCTTATCGGCGCTCTTGTTGGGAGCGGTCTTGGTCGTCATGGTGTCGGGGCGAAGATACCGGCCTTGCGCACAAGGCGGAGCAGGTCCGTCAGCGCTTCTTGGTGCGCTTGCCCGGCAGGTGGGCACTGTCGAAGGACAGCGGAAGGAGCGCCTCGCTGCTGAAGGACTCGACCACGGGGCCACGCACGATGCCCATGAGCAGCCGAATGGGGCTTTCCTGGCGGCGCTCCTGTTCAACTAGCGCCTGGCGGCAGATACCACACGGCGTAACGGGCTTCTGGCCACGGACCTGAGGCACCACAATGGCCACACATTCCACGGTTCCCTTAGGCAGCACGGACATGGCGGCGTGCAGGGCGGTGCGCTCGGCGCAAATGCCTGCGGGGAAGCTGGCGTTCTCCTGATTGCTACCAGGCACAATATGGCCATCCTCCAGTCGCAAAGCCGCGCCCACCTTGAACTTCGAGTAGGGTGCATAGGCACTGCGTGCGGCGCGTGCGGCCAACAAAAGCAGCTCCTGATCCTCCTTGGGAAGTGATGACCAAGTGGGGTGCTGCATGAAGTGCAGCGTGATCTTGCGGGTGGATGCCATGGCGTAAAGGGGCGTGAAGGTATGCAAGACGCGAGTGCCCAACGCGCTGCCAACGGGCGATCCATAGATTTGAGCCCCTTGCCATGAGCGCCACACCGGACCTGAAGGAACTGCTGCAAAGTTTCGAGCCCATCACACTCGCGGAGATGGACGTGGTGAAGCTGCAGTCGCGCATGGATACCAAGTACGTGTTCCGGCTGGCCGATCTGCAGCGCATTCTAGCTCACATCAGGCCAGAATATCGGCTGCTGGAAGTGAACGGGACCCGCGGCGTGGAGTACCGCTCGTTGTACTTCGACACGCCGGGGCGACAGCACTATCTGGAGCACCACAACGAACGCACATTCCGCAGCAAGGTGCGTTTCCGCGAATACGTCGGTAGTGATCTTTGTTACCTCGAAGTGAAACGCAAGAATGGCCGGGGCGATACCGACAAGGTGCGCATCCGCATCCCCTCCATCCCACCCCAGCTCAGCGCCGAACAGCAGGCCTTCGTGGACCGATCGAGCGGCTGCACCATTGCGCTGGAGCCCGCACTCTGGAACCATTTCACGCGGCTAACGCTAGTGCATCGCGTCCGTCATGAGCGGCTGACCATCGATCTGGGCCTCACCTTCTCCACCGCCACCGACAAGCGCTCGCTCGATGGGATCTGTGTGGCCGAATTGAAGGAAAGCCGGGCCGAGCGGGGCTCACCCTTCAACGCGCTCATGAAGCGCATCGGCATCCGACCGGCCGCCATGAGCAAGTATTGCGTCGGTATGCTCCTCATGGGGCTGGCGCCGAAACATAACAATTTCAAACCCGTGCTCCTGCGCCTACAAGGCTTGCAACTGGCTGCCTGAACAACGAACAGAACAAATGACGACCAAGATCTTCGGTATGCGCCTCTTCCACCCCGACTTGTGGGAGCTGCTCTTCAAGTTCGGGCTCGATGCGATCGTGCTCTTCATCCTGATCCGGGTGATCTACTATCCCATCCACCGGAAGAAGGAGAACCTCTTCACCTATTTCGTCTTCAACGTATTGATCTTCTTCCTGTGCGTGCTGATGAACAACGTGAAACTGAGCATGGGCTTCGGCTTCGGCCTGTTCGCGGTGTTCAGCATCATCCGCTACCGCACCGAGCAACTGTCAGTGAAGGACATGACGTACCTGTTCGCGGTGATCACGCTGGCCGTGATCAACGCCCTGGTGAGCAAGAAGGTGAGCTTGGTGGAACTCTTCTTCACGAACCTGATCATCCTGTCGCTGGTGTATGTGATGGAGCACCTTTGGCTCACCCGCCACGAGGCCATGCGCCTGCTGGTGTATGAAAAGATCGACCTGATCAAGCCTGAGAATAAGCCGCGCTTGATGGCCGACCTGCATGACCGCTTAGGCATCAAGGTTAGTCGGGTGGAGATCGGGAAGATCGACCTGCTACGCGATACGGTGCAGATGCGTGTGTTCTTCTTCGAGGACGAGCAAAGCCATGCTGGCTTCACCGAGATCGCGCCGGACAATGACGATTGATCAGCCGCGCTGGATCAGCGCCACGGCATAAGCGCACACCCCTTCCTCCCGGCCCACGAATCCCATCGTTTCATTGGTGGTGGCCTTGATCGAAACGGCATCCATGTCCAGACCGATCAACGGTGCGATGGCATTCCGCATGGCTTCGATGTGGGGCTTGATCTTGGGGCGCTCCAACAACAGTGTGCAATCCACATTGCCCACCTGCCAGCCACTTTCCTTGAGCAACGCGCTCACATGTGCGAGCAGCACCTTGCTGTCCGCACCTTTCCAGCGCATGTCGGTATCGGGGAAGTGATGACCGATGTCTCCGAGCCCTGCGGCCCCGAGCAGTGCATCGCAGATCGCATGGAGCAGAACATCCGCATCGCTGTGGCCTAGGGCTCCCGTCGGATGGTCGATACGCACACCGCCAAGCCAAAGCTCACGGCCTTCCACTAGTTGATGGGTATCAAACCCGAAACCGACCCGAAAGGTCATTCCACGTCGCTTTCCTTCTTCTTCGTCTTGCCGTCGAAGTTGAAGCCAAGTGTGAATCGCAAGGTATTGGCCAGCGGGCTGCGTTGCGTGTTGGCGATCAGGTAGCTGAAGTCGAGCGAAAAGATGCTGTATTTCACACCCAGGCCCATGGTGAAGTATTTCCGGTTGCCTTTGGTGTAGTGCTCCCAGAAGTAGCCTGTACGGAAAGCGAACTGCTTGGCGTACCAGTATTCGAGCCCACCACCGAAGTTGATCTCGCGCAGTTCCTCCTTCAAGGGACTGCCGGCGATGATCTGGTTGTTGCCGTCCAGGTAACCCGGTGCGTCACTGAAGGAGCCCAGAATGCCTGCGGCCACACCACGGGTCGGGTCCTGTCCGTAAAGAATAGTATCGCCGGTCGCGTTGTAAATGGGTGGCGTGGGAACCAACAGCTTGTTCACATCAACATTGAATGAAAGGCTGTTGTACTGGTCAAAGTCCAAGGTCAGACAGGGTCCCAGCCGCATATTTCCCGGAATGAAATCACGACGCGCGGCATCGCTGTAGGACATCTTGGCGCCGATATTGGAGATGTTCACCCCGAAGGCGAATGTGGCATCATTGCCGCCCAATTGGAAGTCCTTCTTGCGGTAGTAGAACGACACATCGGCTGCTACGGACTGGCCGGCCTTGGTATTGGCGCCGCTCACGTTGAGGCCGCCCGTCAAATTGCTGTTGATGTACCGCAGCGCGATGCCACCCGAGAATCGGTCGCTGAACTGTTGCGCGAAAGCCAGGTCCACAGCGAATTCCGCCGGCTTGAAGTCGCGGATCACCTGGCCGTTCACATCCGTGAAGGTGATGCTGCCTAAGTTGAAATAGCGGAGGGAGGCACCGACGGCAGAACGCTTGTTCTTCAGCTTTTTGTAACCGGCCAGGTAGGCCAAGCTCATATCCGGCACCAGGTTGCGCAACCAGGGTGAGACGGAAAGGCGGAACTCACTCTGGTTCTCAGCGAAGGCCAGCTTGCTGGGATTCCAGTGGATGGAATTGGCATCGGCCGGAAGGGCCACACCGGCATCGCCCATACCTCCAGAACGTGAATCGGGACCGATGATCAGGAAGGGAACTGCTGTGGTGATCGTGTTAAGCACCTTGTCACAGGACTGTCCTGTCAGTTCGTTGATGCAATCCGTATTCACCTGTGCCTTCGCTTGGCTTATCAGCAAAACCAGTGCAAAGGGGAAGGTCAGCGACCTGAAAATGAGCTTCATCCGGGGGCGTTCAGAAAAGGGGCTGCGAATATACGCGGGCCACAGGGCCATTATTGTCCGCATCAGCGAAGGACCACCAGCTTCTCCACCTTGTCGGCAGCTTCCCCATTGTCGTTGGAGACGCTCAGGCGGTATACGTAGACACCTCGTCCTATGCGGTCCCCGCGGTCGTCAAGGCCGTCCCAGGCCAAGGGTTCGCTCCGGAAGCCGTCGCAGGCCAGGCGCCTGCTGAGGGTCTTCACCAGTCGGCCGGCTACGGTGAACACCTGTACCTGCACGTCCAGTTCGCTACATGGCCGGTTGTGTTCGAAGTAGAACTCGGTGTGGGTGGTGAAGGGGTTAGGGTAGTTCAGCACGTGGTCCAGGGCCAGTGTAGCGCTGGGCGCCACCACGAAGTCGACGTTCTTCTGGCTGCTGTTGTTATTCACGTCCCAGGCCTTCATGGTCAGCGTGTGGGCGCCTTCCGAAAGGCTGTTGAGGCGATACCGGACCTGGCCGCTCTTATAGGTGTTGAGATCGGTCTCGTATACGTCGTTCAGCACGATGGCGTTCTCTGTGTTCTGGTCGATCACGGCCGTCAGGTCGTGGCCGATGCTGTTGCCCAAGGTGTTGATACCATTGTCATCGAAGAGCTTCGCGAAGAGCAGGGGGTCCTCATTGGTCGTGCCACCAGGAACGAAGCGTTCGTCATTCATGAACAGGCTGATCACCGGCCCGGCCTCGTCGTTGGGTGCATTGGGG
>JBKJNF010000128.1:0-6919 GCA_046596155.1 Flavobacteriales bacterium | reverse complement strand
TCTACCTGAAACCGGTGATCAAGGCCGTGGATATCCAGCTGATCGATCTCGAGAAGCGCGTGTATGGAAGGGTGGAAATGGACATTGAATGGATGTTCATGAGCGGCGTGGATAAGGACAGTGTGCTGTTCACCCTCGCCCGGCATACCAGTTATCCGGTGTTCGCCGAACCTTCGGTGGACGTGCTCAGCAATGCCGCCAAGTATGCTGCCCGCAGGCTGGTGGATGAGGACGGTTTGCGCGAACGATTGGCCAAGGTGCACGACACCGGACTTTCACGTAGCAAGGGTTCCGTGATGCAGTTGACCACACCCGTGCCCATCGCGTTCGCCGGACGGAAGGACATGCTCACGGCCCTCGTGAAGGCAGTGGTCACCGTGGAAACGAAGAAGGGCCACGGCAGCGGCTTCCTCATCACCAACGACGGCTACATCCTGACCAACGCGCACGTGGTGGAGGACCAAAGCACCGTAAAGGTGCGCTTCCAACAGGGTTTCACCTTGGACGGTACCGTGGTGAAAGTGAACCGTGATTTCGACGTGGCGCTGATCAAGACACCCGGAAACGACATGCCAGCGCTGAGCATCGGCGACGATGCCGGCCTGCAACTGGGCGAGGAGCTTTTTGCCATCGGTACGCCACTGGATGAAAAGCTCGGGCAGACCGTGACCCGCGGCATCATGAGCGGACGACGCGAGTTCGATGGTCGATCGTACATCCAGACGGATGTGAGCATCAACCCGGGCAACAGTGGCGGCCCGCTGATCGATGAGACCGGCAAGGTGGTGGGCGTGGCCACGCTGAAGATCAGCGATACGGGTGTGCAGGGTATCGGTTTCGGTGTGCCCATGAGCAAGGCGATCGAAATGCTCAACATCGAATTCCTGAAGTGATGCGGCGCTTATTCCTCCTTGTTACCTGCGCCACATGCGCGAGCATTGCCAGCGCACAGGTCAGTGGCATCCGCTTCATCTTCCCGGAGTTCAGCAAGGTCTACGCGGATAAGAGCATGTGGGCCACATACCAACTGGGCATGGGCTATGACCACGACTTCAATGAACGGATCTCCATGGGCCTCGACGCGGTGATCGATCTACAGCGATCCACCTCGGATGGGCAGAGCGCCGAGTTGCTCTATCAAGGGTATTCTGGTTTCTACTACCTCTCGGACAAGGTCTTCTCCGTACAGTACCGCACGGCCTACGCGCTCTCCGACAATGATGAGGGCCACCTGTATCTCGGCACGTTCATCGGGGTGCGAACGGTGAAGCAGACCGCGGACCTATCCTATGTCAGCGATCCGAACGGTTCCTCGATCGGTAACGGACCGTTCATTTCCATCGCGGAAGGGAAGAAGACCCTCATCCCGCTAGGCCTGCGCTTTGGTCTGCGCGGTTCCCTCGAAGGTGGCTACGCCGATCTGTACACGCAGCTCGGGTACGTGGTGGGCGGAGGCAATAGCTTGTTCACGCAATCCTATTTCTCCGGCAAGGACTTCGACTTGACGAACATGGCTTTCACGCTAGGCCTGGCTTACGGTTTCGGTTGGTAAGACATGCGACCGTTCCAGATCTCCCGGATATTGTGCTCGCTATCTCTTTGTGTGCTTGCCTCCCAGTTGCGCGCGCAGGCCACGGGTATCAATGTGACACTCGAATATGCGCATGCGCTGGTGGCCGGCGCCAAAGGCCTGGTGCCCACCGGAACATTCGGACTGGGCGTTCAACGCGACTTTGATCGGCGCATCGGGATGGGAGCGGACGTCTTCTTCAGTGGAGGCGGAGACGATAACATCAACGCGTTGGAATTCATCTACAGCGCGAAGTACTTTACATCGAGTAATGACTACACATCGTTCTATCTGGGTTCATTGCTGGGTGTTCAGGTCCTTTCGGGCTCGGGCTACGGCAGCGTTGGAGGTATGAACGGTACCATTGCCGTATCGCATGTCCAGGTCCCTATCGGACTGCGTGCGGGATTGCGCGGTGGGCTGGCTGGTTATTTCGGCGAACTCTTCGTGCAGGGCGGATACGCCATTGGACATGGCGAACTATTCCGCACCACAACAGGCGCCGTGAACAGCGCCCCGCTCTACTTCGGCTTCGGCCTGTCGTTCTTGGGCTTCGGCTGGGAGTGACACTTTCTGAGCTGGTCAGCGTTCCGCCCACACCACCTGCGTCACCGTTGCACCCACGGCCTGCAGGCTTTCCCGGCTGATGCCCTTCAGGTTGTCTTCGTGTGTGTGCCAGGTGCTGGGGAAGGCGTTCGTACTCTCGTCGAAAGCGATGATGTCCGCTACCGGAATGCCGGTGCCCTCGTTGACGATCATGTGATCGTCGATCCCCACGTACTGGCGGGTCTCGCTCTTGAACCGATCACCATGACCCGTGGCTGCCGCCGCCTTCCAGATCTTCGACACCACCTGGGGTGCAAAGCGCATGCTCAGGCCCTCGCGGGGGAATGTTGCGCCCTCGCTGCCGATCATGTCCAGCAGGATGCCGAAGCGTGCAGTGTAGTTCGGCACATGCAGGTTCCTCACCCAGTACTGGCTGCCCAGGCACCAGGTCTTGATGGAGTTCTGTTCCGTCTCCGCGCCCATCACACCCAGGTTCGGCTGGCCCATGTCCTCCACATCGGTGAAGAAGATGTCGATGCCCAAGGCAGGGCGTTGAGCGCTGATATGACGGGCCAGCTCCAGCCAAACGGCCACGCCGCTGCCACCATCGTTCGCGCCGTCGATCGGCTCGTTCTGGCGTTCGTCATCGTGATCGGCGAAAGGGCGGGAGTCATAATGCGCCATCAGCAGCAATCGGTCCTTCTTCTCCGGTGACCAGCTCGCGATGATGTTGCGAAGTGGCACTGGTTGACCGTTGAACGACGTTACCGTCCCCTTCTGTTCATGCACGGTATCCGCCCCGAAGCGCTTCAAGGTGGCCACCAACCAATCTGCGCAGGCCTTGTGCGCGGGTGTGCCGGGGACACGCGGACCGAAAGCCACCTGCCTGGCCACGAAGCCGTAGGCACTGTCGGCATCGAAGAGCGGTGCTGGCACCAAAGCGGGTGGTGCTGGTCCCACTTCCGGAACGGGGGTGCCTTCCGGAGCGCAGGCGTTCAGTCCGAGGATCAGGGCAAGGAGGACCGCAACACCAGACGGAGTGCCAGGACGTCGCATGAATGAAAGATCGCTTCGCCCCAAATGCGGGCTCGCGAAAACGGTGGTGATGCCCATGATCCGGTCACGCATGTTCCCAGGTGCTTCCGTCCTTGGTGTCCTTGATGCTGATGCCCACTGCGGCCAACTGGTCGCGGATCTTGTCGCTGAGCGTGAAGTTCTTGCTCGCCTTGGCGTCAGCGCGCATGCTTAACAACAATTGCACCACGCCATCCAGCGTTTCATGGCTGCCAGCCGACCCCTGTTCCTTCCGCAAACCGAGCACATCGAAAAGCATGGTGTTGTACAATGACCTCAGTCGATCGACATCCTCGGCATGGAGGGCAAGCTTCCCATCGTTCGCACCGTTGATCATGCGCACGCCATCGAACAGGTGCGCGATCATGATCGGCGTGTTCAGGTCGTCGTTCATGGCGTCGTAGCAGGCCTGTTCCAATTCCGTGACATGTGGTGAAGCCCCTGCTTCAATCCCGTCGCCGAGCTTCTCTAAGGTTGCGATCGCGGCCATCATTTTCTCCAAGCCCTTCTCCGATGCCTGCATCGCCGCGTTGCTGAAGTCCAAGGTGCTGGCGTAATGACTTTGCAACATGAAGAAGCGCACCGCCATGGCACTGTAGCCCCGCTCCAGCAACTTGTGGTTGCCGGTGAGCAGCTCTTCCGGTGTGAAACCGTTCCCCTCGCTCTTGGCCATCTTCCGACCGTTCACGGTAAGCATGTTGCCATGCATCCAATAGCGCACGGGTGCAATACCATCGGCCGCGATGCTCTGTGCGATCTCGCACTCGTGATGCGGGAACTTCAGGTCCATGCCACCACCGTGGATATCGAACGTTTGACCGAGGTACTTGGTGCTCATCACGCTGCACTCCAAATGCCAACCAGGGAATCCTTCACCCCAGGGAGATGGCCAGTGCATCAGGTGACCGGTCTCGGCCTTTTTCCAAATGGCGAAATCGAGCGGTGAACGTTTCTCGTCCATCCCTTCGGTGTCGCGCGTGTTGGTGATCAGCTCGTCGATCTTCCTGCCGCTCAGTTCGCCATAGTTGTACTTCGCCGCGAACTTGGGCACGTCGAAGTACACGCTGCCGTTCGCCTCGTACGCGTAGCCGTTGGCGATGATGCGTTCCACCATCTTGATCTGCTCGATCAGGTGGGCCGTGGCCGTGGGCTCGATGCTGGGGTTCTTCAAGTTGAAGAGTCGCATCACATCGTGGAAGCCGTTCGTGTATTTCTGCACGATCTCCATCGGCTCCAGCTGCTCCAGCCGCGCGCGCTTCGCGATCTTATCCTCGCCGGCGTCCACGTCATCCACCAGGTGCCCCACGTCGGTGATGTTGCGCACGTACCGCACCATGTACCCGATATGTGTGAGCCACCGGTAAAGCACGTCGAAGGTGGTGAAGCTGCGCACGTTTCCTAGGTGCACGTCGCTGTACACGGTAGGGCCGCAGACGTACAATCCAACGTATGGGGGGTTCTGCGGAACGAACTCCTCCTTCTTGCGCGTGAGCGTGTTGGTGAGTTGGAAAGGCAGCTTTTTCAGGGGTGACATGCGGTGCTGAGCTTGCTCCGCAGGGCGGGGCGGCGCGAAGGTAGTTGGGCGATGGGACCGCAGATGGATAGGATGAAGGGGATGGACGCGGATGAGATGGCGGGGCCTTTGAGTGAGGACGGCGGAGGGATCGGAAGAATTGGATGGACCAGACGGCCAGCATGCGGGCGTGGAGAAGATGTCTGGGCCTTGGTTACAAGGACGGCAGATGAGAAAGATGCAGGGGAAGGATGCGGATGAAGCCTACGGGGAATGGCGAATAGAGACGGACGGGCTCAAGGGAAACGGATAGGGGGACGAAACGCTTCAGCGCAGGAATTCAGACATGGTGACCCGCTTGACCTCGAGCCGTGGTCGCTTAAAAATTCAAAATAAGCCCCACAGGGAGCTGGGTGATCCGAAGGTAATTCATCACCTGCCCAAGATCCTGGTCCGTGATCCTATCAACAACCTTGGCCTCCACAACGACCTTTTCAAATGCGATCAGATCCGGCATGTAGAGACCCACATTCGAGCCCTTGTAGATGATCTCGAACCGCTTCTGTTGCGTGAACGGAATGTCCCTCGCGGCAAATTCCACGCATAGCGCATTCTCGTATGGCTTTTCCAACAGACCGTGCCCCAACGTGTTGATCACCTCAAATGCAGCTGCGATGATCTGTTCCGTTTCCTGTGCGTGTGGTTCGTTCATATCCATGGCTCGCCTATCGATCAGTGTCCGATCATCTGTGTTCATCCATTCCATCGCATCCATCTGCGGTTCATCAATTCAACACATACACCTTTCCCGGTAGCGAACGCACCACGCCATTGAATTCCAACGTGAGCAGGATTGTGCTGGCCTTGTGCGGTAGCATGCCGCACGCAAAGCAGAGCGAATCGATATCCAGCTTTCCTTTTTCCTTCAGTACATCCACCAATACCTTTTCCTCGGGCTGCAGTTCGGTGAAGAGGGCACGTTGCACACCGACCTTCTTCTTCGCGGTGGGCAGCCATTCCATCAGTTTCAGCACATCCGCAGCGCTGGTGATCAGGTGTGCCTTGCTGTCCTTGATCAAGCGATTACAGCCCTCGCTCTTCGCATCCGTGGGGCGGCCAGGGAAGGCCATCACTTCGCGATCGTAGCTATTGGATATGTCCGCCGTGATCAACGAGCCGCCCTTGTTGCCGCTCTCCACCACGATGCAGCAATCGCTGAGCCCGGCGATCACGCGGTTGCGCGCAGGGAAGTTGCCCGGCGCGAACGTTGCGCCGCTGGGCAGTTCGCTCACCAGAGCACCCTGGCCGCACATCTCCTTGGCCGTAGCCGCGTGCTCGCCGGGATAAAGCCTGTCCAGCCCGTGCGCCACACAGCCGATGGTGTTGAGCCCGGACTTCAGCGCTGTGCGGTGCGCGACCACGTCGATGCCGTAGGCCAGTCCGCTGACGATGAGCGCACCGCTCTCCTTCAGGCCTTCGACCAGTTCCTCGCACAAGCGCTTGCCATGGTCGCTAGGGCCACGTGTGCCCACGATGGACACGCTGCGTTCCACATCCAACGCGGCATTGCCCTGCACGAACAGCAGTACTGGTGCATCATCGCAATTACGCAGGCGCCGGGGGTACTCCGCATCGAGGTAGAAGAGCATCCGCAGGTTCTGCTTGCGCACATAGGCCAGCTCTTTTTCTGCGGCCAGCAGCACCTTGGTATTCAGGATCGATGCTGCGAGCGTGGGGCCGATGCCGGGCACCTTTTCCAATGAGCGACGCACCTTCTTATCGGTGAACAGTGGTTCAACCCCGCCGCAATAGGCCACCAGGTTGCGCGCGTTCACGGGTCCGATGCCTTTCAACATCGACAGGGCGATGCGGTGGATGTGCTCCTGATCGTTCAGCATGTGTGGTTCGCGGTGATCGCTACTTTCGGCGTCGATCTGCTCCGGCCTAAAATAGCTGTCCATGGTTAAGAAGCTCCTGTTGTTCTCAGGCCTGTTCACGATCCTGCTGGCGAATGCACAGGAGGGTATCGTGCAGGGCACCGTGAGTGATCTGGCCACAAAGGAGCCATTGCCCGGCGTAAGCATCGCCTTCGCACCCGACCTTGCGGCCAGCACCGACATCACTGGCGCCTTCCTCCGGAGCCTCCCTGCCGGCGACTACACCGTGCTTTTCCGCAGTGTGGGCTATGCCGACAAGCAGCTTCCGCTCCATGTGGA